>NZ_CP102409.1:405000-725000 GCF_024628725.1 Ruegeria sp. YS9
AAAAGCACCCCGACGAGGGGAGTGAAACAGTACCTGAAACCGAACGCCTACAATCAGTCGGAGCCCCCTTGCGGGGTGACGGCGTACCTTTTGTATAATGGGTCATCGACTTGGTCTCACGAGCAAGCTTAAGCCGTTAGGTGTAGGCGTAGCGAAAGCGAGTCTTAATAGGGCGCATGAGTTCGTGGGATCAGACCCGAAACCGAGTGATCTAGGCATGGCCAGGTTGAAGGTAAGGTAACACTTACTGGAGGACCGAACCCACATCCGTTGAAAAGGATCGGGATGAGCTGTGCCTAGGGGTGAAAGGCCAATCAAACTCGGAGATAGCTGGTTCTCTGCGAAATCTATTTAGGTAGAGCGTCATCCGAATACCCCGGGGGGTAGAGCACTGGATGGGTAATGGGGCCCCACAGGCTTACTGATCCTAACCAAACTCCGAATACCCGGGAGTACTAGATGGCAGACACACTGCGGATGCTAACGTCCGTAGTGGAGAGGGAAACAACCCTGACCTACAGCTAAGGCCCCCAATTCATGGCTAAGTGGGAAAGCAGGTGGGACGACCAAAACAACCAGGAGGTTGGCTTAGAAGCAGCCATCCTTTAAAGATAGCGTAACAGCTCACTGGTCTAAACAAGTTGTCCTGCGGCGAAGATGTAACGGGGCTCAAGCCATGAGCCGAAGCTTAGGATGCCGTAAGGCATGGTAGCAGAGCGTAGTGTGACATAGTCTCATTCCTCCTTCACGTCTTCGGGCGTATTGGAGGAGAGAGGCTTTCGATGAAGCCGGCGCGTGAGCGATCCGGTGGAGAGATCACTAGTGAGAATGATGACATGAGTAGCGACAAAGAGTGTGAGAGACACTCTCGCCGAAAGTCCAAGGGTTCCTGCTTAAAGCTAATCTGAGCAGGGTAAGCCGGCCCCTAAGCCGAGGCCGAAAGGCGTAGGCGATGGGAACTAGGTTAATATTCCTAGGCCAGGAGGATGTGACGGATCACAGGTGTAGTTCAATCTTATCGGATTGATTGGGCTGCTGAGTGGTTCCTGGAAATAGCCCTCCATCAGACCGTACCCTAAACCGACACAGGTGGACTGGTAGAGCATACCAAGGCGCTTGAGAGAACGATGTTGAAGGAACTCGGCAAAATACCTCCGTAAGTTCGCGAGAAGGAGGCCCGGTTCCTAGGCAACTAGGGGCTGGGGGCACAAACCAGGGGGTGGCGACTGTTTATTAAAAACACAGGGCTCTGCGAAGTCGCAAGACGACGTATAGGGTCTGACGCCTGCCCGGTGCCTGAAGGTTAAAAGGAGAGGTGAGAGCCTTGAATTGAAGCCCAGGTAAACGGCGGCCGTAACTATAACGGTCCTAAGGTAGCGAAATTCCTTGTCGGGTAAGTTCCGACCTGCACGAATGGCGTAACGACTTCCCCGCTGTCTCCAACATCGACTCAGCGAAATTGAATTGCCTGTCAAGATGCAGGCTTCCCGCGGTTAGACGGAAAGACCCCGTGCACCTTTACTACAGCTTCGCACTGGCATCAGGATTGTGATGTGCAGGATAGGTGGTAGGCTTTGAAGCAGGAACGCCAGTTCTTGTGGAGCCTCCCTTGAGATACCACCCTTCGCACTCTTGATGTCTAACCGCGGTCCGTTATCCGGATCCGGGACCCTGCGTGGCGGGTAGTTTGACTGGGGCGGTCGCCTCCTAAAGCGTAACGGAGGCGCGCGAAGGTTGGCTCAGAGCGGTCGGAAATCGCTCGTTGAGTGCAATGGCAGAAGCCAGCCTGACTGCGAGACTGACAAGTCGAGCAGAGTCGAAAGACGGCCATAGTGATCCGGTGGTCCCGAGTGGAAGGGCCATCGCTCAACGGATAAAAGGTACGCCGGGGATAACAGGCTGATACTGCCCAAGAGTCCATATCGACGGCAGTGTTTGGCACCTCGATGTCGGCTCATCTCATCCTGGGGCTGGAGCAGGTCCCAAGGGTACGGCTGTTCGCCGTTTAAAGAGGTACGTGAGCTGGGTTTAGAACGTCGTGAGACAGTTCGGTCCCTATCTGCCGTGGGTGTAGGAGACTTGAGAGGAGTTGCCCCTAGTACGAGAGGACCGGGGTGAACGATCCACTGGTGGACCAGTTGTCGTGCCAACGGCAGTGCTGGGTAGCTATGATCGGACAGGATAACCGCTGAAGGCATCTAAGCGGGAAGCCCCCCTCAAAACAAGGTCTCCCTGAGGGCCGTGGAAGACCACCACGTCAATAGGCCGGAGATGTAAGCGCAGCAATGCGTTCAGTTGACCGGTACTAATCGCCCGATAGGCTTGATTTGATCCAGTAACAGAAAGACAAATCAAAAACATACACACCTTGGACCAAGGATGGCTGTGTCGCGCCAAGCGACACTGTTGATTGACATAATAACCGTGCGGGAACGCGCATTCGCAAGCGAATACGCTGCCTCCCGCGCGTCGCCTTTTTGCAAAGCAAAAAGAGCGACGGGGGCTTTTCCTCGGTTTGGTGGTCATAGCGCAAGTGAAACACCCGGTCCCATCCCGAACCCGGAAGTTAAGCACTGCCGCGCCAATGGTACTTGGGCTCAAGCCCCGGGAGAGTAGGTCACCGCCAAACCTAGAAAAAGCCCACAATCAAAATTCTCTCTTACGATATCGAACTCATTCGACCCCGGCCTCAAGTAGCGTAAGCAACAGGCCGAAAAACGGTCTCAAGTAGCCGAATAGGCGGTAGACCACCAAAGTGTCGCGGGATGGAGCAGCCCGGTAGCTCGTCAGGCTCATAACCTGAAGGTCGTAGGTTCAAATCCTACTCCCGCAACCAAAAATACCTGCATGATTACAACACACTAGCGCCCCAAGGGGCGCTCTTGGCGTTTGGGACGTTTGGCCTCGGTGCTACAACGGTGCTACGCTGTGGGGCAAACTTCAAATACCTCAACGTAGCGACACCGACAGTCGCTGACGCCGAACCTTACCAAACAAAGAAAACTAACGCGCGTCCACCGTCAGTGCTGTCAGCACCGTCAGCCAATAGAAAGTTTGCCGTCTGTATCCCTTGAAGGTCAGCTTGGAGCCCTTAGTGCGCATTATTCCGTCCCAAAGAGATTCGCCCTTACGGCGAGACAAGTTCAGCCGTGAGGCATCCCGGCCTCTTCCATGGCGGTAAGCCAGCGTTCCAGAGCGCCGGAGGCATTCCACATCCTGGTTTCCATGTCTCTTACCCGCGCGACGGTCCAGTCCGGGTTCTCTGAAAGGTAGTTGGCCATCGCTAGTGCCGCAGCGTTTTCGTCGCCAACGCAATGGTGGATGGCCGCGAGGAGCTTATTGGCCGCGGTTGGCATTGAGGGCACTGACTTGAATGCGTCCAGGGCCTTGTCGCACTCTCCTTTCTGCCAAAGCGCCCAGGCCTTGTTCCATTGCAAGTCAAAGTGCTTGAGCGGATCAATGCGTTCGAGATTTGCAAGTGTCTGCAAGGCCTCGTCCGTCTTGCCCATGTATATTTGAGAAACCGCGAGCCCATTGCCAACGATCGTCGACGAAGGGTTCAATTCGATCCCACGCTGAAAGGCACGTTGCGCGTCTTCGACTTCGCCATTGAACATCAGCGCCCGTCCGAGGGCATGGTAAGCGAGGAAATTGTTTGGATCGAGCTCGACGCCACGACGGGCCAGATTGTACATCCGTTCACGAAGTGCCGACTCATCGCCGTCGACCCATCCGTAATGGAGGCCGATACGCAACGACAGGGCTTGGCCCAAAAACCCCCACGCAGAGTCGGGATAGTTCCGTATGGATTTCTCCTGTTCCTCGATATTGGTCAGGAGGTTTTCGCGGGTAAAGCTGCGCATGATCCGGCTTTGTGCCGCATTAGAGATCATTAGGGCGCTGACATCCCCGGAGGTCATGCTGGCCTCGGCGGTGTCAATCACACTTGTCCCAACGGCCAGGGCAATCTTTCGGCTGATTTCACTGTTGGCCTCCAGCATCGCACTTAGAGGAACGTCAATCTCGTCCGCCCAGATATGAGCCTCTGTGGCACCCTCGATCAGTTGGGCTGTGATCTTTAATCGAGAGCCGTTGTACTGCTGGCTTCCTTCAAGAACAAAATCGGCTCCAAGCGCCTCAGTGATTTCTGCAATCCCTTGCGGCGAATCGCGAAACTGGAAACTGGAGCGGCGGGAGATGACGGTCATCTGCGGAAACCGCGCCAATGCAGTTATAATGTTCTCGCTTATGGCGTCACTCAAGAAACCAGTGTGTGGTGCAAAGGAGAAATCTTCGAAGGGCAGCACCGCAACCACAGGTGCATGGACCGTGTCGTCAGAGCGCGCCAAAACATAGGCGCCGATCAGTGCTGCAAGCATTAAAACGGCCACCAACAGTAAGGAAATAGGTAGATTCAGCAATCCCACGTTTGCGGCGTCCGGGACGGGCAGAATTAGCCTGTAACCTTGACGCGGAACAGTCTCGACAAGGCGTTTTTCAGAATCGCCCACGACACGCCGAATCTCGGCAATGCATTGCGCAACGCTGTCGGCTGCAACGGCTCGGCCCGACCAGACCTCGTCGATCAGCGCTTCGCGCGATACTGTCCTGCCTTGGTTTTCCGCCAATGCCTTGAGCACTTCACGGGACTGGTGCCGCAGCTCGGCTTCATTTCCCTCCAAGTCGTAAATCCGTCCGGTGGCCGGATCGACCTTCACCATTCCAAGGCGGATTTCAGAAGATTTCAAGTTATTTCGTTTGGCAAAACGCAGTATCTCGCCCTCCAGTTGGACTATCACCCACGGGCGTCAGGTCCATATTCCAAAAGACGCCCTTCAGAAACTGGGAGGGGCACCAACCTCTCCCTAGATGGAGAATAGCTTATGAAATGCTCGGCGAGAATAGCGAGACTTCCCTTGTTCGGAACGGCGCGGGCGATTGCTCCGCCTCGGATTCTCGCAATCATTGCAGCAGTAGCCATCTCCAGTCCTGCAATTGCCAATAGCTTTGACCTCAGCACGCCGCGCGAGAATGCGCCCCTTCGCCAATCCGACGGAAGTGAAACATTTCAGCTACGTCCGGGCGAGTGCAGCGACCTTGAATACTTCTCCGACGAATTGCAGATCAGCACCTCCGATTGCGGACGCTCACGGAACAGGATCGAGTACTTTGAGACATCCACGTCGAGAGCCGGAGATCGGCGTTTGTACGAGTGGGAAATCCTCATTCCGGAAGACTTTAGCTACAATGCACTCAACGCGCGGTTGACCGCCGGCCAATTCGAGACTGGCACCGATATGCTTTATGGTTTCGAACTGAACAACGATGGCTACACGTTCCGCGCCAAGGACTGCATTTCCGCGGAGGATTTCGGAGAATGGCACAAGGTCTCAGTGCGCATCCAATACGATTCAACGCCACGCAAATCCCTCAAGGATCAGACCCCCGGTGTTTTTGTCGTCGAATGCAACGGTGAGGTGATCTCGGACTCAACCGGCAGACCCAACATTACCGAAGGTGGTGAAGTGCAATTCAGATATGGTCTATTTGGCGCCAAGGATATCCCTGCCACGGACAATGTCTCTGTTTCGTTTCGGAACGTCCGAGTGTCGGACTGGTAAGACTCGGCAGCTTGGCGGAACCGATATTTTAATCTTCAGAGTTTTCACAACTCGGCGTGGTTTACATCGCGTGTCGGGAATCCGATGGCGGCTTTGTCCGCGTAGCAGACGCGAGCCCACCCCCGGCATCCGCAACGGCAAGCACAAACAAAAAACGCCCGACCCAAGGAATCGAGCGCGTTAGCCAAAAAATTGTTGAGCGAACTTTCAGCGATTGCTCAATTCAATCACCCGCATCCCGGCCTTTCCTTCACGGCTGAACGCGATGTTCACGCCCTGTCGCCGCAAGACAGGTTGTACCCGTCGCAGCGCCGCGCCAAACCGTGCCTCGTTGCGCGGAAAACTGTGGCTGTCCTCTGTCAGTGCCGGGAAACGATCCCGCAAGGTTTGCTTCAGCTCGGTTGCGGTGCCGCTCCAATGCTGCCGCCCTTCCATTAATGAAAGGATCGCCAGCGCGACCGGGTTGGCCTCAACAGCGGCTTGGTCACTGCGCGCGCGATTGGCCGCGTAGGAGTCCAGAAACGCGCCCTGAGACCATCCAAGGGAGCCTTCGGCAGCAACCACCCATTTAGCGAAGTCTGCCATCCTAGGGGCTTCTGAGAGGCTCACTGAGTCAATCCGGCCCAAGGCGCAGGACACCGCGTCCAACAGAGCGCCCAGAATATAGGGCTTGGCCTTGGCAAAATCGCGGTTAAACGCGCCCAAGGTTTTGCGCCTACCGGGTGGGATCACCGGCAGATGAACGCCAATGGCGCGATCCGCCAGATCAGGTCGCGCCGCCAGATCGGGAATACCGTTCAGCAAACAGGGCCGCGTCGCGTTGAACAATACCTCGTCGCTGTCAGTGTGCAGCTTGCGGGTACCAAATCCGCC
Source organism: Ruegeria sp. YS9 (assembly GCF_024628725.1). Taxonomy (NCBI): domain Bacteria; kingdom Pseudomonadati; phylum Pseudomonadota; class Alphaproteobacteria; order Rhodobacterales; family Roseobacteraceae; genus Ruegeria; species Ruegeria sp. YS9. The sequence goes on from NZ_CP102409.1 coordinate 411,495, forward strand.
ACCCGTAGCAATCCGGCAGAACGCATCTGCCATCATTGGGCGGATGGTCGAGAGATTGTCAAAGCTCAGAACGTGGTTGTGCATGGCAGCAATCACCAAATCCTGTTCGGAATTGGGCGTGCTGCGCGTGCTTGGGCTGGCCGGGTCAATCAGATCGCGCAGGGTTTGCGCGGTGGTGCTTTTGGCGCTGCCCTGTTCACCTGACAGGATCAGGATAGGGTAGGGGCCTTTGGGGTGGAAACATCCCAGAACCCATGCCACCAGCATGCGGAAATCATCTTCGCTGTCGACATTCAGAAAATCGCGCAGAAACTCGATGCCATTCTCATGCCGTTCCGGCACTGGCAACGCCTGCATGGCTGGTGAGCGTCGAAACCGCGCGGGCGGGTGGCTGACCACCTGCCAGCCCTCGGACGTGATCGCCACAGCCTGCCAATCGGTGTCGCCAAGGTCGAGATAGACCGTGCGCCCGATCGAGGCGATGCGGCTGGACACCGGATAGGTCTCGCCTTCGAACCGCGCCACCCCTTCCAGCATCCGGCGTTTGTCATCCAGCGCGGCATTGGAGGGCGCTTTGCCTTCGGCCTTGTAATGGGCATAGGCCAGATAGTTGCGGAAGGTCGATGATCCGACAGGCCAGTGCTCAAAGTGACCCTTGGCCCGTAACGTTACATAGGGCTCACCCTGCGGCGTGTTCCAAAGCTCAAGCCCATCCACCAGCGCCGCACTGCTATCGTTACGTATAGGTGCAGGTTCATCCCTATGTATAGGTAACGTATACGGGTCGGGGTTTTCCTTATGATACATAGGGGGATGCGGGTCATTGGCGGCAGGCCGAACCTTACTTGTAAGGTAGGCGGCAGTTGCATCCGGCAAATCACACGCAACGCTGTTTATCAGGGCGTCAATCTCGCCTAGTCCCCAACCTGCGGCAATGGCGTCGGCCACGTCCCAGCCCCTATGTATTGGTTTAGGGATCAGACTCGATGAATCATGCGCTTGAATCAGTGCGTCACTGATCGGAAGGATCAGAGGTGTCGCCCTATGTAATGTAACGAGCTCTTCGGCCAGTTTGGCGGCATAGCTCTGTCCCGGCTCATCGTGGTCAGGCCAGATAATGACAGTACGGCCTGCCAGCGGTGACAGGTCAGTTTTTGCCAGCGCCTTGCTGCCGCCAAAGCTGGTAGAGGCTAGATACCCCAAGCCCGTCAGAACATCGGCACACTTCTCCCCTTCAACCCAGATCACCGGCTGATCCGGGTTCGCCTGGGCGATCCGGTCCAGATGATAGACCGGGCGCAACTGGGGTGCTTTCCATGCGTCCTTGGTCACGTCGTAGGGCAGAAAGAACTTGCCCCTGCCGTTGCCCTCATAGCGATTGGCGACGAGCACAGGCGCACCCGTTCTGCTGCGATAAACATGCTGAGTGTCAGCGACACCGGCTGTCGGGTGGCGAAGGTCGGGCAGCGCGCTCATGCCTGCACCCCCAGACGTTGCGCCAGTGCACGCGCGGCCTGTCCTTGCTGGACCCCGTTCAGATAGGCAAAGAGGCTGATGGCATCCCCGCCTTTGTCATCTGTGGCAAAGTCTGCCCACAACCCGCTGTCGAGATTGATCCGAAACGAACCCCGCGAGCGATCTGCACGGGTGGGGTTCAGCGCCACCCATTCGCGGCCAATGATCCGGCCATCCGGCAACCATTCGGCCAGAAGGCTATGCAGATTGATCCGGGCCAGTTCAGCAATGGCCGCGAATTCGATAGGCTTCCAACTACCAGTCATTTGCAACCACCTCCTGAAGACGCGCGATCTCGAACGCTTCTACATCTCCCATGCGATAGCGGACCAAGCGGCCAACTTTGACATAAGCCAGCGGGTAGCGTTTGGTGCAACGCCATGTGGCAAGGGTGGTTGTGGACACGCCGAGGCGTTCCGCGACTTGCTCGGGTTTGAGCAGGGTGTCTGCCTGTTTTGCGATCATGATAACCTCCATCAATTTAGATCGATGAAGGGAAACCTAGAGAGCGATTGGGCAGGCCGAAACGCGTGAAGCAGGAAAGAAAAACTGCTTCCTACATAGGAAAACATGCCGGTTAACTGCCACGTAATGTGGCGAAAATATGTCTATATCACCCGCATTACCGTGACCACACGCGCGCGCGTCAGGTCCGGATCAAGTTTTTGGCCGATCAAATGAATCACATCTACAGCCGTTGCTTTGTTTTGCTTTGTGGCCGGATCGTAGCGGCCCGCATTAAAGGGGCGCATGGCGTTGCGCTCCCAATAGGGGCGAAAGGCGCGGGCTAACGCCGCAATCGGCTGGCTTTCGGTTTTCTTCGGCCTGCGCGACCAACGATCCAGATCGGCCTCATGATAGCTGCTTGGGGTGTCATGCTCGCCCAAAGCAACCGTTTCTGCGGTCGCCTTATGCAACAGTTCGAGAAACGCCGCGACATGGCCGACAGGATCGCCGGGGCCAAATGCACCTTCGATCAGGTTTGCAATTCCGGCGGCGCTTGGGTCGGCTGATCGGGCTTGTTTTTCCAGCGCGTCGGCCAGTTTCCCGGAACAGTTTGGTGAAGCCTGCACACGGGCAAGGTCCACTAGTACCGGCTCAAGCTTGGCAGACAATGCGGACAGGCGGCGGTATTCCATTGCCCCCGGTTTGCGTCGGCGCATTTTGCGGCGTTCGCGGACGTAGGCTCGCGCCGCTGCCTCAACCCCTTTGCGCAGTTCGTCAACATTGGCTTTGGGTCCCATCAGCATCTCAAGTTCAAGCATGAACCGGGCATCGTAGAGGCGGTGTAACTCAGACAGGAAACCGTGGCCCACCATGAGGCGCTGCCACGGTGCAGTTGGTCTTGCTTCGATGTCGGGGAGGGTGTTGTCAGCCTGTTCCATTATGCCGCTTGTTCAGGAAAACCAAGTCAAACGCCAGAGGCTGACAGGACTGACAGTGCAGACGGTGAAACTAGGGGTGGTCTGCCTGAAGCGATCTTTCCTGAATTAGTAGGTCTTTGGTGAATGCGAACAGCTCAGCCTTGGTTGGTTCTAGCAGGAAGGCTACACATCAGTCGTTCGCTGCTAGCGCAGGACTGGGCCTCAACGTCGGCGACAATGCACAGGAAGCGGGCTTTGAATCAAAGATGTAGTGATTTGGAGCCGTGGACAGCGGCTATGCGGGCAAAGCTGCCATTTGTGTCGTCCAACCGCTATATTATTTTGTCCAAGTTTCCGCGTGTTGCCGCGATCTTCTGAGCATTAGATGTTTCTTTCACGCCCTCAGTAGTCAGGCGTTTCTGCTGTCTTGCTATCTCAGCCCGAGATTCGACAAAACGCTCGAAAAACCAAGTGATTAGGGCAGGAAAACCAAAACGCAGCAGTAGAATGAGTACGGCGGGTGGGATTATATATTCCATCCAATAAACATCGTTCTTACCAACGAAGAATTCAACCAAACTGCGAAATTGAAACGGACAAGCCAATTCTCAGGGGGCGTACACTGGGCTCTAAAAGCTGTCATCCGCATTGTTTGGTCGCTCATCAGGTATTCCAACGTCGACTGTGCGGACAAAACCGACTTTGGATTGTAAGGAAGATTGCCCTTCGGTAGTCTTGGATTATTGTCCTGATATCCATCTCAAAGGGTAACTGTCTGAGTATGAAACAGATAATTTGGCCAATGGCACTACTGATGCTTATTGCGTTAAGCACTCAAACGGCGGCAAGTTTTCCGCCAATAATCCGCTTTATCGAACAACTGCTTGACCACCCAATCTGCGGATTTCCCAAGGCTTCAAAAATTGAAACCGCCAAATTAGCTTATTTCACATTGTACCGCGATCCAAGCGACTGCAATGGCAGCGGATCTGGCCGGTTCTGCAAAACACTAATTCGCGACAATATCAGTGGAAGCTGCCGTGAATACGGCCATACAAAGGGCCACATAGGAGTCGATGACAATATTCCACCAACCGTGACCCCACCGAAGGGGTGGGCACCATCTGTCACCGGTTCCTGGCCATTGTATTTAGTGGATTCTGAACGTGGCAGCATATTGTATGAGCAGCCCCAAATTTATATTCGGGTACCCGATAAAGCGGAACTGAAAGAGGAAGTATCCTTCAAGTAAGTTCGTATGGTCAGGTCGCAAAGGGCTCTTTCCGCCCTAGGTAGACTTTGAAAACATCAACTCTGTCGCCTTGTCCACACTCTCCCTGACCGGGTCTAGGTTTAACCTTGCGTAGATTGCTGTGGATTGTTGGGACCGATGCCCGAGAGACTTACCAATAATGTATCCATTGGCCCCCGTTGCCGCCTGATAGCTGCCCAAGGTGCGACGCAGGTCATGAATGCGCAGGTCTTCAATCCCTGCCTCTTTCAGGATCCGGCTCCAAGCTTTCTTGGGATCGGCAAGGTGGCCGCTTTTGCCCGAGCCTTCAAAAACGTAGGGGCTGTCTGACTTGAGCTTTCGTTCGATTAGCAACTCAACTGCCTGTTGGGGGAGATGAACCGTCAACGGGTCTGCATTCTTGGTTTCTTCGATCCGCCATGTGGCCGATGTGAAGTTGATTTCTTTCCACATCATTGCCAGCGTGTTTGACTTTCGTGCCCCTGTCAGAAGGGAAACCATAAAGAAATCTCTTGCGGCCTCGTTGGGCTCCTTGGCCAATGCCTCAAAGAAGCGAGGCAGTTCGTCAGGCTGCAAGAATCTGTCGCGGCTTTGTTCCCGAAACTTTTTGATACCAACAGCGGGGTTCACACCCTTCCACCCCCATTCAATGGCCTTGTTGAATATGGAGCGAATACGTTCAAGCAAACGGTTGGCCTGATACAAGCCGTTGTCCTTGCCGATCTTTGCATGAAGCCTTTCTACCTCAGCCCGATCAATGCTGGAAATCTTTCTGCGGAACCAATGCGACAGATATTTGTTTACTTCCCGCTCGTCATATATCCACGACTTCTTATGCACCTTGGAATACTTGTCCATGTATTCGGTAAAAAGCGCCCCAAAGGTCATTTCATCCCGAATGGCCTTTTTCTCTTTCTGAGGGTTCGCCCCAGACGCGATGCCGCCCTTGGCCTTTGCTGCCGCCTTGCGGGCCTGTTCCACGGTCATGTCAGGAAATTTGCCAAGCAACAGGCGTTCGGGTCGCCCTTCGATCCGTTTGTACAGGTAAAAGCTCTTCGATCCTGCCGCCGTCACAGCCAAAACCAATCCCGCTTCCCGTTCGTCATAGTAGTAGTCCCGTGATCCTTTCTTGGCGGCAGGGGCTTTCGAAAGGGCTGCTTTGGTGAAGTTCAAACGGTGACTGGCCACGGTATATCCTTTAGGTGTTTTGGTGCTACCGAAAGTTGACGGTGCTACACTGGTGCTACACCGGAGAGCAATTTTGGACAATGTGGAGAATGCTTACAACAAGCTAAAGCATAGGTAACATATTGATAAATCATGCAAGAAATAACCTTAGCAAATAACAGCAAACATACGACAATGAGGCTCATAACCTGAAGGTCGTAGGTTCAAATCCTACTCCCGCAACCAAAAATAACAGCCAAATATCAAACTCTTAGCATCGAATAACGCGAGGCTCTTTGCATTGCGCAAACTCAACTGGAAGCACTGTGGAAGCAAACTGCGCGCAAAATGGGTGTGGTGAACGCGCAACAGGGGCACCCCAGTCAGTCTTTTCTGCCGACGTTTTCTTCGAACGCAACCTTGAAAGCCGCCTGTTTCTCGGGGCCAGCCTCGGTTTGATACTTGGATTTCCATTCGTCCATCGTCATGCCGTAGAAAATCTCGCGGGCTTCATCCTTGCCCAGTTCGATTCCCTTTTCGTTTGCCGCTTCCTGATACCAGCGCGACAAACAGTTGCGGCAAAACCCGGCGAGGTTCATCATGTCGATGTTCTGAACGTCCGTGCGGTCTTCCATCAGGTGCTTTTGCAACCGGCGAAATGCGGCAGCCTGAAGTTCAATTTCGGTTTGCTTGTCCATGAAGTGGCTCCGGATGGCGATTGAGTTGCTTCTGACCTAACAATCCAGTGGACCCGTTACAAGAATCAGACGTGCCGAAGCGCCTTTTCACATCAGTTTCAATGCCAGCCACGGCACGATGCAGAAAACCAGCGTCAGGATTTTGTAGTTCGCAAGATACCTGAAATAGGCGCGTTTCACGTCGGGGCGTTCCATCCGAAACATCCTGCCGTGAATGTCGGCAATCCAATCCTGCAATAGCAGAACCATCAGGGTGGTAAACAGAAGCACCGCTATATTGAGCACGGCCATCCAACCAAAAAACGTCGTCAAAAACTCTCGTGTCATAATGACCCCCTTTCCCAGTTTATATGGGGAATGAAGGCCGTGCTCACAACAGCGTGATGCGCGGTAAAGCACACGAAAGACTTGCGGTCAAAGGTCGCTGGCTGCCAATGCATCTTCCAGGATTGGAGCCAATCGCTCGGCCCATTCCCTTTGCCCCGCATGGTCTGCGATCAAGTCGTTGCGCAGCTCGATCAGTGCGTTTGGGCGTCCGAACGCGGTACAGTGTTTGTCGATCGCATCCCCCGGCAGTATTCCGGTATACGGCTCGTTGACGCCAACGCACAGATCATCCTCGGCCTGAAGCCTTTCGATCAGAGGGCGTGAGAACCGCTGGTCCAAGGTGTGCAGCACGCCAATATGCCATGGGCGCGGTTCACGACCACGCAGTTGGCGGGTGAAGGAATGCATCGAAACGATCACCGCATGGGGCAGGGCAGCCATTTGTGCCAGTGCCTCGTGGTAGGGGCGGTAACACATATTCAGGCGACGTTCGCGTTCGACATCATCTGCATGGCGATTTCCCGGGATGATTGACCCGTCATAGAGCTTCATCAACAGCGTCGGATCGTCTTCACCCCGGTTCGGGTCGATGACCAACCGCGAGAAGTTGGCGGCAATCACCGGCGCGTTCAGGATCTCACCCAAGTGTTTCGACACCTCATACGCGCCGACATCATAGGCGATGTGGCGTTCCATATCCTCGCGCGGCAGACCGAGGTCGCCGCCATTTACGTCTGGGGGAACAGTATTGGTTGCGTGGTCGCATGTGATCAGCCAGCGCGACGGGCGATCCGCACCGTGGACGAAAAACGGAGTGTATGTCATGAGCCTGTCATCTAGTTTGCCGCAGGTGTAGGGCAGTTGCTTTGAAAAGGGAATTGCGCAATAAGCACCGAAACGATGTTTGCGGTAACATTTTGCGGAAGCTGATCCGCAAACCTGAGATGACGTAAGGAGGTCTTTGCTAATGCGACGCCTGAGAAATGTGAAAATCGTGGCGACGCTGGGGCCAGCGTCAAATGACTATGACACGATTCGTGCCCTGCACGAGGCTGGTGCGGATGTCTTTCGTCTGAACATGAGCCATGGCAGCCATGATGAGATCCGCGAACGGCACAAGATCATTCGGCAGGTGGAAAAGGACCTGGACAGCCCGATTGCCATTCTGGCCGACCTTCAGGGGCCCAAGCTGCGCGTTGGTGTCTTTGCCAACGAGGCCGAGGAACTGGAAGAAGGTGCAGCTTTCCGGCTCGACCTCAACACTGATGCTGGCGACGTCAACCGGGTCTGCCTGCCGCATCCCGAGATCTTTGCGGCGCTGGAACCGGGCGCGCGCCTGCTGGTGAATGATGGCAAGATCCGTCTGATCGTTCAGGACTGCGGACAGGATTATGCAAATTGCGTGGTTGAGGTGGGTGGCACGATCTCGAACCGCAAGGGCGTCAACGTTCCTGACGTGGTGCTGCCGCTGGCGGCTTTGTCGGCCAAGGACCGAGATGATCTGGAGTTTGTCTGCCAACTGGGTGTGGACTGGTTGGCGCTGAGCTTCGTGCAGCGCGCCAAGGACGTTTTCGAGGCGCGCGCGCTGGCCGATGGCCGCGCGGCGATTCTGTCCAAGATTGAAAAACCTGCGGCAGTAGAGGCGTTTGACGACATCCTTGATGCGTCGGACGGGATCATGGTGGCCCGCGGCGACCTGGGTGTGGAACTGCCTGTATCTGCCGTGCCTCCGATCCAGAAACGCCTGGTTCGAAAATGCCGTGGGGCAGCCAAGCCCGTCATCGTCGCCACCCAGATGCTGGAAAGCATGATCGAAAGCCCGATGCCGACCCGTGCCGAAGTGTCGGACGTTGCGACGGCGATCTACGAAGGCACCGATGCCATCATGCTCAGCGCGGAATCGGCAGCCGGTGCCTATCCGATCGAAGCGGTGCAGACGATGAACAAGGTTGCCATCGAAGTCGAAGCCGACCCGACATATACGCAGATCATCGCCGCCTCGCGTACCGCCAAGGGAACCACCGTTGCGGATGGGATCGTTGCCGCGGCGCGCGAAATAGCCGAGAAGACCGAAATCAAGGCGATCTGCTGTTTTACGCAAAGTGGCACGACAGCCGCATTGACCGCGCGCGAACGTCCCGGTGTTCCGATTATCGCAATGACGTCGCTGATGGGAACGGCGCGCAGGCTTTGCCTGACCTGGGGTTGCAACTGCGTCATGACGCCCGAGCTTGAACGGTTCAAAAGCGCGGTTGTAAACGCAGCGCGCGCCGCAAGGGCAGGGGGATTTGCAACCGAGACCGATCAGATCGTCGTCACTGCCGGCGTGCCGTTCAACGTGCCGGGCACGACCAACATTCTGCGCGTGGCCCCGTGTGACGAGCGACTGATCTACAGCACGGATCCCGAATAATCAGAACGGGTATCAAAGCCCGGACACCCGTTGGCCAACAGGCTCTTTCACGGCTTCCATGACCGTGAAAGAGCTGGTTTGGTGAATCCCGGGCAGCTTGTTGATTTTCTCACCCAGTATCATCCGGAAATGCGCGATATCGCGGGTGCGGACAGTCAGCAGGTAATCGAACGACCCTGCCACCATCAGGCAGCTTTCGATTTCCGGCACATCGCGTACGGCCTCGTTGAATTTATCCAGGGATTGCTCGGCCGTTGCGGTCAGCGACACCTGTACGACGGTCAGAAGGGCCAGCCCCATTCTCTCTTTGTCGACGATGGCGCTGTAGCCCTTGATATAGCCGTTCTTTTCCAGCCGTTTCACGCGTTCCGAACAGGGCGTGTTTGTAAGGTTTACGCGCGCCGCAAGCTCAACTATTGAGAGCCGGCCATTGGCCTCAAGCTCGTGCAGGATGCGCTGATCGATATTGTCCAATTCTCTACTAATCAGTAAATCTTCCTGTTTTTTTAGTGCAGAACGATAATTTACACTGAGTATAGGCCAAAAAAATCCCCAATTCCTAGTGAAAATTCCTGATACTTACCAAAGGGCGGTCTTATTGAAAGTTCCAAGTTCCGGCTGCCCTGCCGGGGGCACGGGCCCCGGCCAAATGAAAAAAATGGAGGAACGACATGACAACAAAGATTGTCATAGGACTCGACGGGACAGAGACCGGTGAGCGCGTGATTGCCTTTGCCAAGGATTTGGCAAGGTTGATCGGCTCGTGTGAACTGGTGGTCGCTTATGTGATCGAATGGTCCCCTTACACCTTTCAGACACCGGAAGAAAACGCGCAGCGTCACAAGCGAAGGGAAGAAGAGGTTGATCTGGCAACGTCGCGTATCGTGACGCCTGCCGTTGAGGCCCTCAGAGAGGCTGGTTTCGAAGCGCAGGGTGTTGTTCGTCATGGCGACGTGGCGGAGACCTTGAACGCCATTACAATGGAAATGGGCGGCTCGCAGATCGTTGTCGGCCGGTCTTCGGCAGACGGGATCAAGAAACGTATCTTCGGCAGTTCGACCCAGAACCTTGTGATGCATGCCGATGTTCCGGTCACGGTTGTGAACTGAAGGGAGGGACAAAATGAGAATGCTTAAACAACTCGGCGCCTCAACGGCCGCCGCTATTGTCGCCAGCCCTGCCTTTGCGCAAGATGCTCCGGGGCTTGATGAAAAAATCAACCAGGCTTTCGCTGACCTGACCGGCCCATTCGTCAGCTTCATCTTCGCACCATTCCCCGGGACCAGCTTCCCGTGGATCGTGATGTGGCTGGTCATCGCAGCGACGGTCTTCACTCTGTACTTTGCTTTTGTGCAGATGCGGTTCTTCAGTCACGCAATCAGTCTTGTCAAAGGTGACTATTCCGACCCCAACGATGCAGGCGAGGTCAGCCACTTTCAGGCTCTGGCCACGGCGCTTTCGGGCACAGTCGGCCTGGGGAATATCGCGGGTGTCGCTGTTGCCGTCGGCATCGGCGGACCGGGTGCAACCTTCTGGATGATCCTGGCGGGTCTTCTGGGGATGGCGTCGAAATTCACCGAATGTACGCTGGGTGTGAAATACCGCAACGAGTACGAAGATGGCACCGTTTCGGGTGGCCCGATGTACTATATGTCCAAAGGGTTCAACGAATTGGGCTTGCCGGGTGGCAAGATCCTTGCGGTTTTGTTCTCGATCTTCTGTATCCTTGGCGCGCTGGGTGGGGGCAACATGTTCCAGGCCAATCAGGCGCATCAGCAGATCGCGGGCATCGTGGGCGATTATCCGGGCTGGATTACAGGGCTGGTCTTTGCAGCGGTTGTTTTCATGGTCATCGTCGGCGGCCTGAAGTCCATCGCACGGGTGACTGAAAAGGTCGTACCGTTCATGGGCGTTCTCTACGTTCTGACCGCTCTGGTCATTATCCTGATGAATGCGGATATGATCGGCTGGGCCTTTGGCCAGATCTTCGCCGGTGCCTTCACCGGTCTGGGTGTTGCAGGCGGCATGGTCGGCGCGCTGATCCAAGGCTTCAAACGTGCGGCGTTTTCGAACGAAGCGGGTGTTGGCTCGGCAGCGATTGCACACTCGGCTGTTCGGACCAAGGAGCCGATCACCGAAGGCTTCGTTTCCTTGCTGGAACCGTTCATCGACACCGTGGTGATCTGCACAATGACCGCTCTGGTCATCATCATCACCCAGCAATTGATCATCGACCCGGAAACCGGCAACTACATGCTGAATGAGGCCGGTACGGCGATTGCCACTGTTGACGGCAACTCGGGTGTCAGCCTGACCTCTGCCGCCTTCGGCAGCGCATTCGGTTTCTTCCCGTATATCCTGGCGGTTGCGGTGATCCTGTTTGCCTTCTCGACTATGATCAGCTGGTCCTATTACGGCCTCAAGGCCTGGACCTATCTGTTCGGTGAGGGCCACACCAAGGAACTGGTGTTCAAGGTCATTTTCTGCATCTTCGTTGTCATCGGGGCGGCGGCCAATCTCGGCCCGGTCATCGACTTCTCGGATGCGGCGATCTTTGCGATGGCGGTTGTGAACGTCTTTGCGCTCTACTTCCTGATGAAAGTGGTGCGTCAGGAGCTGGCGTCCTACTCCGAGCGTCTGAAGAGCGGCGAAATCCGTAAATTCAGCCACTGAACCCTTCCACCGGGGCGATCAATATCGCCCCGGTGCCTGACCGGGCTGTAAAAAGCGCAGATTCTGGTCCAAACCCCCTTGTCAGCATAGGCGAACTTGCGTAAACGGCGCTTCTGATCGCGTGACCGGCCGAGATGGCATGCCGAGTCGCGTCTGAAACCGAACCCGAAAAAGGAGACGGAAATGCCTAAGATGAAGACCAAGTCGAGCGCCAAAAAGCGCTTTAAGGTGACTGCGACCGGTAAGGTCCTTGCTGGCCAGGCCGGCAAACGGCACGGCATGATCAAGCGGACCAAGAAATTCATCCGCGACGCCCGTGGCAACACCACCCTGTCCGCCCCCGACGCCAAGATCGTCAAGGGCTACATGCCCTACGACCGCTAAGAGGAGATTAAGACATGTCCCGCGTTAAAGGTGGAACCGTAACTCACGCCCGTCACAAGAAGGTCATCAAGGCCGCCAAAGGTTACTATGGCCGCCGCAAGAGCACCTTCAAGGTTGCCCGTCAGGCCGTCGACAAGGCCAACCAGTACGCAACCCGCGACCGCAAGAACCGCAAGCGCAACTTCCGCGCGCTGTGGATCCAGCGTATCAACGCTGCTGTGCGTTCGCATGACGAAGCACTGACATATTCCCGTTTCATCAACGGCCTGAACCTGGCTGGTATCGAAGTGGACCGCAAAGTTCTGGCCGACCTGGCCGTGCACGAACCGGAAGCGTTCGGCGCGATCGTCGCCAAAGCTCAGGCTGCTCTGACAGCCTGATCCTCTTTCGAGAGACAATGAAAGAAAGGCCGTCCCATTTTGGGGCGGCCTTTTTCTTGTGGCCAGCGGCGTAATCCGTGCGCTTGTTGGACCAGAATGATCCCGCCTTGTCGCATCGGCGTTTGCCCAACATTCTTCATGCATGCGCGGTTTGATCTAGATCATGCAGTTATTACTCCAAGATGATGTATATGATTTTTTGAATGTTTAGGGGAAAGGTGAAATCATGACACTAAACTGGAAAATTGGAGGTGTGCTGCTGGGGCTCGTGTTCTTCGGAGCCGTTCTTCTGGTCAAGCCAATCGGTGTTTCGACCCAATTCGTCATTCTCGACGGGATCATCGCGGATGCCGTCAATCCGGAATTCGTAACTCAGACGGATGACGGCTACAGTTCAACCAATGCCTACTTGGCGAAATCCAATGGAAAATACGCCAAACACGTATCCAATCCGTTGAACTACAGCTTTGTCTTCGTTCTGGCGATGGCTGTGGGGGCATTCTTGTCGGTCAAGGCCCGTGGCGGTCTGGAACCCGAAGAAAGCAAGCTGCCCAAGGTCTGGCGCGAAAACTATGGCGATACCCCTTGGGCCCGATACGCGGTCGCGCTTCTGGGCGGCTTCGTCGTTCTGTATGGGGCCAGGTTGGCCGGAGGGTGCACATCCGGTCACATGATGTCCGGCATGATGCAGATGGCACTGTCCGGATATATCTTTGCAGCTGGGGCATTTGCGGCGGCAATTCCCACGGCAATGCTGGTCTATCGGAAAGGATAAGGCGATGGAAATCATTCTTGCGATCATCATTGGTGCCGCTTTCGGAGCCGTTCTCGACCGGGTCGGCGCGGCAAACCCAAATTGGATTGTCGGCATGTTGACGCTGCGGCGGCTCCACTTGATGAAAACGATCCTCCTTGCAATCGGAACCGGTTCGATCCTGATGTTTGGCGGGCAGATGCTTGGTTTTGTGGATGTCGGCCACATGTCGGTGAAGTCGGCATATGTCGGCGTCTTCATCGGCGGGTTGTTGATGGGTGCGGGCTGGGCTGCATCGGGGTACTGCCCAGGAACAGGGGTTTGCGCAGCGGCCTCGGGTCGCCGTGACGCCTTGTTCTTCATCTTCGGAGGTCTGCTCGGGGCCGCGGCCTATATGGCGACATATCCGGCCTGGAAGGCCACGGGCCTTCTCGATGGAATTGCGGGTGGCAAAGTTACCCTCGGTACAGTTCCGGGGTCAGCTTACGAGGGCGTCTTGTCAGTATCTGGCGACATTCTCGGTATCGCTCTGGGGGCCGTTTTCGTTCTGGTTGCATTCATTCTGCCGGACAGCTTGATCGGAACGGACGAAAAAGTTGGCGTTGCGGCCGAATAACCGCGACGGGGCCGTACAGATTCAAGATCGGACACCCGACAAAAAAACCGGCGCGAAATGCGCCGGTTTCAGTTTTACTTGCCAAGTTCGGCGAACTTACCCGAACACACGCCCCAGCGCGCCATCCACAGCGTCGGTGATCTGGTCAATGTCATCCGCCGTCGCGATCAGGGCGGGCGAGAAGCAAAGCGTGTTGTTGCGGCTTGGGATCGAGCGGTTTGTGACACCGATGATCACGCCCTGGTTCATACAGTCGGCCACTACCGCCTGTGCCAGTTTCTCGTCCACAGGCTCTTTGCTAGCACGGTCTGCAACCAACTCGGCACCCAGGAACAGGCCCTTGCCGCGCACGTCGCCGATGACCTTGTGCTTTTCCATCAGTGCCTGAAGGTTGCCCATCATGCGGTCACCCATGGCCGCGCAATTGCCCAGCAGGTTTTCATCCTCGATGATGCGCATGTTTTCGATCGCAGCAGCCGGACCGGCAGTGCAACCACCAAAGGTCGAGATGTCGCGGAAATAGCTCATCGGGTCCGAAGCATCATCCTTGAACATGTCAAAGACCTCCTCGGTGGTGACCATGCAGGCAATCGCGGCATAGCCCGAGGCCACGCCCTTGGCCATGGTCACGAAATCCGGCTTGATGCCGTATTGCTGATAACCGAACCATGTGCCGGTGCGGCCCACGCCGCAGACAACCTCGTCGATATGCAGCAGCACGTCGTATTTTTTGCAGATCTCCTGCACGCGCTGCCAGTAACCCTCGGGCGCTTCGATCACGCCGCCACCTGCGGTCACCGGCTCAAGGCACAGCGCGCCAACGGTGTCGGGGCCTTCGCGCAGGATGACCTGTTCGATCTGGTCTGCCGCCCATTCGCCGAAATTCTCTTCGGGGGCACCGTCCAGTTCGTGCTTGCGATATTCCATGCAGTGGGGCACGCGCACGAAATCAGGTGCAAAGGGGCCGTATTGTGCGGTGCGCTCGTCCTGACCGCCTGCCGACATGGTTGCCAGCGTCGAGCCGTGATAATCGCGGTCACGATACAGAATCTTGGTCTTTTTGCCGCCGTACTTCTTGTGCGCGATCTGGCGCACCATCTTGAAGGCTTTCTCGTTCGCCTCGCTGCCTGAGTTGGTGTAATACACGCGGCTCATGCCGGGCATCTTGTCGATCAGTTGCTCGGCAAAGATCGCGCCGGGGATCGAGCCGGCCGAATTGGCGAAATAGCACAGCTTCATCAGCTGGTCGTAAACGGCCTTGCAGATCGATTCGCGGCCATAGCCGACGTTGACGGTCCAGACACCGCCGGAAACCGCATCCAGATGCTCTTTGCCTTTCTGGTCCCAGACGCGCATGCCCTTGCCTTCGACAATGATGCGGGGGTCATTGGTTTCAAAGGGTTTGTGCTGGATCAGATGATGCCAGATATGGGCGCGGTCGGCCTCGACCACGCGGGAAAGATCGTTTTCGTTGAACGTGCCGTCCATGACAAGTCCTTTCAGTGAGGTGCGGTGCACGGGGTGCGGAAATGGTGTGCCCCGGCATATGTTTAAGATGCTTCAGATCACCGCGAATGGCCGGATCTAAGTAGGGCCAGATCGCACCATCCCGTATTGCCAGTCAATTAGGGCATCGAAATACTACGGATTTGTCAGAGCACCAAGTTTGTGCTCAAGTCGCGCAAATCGAGTGCAGGGAGGATCAGCAGTTGGCAGCGACCAATATCTATGAGCGTCATTTGGACAAATGCCGGGCGAATTACACACCCTTGTCGCCCCTCTCGTTCATCGAGCGCACGGCGCAGGTTTATCCCGATTACCCGTCGGTCGTTTATGGCGAGCGGCGGTATACCTGGGCTGAAACCTATGCCCGGTGCCGCCGGCTGGCAGGTGCCCTGAATGCGCGGGGTATCGGAAAGGGTGATACCGTATCAGTTATCGCTGCAAACATCCCCGAACTGTACGAAGCGCATTTTGGTGTGCCCATGGCGGGCGCCGTATTGAACGCCATCAACACGCGCCTGGATGCGCCGATAGTCGCTTTCATCCTGAACCACGCCGAAGCCAAGGCGTTGTTGGTTGACCCCGAGTTTTCCGGTGTCGTGAAAGAGGCGCTGGAGCAGGTTGATCATGACATTCTGGTAATCGACATCGAGGATCCCAGCTTTGAAGGCGGTGAAAGGCTGGGCAGCCTGACCTATGACGCCCTGATTTCAGAGGGAGACCCGGAATTTGACTGGTCACTGCCCGAGGATGAATGGGACGCGATCACGCTGAACTATACGTCCGGCACAACGGGCAATCCCAAGGGCGTGGTCTATCACCACCGCGGCGCCACCCTGAATGCACAATCGGATTTGCTGGACTGGGATATGCCCAAGCATTCGATCTATCTGTGGACCTTGCCGATGTTTCACTGCAATGGCTGGTGCTTCCCCTGGGCCATGGCCGCCAATGCGGGCGTGTCCGTCTGTCTGCGCGCCGTGCGCGCCGAGCCGATCTATGCGGCATTCCGGGATGAGAAAGTCACCCATTTCTGTGGCGCTCCCATCGTTTTGAACATGTTGGCCCACGCGCCGGATGAACTGAAGGACTTTGACCATCAGATCAAGGTGATGACCGCGGGCGCTCCGCCGCCGGCCGCCGTGATCGAAGCGATGGAGGCGATGGGGGTCGAAGTCACGCACGTTTATGGCCTGACCGAGACCTATGGGCCTTCGGTCGTTTGTGCCTGGAAGGATGAATGGAACGACAAGGGACCCGAAGACCGTGCTGCCCTGAAAGTACGGCAGGGCGTGCGGTATACGGCGCTGTCTGGTCTGATGGTGGCCGATCCCGAAACGATGGAACCCGTGCCCGCAGATGGCGAAACCATGGGCGAGATCTTTATGCAGGGCAACGTGGTGATGAAAGGGTATCTCAAGAACCCTGATGCCACCGATGGGGCCTTCAAGGGCGGCTGGTTTGCATCCGGCGATTTGGGCGTCATGCACCCGGATGGCTATATCGCGCTCAAAGACCGGTCCAAGGACATCATCATTTCAGGCGGCGAGAATATCTCGTCCGTCGAGGTCGAGGGTATCCTCTACAAACACCCGGCAGTCATGGAAGCTGCGGTTGTGGCCCGGCCAGACGAGAAATGGGGCGAAACCCCCTGCGCCTTTGTCGAGCTGAAGCCTGACGCAACCGCGACCGAGGCAGAGCTGATTGCTTTTTGCCGAAACAACATGGCCCATTTCAAAGCGCCCAAGACCGTGGTGTTTGGCACCCTGCCGAAAACGTCAACCGGCAAGGTGCAGAAATTCGTTCTGCGGGATCAGGCGCGGGCGCTAGGCTGAAGCGTGCCAAAGATCGACAGGTCCAGATCCAGCATTTCACCCATCCAAATCGCGCGATCGCGGTGATCGGCCAGATGGTCGCCGGTTTCCGGGTGGGTGAAAACGGTAAGGCCCCGCCGGTTCAGCATCAACCACGGTGTGACCTGGTCGAAGGCATCAGCCGCAAAGCTCAACTGGCAGCTCCAGCGCGGGTGGGGGCCGACATTGCGGCAATGCATGCGTCCCATCCGCACGGGGAACAGACGGGCGGCCTCTTCGCAGACCTGTTGTGCCGTGTTCTGCGTGTCGGCGTCAAAATAGACATGGGCGTGGTATCCGGTGATCTGGGGCATCAGAACCTCTTTTGCTTTGATGAAACAAAGCTAAGTCCGATCGGGCCAGACGCCTAGGCACACAGGCACACAGGGCCTGTGCAAGCTTATTGGGGTGCGTGCCTGTCAGGATGCGCCGCGACAAATGCCGGGTGACCGGCGCAGGCCTTTTCGACACCCAGCAGACGCGGCATGTCGGACAGGTCGACTTTCCACCGGCGCGCATTGTAGATCTGGGGGATCAGGCAGATGTCGGCGAGGCCGGGTTGTGAACCGACGCAATAGGGGGTTTGTTCAAACTCACCCAACATGGTCTCGAAGGCCTGCAACCCCGGCCGGATGAAGTGTCGCATCCACTCTCCGGGCATGTCGGATGGGTCTTTGCTGAGGGCGGTCGCATGACGTGCAACTGAAAGGTTGCAAACAGGGTGAATGTCCACCGCAATCGCATAGGCCAGCGCCTGCACGCGCGCGCGCCCTGCTGCATCGTCGGGCAGAAAGTTCAATTCACGTGTCTTGTCCAGATAGTCGAGAATGGCCAGAGATTGCGTCAGCCGCAGCCCGTCAATATCCAGAACCGGAACGAACCCTTGTGGGTTTCGGGCAATATGTGCATCGCCCTTGTGTTCGCCATCCACCAGGTCGACCACAACCGCGCGATAGTCGATCCCGGCCAGATTCAGGGCGATCCGCACCCGATAGCTGGCCGAGGAGCGCCAATAGTCATAAAGGACGGTTTTGCTCACATTCGAATCCGTCACTTGTCGGCCAGGGTGGCGGCGCGAATGGCGTCAGACAACACCGCCTTGTCGCCGATGTGATTGGCCAGCACCAGAACCAGCCGGGCGTTCAGCGCGTCACTGTCGGCTTTATCAAGCCCTTCATGCGCGGCCAGCAGCTCGGCATAGAAGTCGTCGGCATCGTCGATATTCGGGGATAGGATCAGGTCAGACATCGCGCTTACTCCTTGCCGCAGGCTCTGCGGATCGCATGGCGGAAACTGTTTTCTTCATAGCTGTCCCGCCGCGCCGCCACGTGCTGATCGGGGCGGATCAGATAAACGGCGCTGGTTGCGTCGCCCAGATAGCGACGTTTCAGCGCCAGGGTCAGATCATCCTTGACCGACAGCGCCAACCGCGTGACCTCGACCCCGTCTTCTTCCAGCACCTCCGGGGCATCCGCGTCAATCGTCAAAAGGGTGAATTTGCCTGCCAGTTTGGGCAACAGGAACGCATCACCCAGCGGCGCGTCCGGGCAGGCCGAGCCGGGGCGCGTCTCGGCTGGGCCATCCAGCGCGTCGGCAGAATTCAGGGTCGAGCCGTCATAGGTGCAAGGTTGACTCAGGCGTCCTGAATTCACCAACGGACGGGCAAACTCGTACTGCTCGCTCAGGTCCAGAACCGCATCCCGCAGAACCCGAGACATTTCGGATTTCGGAGTGATGAAATCGGTGGACCGGCTGGATTTCTGGATGTTCTCATCAGCCCCGTGCACGCGTTCCGCGTCGTAGCTGTCCAGCAGGCTTTCGGGGGCTTTCCCATCCAGGACCAGTTTCAGTTTCCAGCACAGGTTGTCAGTGTCTTGCAGGCCGGAATTGGCACCGCGCGCGCCAAAGGGGCTGACCTGATGCGCGCTGTCGCCTGCGAAAAGGACCCGTCCTTTGCGGAAGCTTTCCATGCGGCGGCACTGGAAGGTATAAATCGAGACCCACTCCAGCTGAAACTCGACGTCGTCGCCCAGCATCGCCTTGAGGCGCGGGATCACATTCTCGGGGCGCTTTTCGCGTTCCTTGTCGATGTCCCAACCCAGTTGCAGGTCGATACGCCAGACATTGTCGGGCTGTTTGTGCAAAAGCGCGGATTGCCCGCGATTGAACGGAGGGTCAAACCAGAACCAGCGTTCCGAGGGGAAATCGGCATCCATGATCACGTCCGCGATCAGGAAATTGTCTTCGAAAACACGCCCTTCGAAATCGATGCCCAGCATCCGCCGGGTGGGCGACGCGGCACCATCGCAGGCGATCAGCCACTCGGCCTCGAGTGTATAAGGGCCTTCGGGGGTTTCGACCTCCAGCCGAACGTGATCTTCGTGCGTACCGATTGCATCAACCTTGTTGCGCCCGCGAATCTCGATCGGTGCGCCGTCTGCCTGCAACTCGCGCACGCGTTCCACAAAGAAGTTTTCAAAATGGTATTGCTGCAAGTTGATGAAGGCCGGGTTGGCGTAACCTTCGTCCGGTTGCAGGTTGAATTCATAGACCTGACGATCATCGAAAAAGACTTTGCCGCGGTCCCATAGAACGCCTTTGTCGACCAATCGCTGGCCGCAGCCCAGCCGGTCTGCAATTTCCAGCGTGCGTTGAGAAAAACAGATGGCGCGGCTGCCAAAGCTGACCTTGTCATTTTCGTCCAGAACCACAACTTCGACCCCTTGCTGAGCCAGGTCGATGGCGGCGGCCAGACCAACCGGCCCCGCACCGATCACGATGACCTTGTGCCTGACGGGCGTCGGGCTGTCCTGATCCGGGCTGCGTTCATATCCGTAAAGCGGCGTTTCAAAGATCTTGTTCATGGGCTCCCCCCAAAACAGATGCACCGATGTGCTGCATGTCCTGTCCCCCGGCGACGGGCGCCGGAGGTCTTAGATTATGGTTTCATCGAATCCCGCCGCACAAAACGATCTGGATCAAACTCGACCGTTTTTCGTCAGCCTTGCAGCGCTTCCCACATCTCGAGGTCGCGCTGGGCGGTCCAGATGCGGGGCGTGTCAATGCCGCGCGCCTCGTCATAGGCGCGGGCCACGTTGAACGGCAGGCAGTGCTCGTAGATCGCGTAATCGGCAAATTTGGGGTCACATTCAGCGCGGACTGCGTCCCAGGCCTCTTTCAGGGAGCCGCCGCGCGCCGCGACCTTCGCCGCCGGCCGGTATGTGCTTTCGACAAAATCGCGGGTGTTCTCGATGGCCGCATTCACCATATCCTTGCCGACCAGCGCATCGCCGCGCCCCGGTGCAATGGCGTCGACATCGAACCACTTGATCTCGTCCAGCGTGTCACCCCAGTCGCTGAAATGACCATCGCCGCAATAGCAGGCCGAGTGATATTCGACGATATCGCCGGTGAACATAACGTTCTGATCCGGCACATGGATGACGATGTCGCCTGCCGTATGCGCGCGACCCAGATGCATCAGGTCGATCCGGCGGTTGCCCAGATACACCGTCATCGTATCGCTGAAGGTGGTGGTGGGCCAGGTCAGGCCGGGGATGCTTTCATGCCCTTCGAACAGGCGCGGGAAGCGCTGGAATTCGCTGTCCCAGTCTTCCTGACCCCGCTCGACGACCATGGCGCGGGCCATGTCCGACATCAGGATCTGCTGCGCGCCGAACGCGCTTGCGCCCAGAACACGTACTGCGTGGTAGTGGGTCAGGGCCACATGCGTGATCGGTTTGTCGGTGACGGAACGCACGCATTCGATCACCTTGTTTGCCAGACGCGGAGTCGCCTGCGCCTCGACGATCATCACGCTGTCGTCACCGATGATCACACCCGAGTTCGGGTCGCCTTCGGCGGTAAAGGCATAGAGCCCTTCTCCGACTTCAGTGAAGCTGATCTTTTTTTCCGACATGTCCCCCTGGGACGCGAATGCTTTGGCCATCTTGGTTTTGTCCTTTTGCGGTTGCGCGGAAGGCAGAGGTTGGATGCCTCCGGCGGGAGTATTTGGGAAAAGATGAAGATCAGTGCGTCATCTTTCGTAAGGGTTCTCGAGCGCGGGCAGCAGCTTGCCCACACAGTCGCCGAAGCCGATCGTGTAGCCATCGCCCTTGGCAGCCCCTTTAAGGGTCAGGGTATCGCCGTCCTCGATGAAGCTGCGGGATTCGCCGGTATCCAGTGTGATCGGTTCCTTGCCGCCCCAGCTGAGTTCCAGAAGCGAACCGCGGCTGTCCTTCGTCGGCCCCGAGATCGTGCCCGACCCCAGCAGGTCGCCCGTGTTCATCGGGCATCCTGATGTGGTGTGATGCGCCAATTGCTGCGCAGCGGAATAGTACATCTGGTTGTAGTTGGTCCGGGCAATCGTCGTGGCGGGTTGCCCGGCAGGTGCCATGGTGATCGCCAGATCGATGTCATAGAGCATCGGGCCGCAATCCTTGAGGTGATCCAGCAGTTCGAATTCGCGGGGCGGCGTGTCACAGCGGAATGGCTCGAGGGCCGCCTTGGTCACGATCCATGGGCTGATCGAGGTTGCCGTGGCCTTTGCCTGAAACGGGCCCAGCGGCTGATATTCCCATGCCTGGATGTCCCGTGCGGACCAGTCATTCAGAAGCACGTAGCCGAAAATATTGTCATCCGCTTCCTGCACGGTGATCGGACCATCTGAGGGTGTTCCGACAATCGCGCCCATCTCAAGCTCGATGTCAAAGCGACGGCTGGGCAGGAAGGCGGGCAAGTCCTGATCGGGGGCTTTCAGCTGACCCCAGGGGCGGCGAATATCCGTGCCCGATACCACGACCGAAGATGCACGTCCGTTGTAACCAATGGGAATGTGCAGCCAGTTCGGCGGCAGGGCGTTTTCCGGCCCCCGGAACATGGTGCCCACGTTGAAGGCATGGTTTCGGCCTGCGTAGAAATCGGTGTATTCGCTGACCGCAAAGGGCAGATGCATTTCCGCATCTTCTTGTTTGACAAGCAGCGGCTCGACCTTGGCTTGTTCATCTGAACCTTCGGCCAGAAGGCTGATCAGCCGTTCGCGCAGCGCGGTCCAGACGGCCGGACCTTCCTCCATCAGAGGGTTCCAGAACGGCATGTCGAACAGAGGCTCATCGGTCAGGGAGATCAGACCCTCGGCCTCGGCTGTGGTAACGTCAAGGATCATGTCACCGATGGCCACGCCGCAGCGCGGATCATCGCCTTCGGTCGAGAAGACACCATAAGGCAGGTTGTTCAGTGGGAACGGATGTGTCGCGTCATTGGCCGACGCAACCCAGGAAGTCATCAAAGGCATGTCTTGCCCCTATTTTGTTATGTTCTAAGAGGTTCGGAAGGATTTTGGCTTTGGAACGGAGATAGCAATAGCACGAAGCCGCCGCGGTTGTGGCATGTCATATGCACGAGGCATCGCTGCACACCGGTTGCCGAGGCGTGTCGGGTCGGCAACCGGTTCAACTCCGGCATGTTCAGCGCGGGCAGGACGACGGCAATGAAACTGAACCAATGGCGGTTCATTTCTTGCCCGGCGTTCCGTCGAACTTCTTCTCAAGCGATGTCCAGCAGTCGATGTAATCATCCTGCAACGGCGCCTCGGTGGCGGCAAACGGGGTCAGGTGCTGCGGGAAACGGGTTTCGAACATGAACGACATCGTCTGGTCCAGCTTGTCCGGCCCCAGGTTGGAATATGACGCCTTGTCAAAAGCCTCCCTGTCGGGGCCGTGTGGGATCATCATGTTGTGCAGGCTTGTGCCGCCGGGAACAAAGCCCTGCGGTTTCGCGTCGTACTGGCCGTAGATGTTGCCCATCAGCTCGGACATGATGTTCTTGTGGTACCACGGCGGGCGGAACGTGTCTTCCATCACCATCCAGCGTTCGCGGAACAGGACAAAGTCGATATTGGCCGTGCCGGGCTGGCCGGACGGGGCCGTCAGAACGGTAAAGATCGACGGGTCGGGATGGTCAAACAGGATCGCGCCGACGGGGCAATAGTTGCGCAGGTCGTATTTATAAGGTGCATAGTTGCCGTGCCATGCAACGACATCCAGCGGGCTATGGCCGATCCTGGTGGTGTGGAATTGCCCGCACCATTTGATTGTCACGGTAGATGGGGTTTCACGATCCTCGTAAGCCGCCACAGGTGCCTTAAAATCGCGTGGGTTCGCCATGCAATTGGCCCCGATCGGTCCGCGACCCGGCAGCTCAAACTTCTGACCGTAATTCTCGCAGACAAAGCCGCGTGCGGGGCCTTCCAGAACCTCAACCCGGTATAGCAAACCACGCGGAATGATCGCGATTTCCTTGGGCTCCAGGTCGATGATCCCCAGTTCCGTCGCAAATCGCAGGCGCCCTTCCTGTGGCACAACCAGCAATTCGGAATCAGCCGAGAAGAAATAGTCATCGACCATGGATTCCGTGACCAGATAGATGTGGCTTGCCATGCCGACCTGCGTGTTCACATCACCTGCGGTTGTCATGGTCCGCATACCGGTCATCCAGTTCAGACCTTCATCGGAATGCGGGATGGGATCCCAGCGGTACTGGCCAAGGCTGATCACATCCGGATCAATGCAGGGGGCCGATTTCCAGTAGGGAAGATCGATTTTTTCATAACGATGCGAGTGCTTTACGGACGGGCGAATGCGATAGCACCACGTACGCTCAGGTGGGTTGGCGGTAAAGGCCGTGCCGCTCAGCTGCTCTCCGTAAAGACCATAGTTGCACCGTTGCGGGCTGTTCATCCCTTGCGGCAGGGCCTCGGGCAAGGCCTCGGTTTCAAAGTCGTTCCCAAAGCCTGGCATATAACCTGCATGAGTTCCGACAGGCGTCGCAGCCTGTGTCAGCGTATGCGGATCAGTCGGACGATTCATTGCGTTTTCCTCCGTTTGCTGCTTGTCGGTTAATAGTTGATTTTGTAACTAACAAGCATGACACACGATGAATCCGAAAAAAATGATGACTTTGATTTGCAGAATTTTCTGCCCTTCCTGCTGAATCAGGCGGCCGAGCGGGCTTCGCTTGAGTTTCAGGCCGTTTACAAGGGCCGCTATGGGATGCTCAGAACCGAATGGCGGGTGTTGTTCCATCTGGGGCTGTTTGGCGAGATGACCGCCAAGGAAATCGGCGCGCGTGCCAGAATGCACAAAACCAAGATCAGCCGTGCGGTCGCCAAGCTGGAAGAGCGTCGATATCTGAAACGCACGCGGGACGAAGCGGATCGGCGGGCGGAATGGCTGACACTGACACCGGCAGGACAGGCTGTGTATCGTGACCTGCGCGGTGTTGCTGCCAAGTACGATGCGAAACTGTCAGGCCTGTTCAAACCGGAAGAGGCCGCGTTGTTGCGTCAAATGCTGCAAAGGTTGTCCGGTTTGGACTGACCTATGGCAATTGATGCGTGTAGCCCCCAAATGGGGATCATGCTTGATACGGACATTAAAATGACCTCGCTAGATTCCGCTTCGGCTTCCACAGATTCTCTGATCGATTGGCTGGTCAACAAGGGGCTTGAGGGCGCCGGGCAAGAAGAGTTGTTGGAAGGGTTTTGTACCCGATTGGTAGATATGGGTGTTCCGTTGATGCGCTTTCATGCGGCGCAATCGACCCTGCATCCGGTTTACGGCGGCACCGGTTACAGCTGGTACAACGGCGCGGGTGGCGAATCCGAGACGTTTGAATACACGGACACGCCCAGCGAAGTTTGGCAGCAAAGCCCTCTCTATGCGCTGCTGAATGAAGATCTGGATGAAATCCGGGTCAAACTGGTCGAGCACAACGAACCCAGCCGCTTTCCCCTGCTGAACGATCTGCGCGAAGTCGGAGCAACCGATTATTATGCCACGGGCCTGTCATATGAAGGGGCGAAACAGCTGCGCCCGGACGGCACGAAAAAGGTCAGCGATGGCGTTCTGATGTCCTGGACCAGCGACGCGCCGAACGGATTCGAAGACAGTGATCTGAACCGAATACAAACTGTACTGCCGCATCTGGGGCTGGCGCTCAAATCCGCCAAGAACCACGATCTGGCCAAGGATCTGATGCGGGTCTACCTGGGCCGGGATGCCGGTCGCCGGGTTCTGTCGGGTGAAATTCGGCGCGGGTCCTTGCAGCAAATCGATGCGGTGATCTGGAATTTCGACCTCGAAGGCTTCACCACGCTGTCCGAAGACCTGCCGGGCCATGAGATCATCGACATGCTGAACGACTATCTGGCCGTTGCCGTGGGTGTGGTGCATGACAAGGGCGGTAACATCCTGAAATTCATGGGTGACGGGCTGATGGCAATGTTCGATGTCGGAGAGATCGACGAAGACGCCCGTGCCGCGCTTGATGCCGTGCCCTTGTTGCAGTCCCGCATGGATGAATTGAACGCAAGACGCCGCGCGCAAGGTCTGCCGGTGGTCAACTACACGCTGGCCCTGCATTCGGGCGAGATTCTCTATGGCAATATCGGGTCCGAAACGCGGCTGGATTTCACCGTGATCGGCCCGGCTGTCAACCAGGCCGCCCGCATCGCGGGAATGCACCGGTCTTTGGGTCAGAGGATCCTGATCTCGGACGACGTCGCCCGCGCTGCACAGCGCTGCGCGCAGGAACTTGTCTCGGTCGGCCGCTACATGCTTCGCGGTGTGAATGAGCCGAAGGAGCTGTTTACGGTATACAGTCCCGGCGGGCCATCAGAAACCAAGTAAAACTGCGGTTATTTCGTTCAGCGGTACCGAAGCTGAAAGACGTGATGGCGCGTCTCGGTTCAGCTGGACATGAGCGGCGGGTTAGCCCGAATGTTCAAGAAAAATGCGACTTTAATCCAATAGCTGGTTTGAGCTTCCAGCGGAGGTCGTGGCAAGACTGTCGGGAGGCTATCGTCCTGCGCAAAGAGCGCTTCCATTGGCTTCAGAAAATTGCTGATGCTACGCTGGCCTGTTTTTGAGGATGCATGACCGACCTCAATGATTTTGAGAAGATGGAGCGCGAAAGCCGGGCCAATCCAGCTAACCGCTTCTTGCCAGCCTCAAGGACCTCCTTCGACCAACTGTAATACAGGCTCGTGGCTATTCTTTCGCGGCGACACAACTCCGCTATGCTGTCCTCACCACGAAGCCCATCCAAAACAATGCGGATCTTTCCCTCTGCTGAATGTTGTCGCCGCGTCTTCCTGCGGATGTCTTTGACGACCCTCTCTGCCGGTGCTTTGTGTTTCCAGGATTTCATTCTCATCTCCACTATCTAATGGTTACGATGAGCCTGAAATCCTCCGCTACGCAATCAACCTATTCTGTTCCATGAGCGCTGATGTCAGACATGCGCAGCATCGCTTTTGGGAGCGTAGCCAGTCATAAAGCGAGACGCAATTCGCTCTGATCTGGCGGCACATACTCGCTCTCAAGGTATGAAACACAATGGCGGTTTTCTGGTCCCGGCTCCGTCCGTCATCGTTTCGGCCGTTCGCTGCTGACTTTTGCAAATTCTTTGTGATTATGCGTGTGCACCGACTGGCATCTTTGTCCCGCTAGCCGGATTTTGATTTCGCCTGAACCGAGCGGATGACCTACAGAAACCGTCAGATGAACAGTTCGAGCCAAATCGGCAGAGGCCGCAATTCGCGCCTTTGTCTGGTTATCGATACGCTTTGCCGGCCGCGAGACAGCTTCGGGTTTCTTGGGCTATATTTCTCCATAAGACATAGGAGAACTGTATGCGCGAGTTTAGAAATGCCCAAGCCGCCGATGCGGATCGCTGCTTCGAAATCGAGACCGCGGCTTACGAAGGTGAAGAGGCTGCGACACACGCCAAAATCTGCAAACGGATCGAGACCTACCCCGATGGCTTTCTGATCCTTGAAGTGGATGGAACGGTCGTTGGCTTTATCAACTGCGGATGCGCTCATGTGGTTGAAATGTCTAACGAGGAGTTCAAGGAACTTATCGGCCACGACCCTGACGCGCCCAATGTGGTCATCATGTCCGTCGTCGTAGACCCGACCGAACAAGGCAAGGGTTATTCAAGGTCTCTGATGGATGAGTTTGTCAGGCGCATGCAGCAGATGAACAAGGCAACGATCCATCTGATGTGCAAAGAGCATCATGTGTCGCTCTACGAGAAGTTCGGCTATAGCTACCTGAGACGGTCTGCCTCCGACCACGGAGGAATGGCATGGCATGAGATGAGTATGGGACTTTGAAGCAAAGCTTACTGACCCTCAGCTAAACGGACATACGGCCCTCCAAACGGAACGGCAGCTTTGTCCGCAGAGCGGCCGCCGAAACAACAGATCAGAAATCAATCTCCACACCCGGCAGGTTCAGCTCTTTCATCATGTCACGCAGTTCCTGCCGGGCGGCGATGTTCGAGATGTTCAGCTGTTTGACGCCGATGTCCTTCAGGTCCAGCAGGGTCAGGCCGCGCGGGAACAGTTCGCGGAAGATAACCCGCTCGGAAAAGCCCGAGGCGACCCGAAAGCCGATGCGCTGGGAGAGCATCTCGATCGCGCGCTGCATCTTTTCCTTGTTGACCATGCGCTGCGTACCGACCCGGTTGCGAACGACGACCCAGTCGATGGGCTTCAGCCCAGCCTGTGCCCGCAGTTGACGAGCGTTCCAGACCATTTCGGAATAGACGGACGGGCCAAGGATCTTCTCTCCCTTCGAGTCGATCCGCGCCAAAAGGTCGAAGTCAATGAAGCTGTCGTTCAACGGGGTGATCAGCGTGTCGGCCAGTGAATGCGCCACCTGACTCAGACGGGTATGAGACCCCGGGCAGTCGATCAGAATAAAGTCGCTGTCGCTTTCCAGTTGGGATACGGCAGCAGACAGGCGATGGTCATAGATGTTCTCGCCCGGTTTCAACGTTGCGGCGTCGATCTCGGGCAGGTCATGGTGGCGCGGGCTGGGCAGAGTCAGGTCCGAGCTTTTGAGGAAGTTGTTGCGGTTCTCGAAGTATCGTCCCAGACTGCGCTGGCGCAGGTCCAGATCCAACGTGCTGACCTTGTGTCCCAATCGGGCCAGCGCGGTCGCCACATGCATCGACACGGTCGATTTGCCTGCGCCACCCTTTTCGTTCCCGACCACAATGATATGTGCCATGCTTGTATTCCCAAGTCTCGCCGTGCTTCACTACACGTTGTTGTCAGCCACTATATGTTGTGTCGGCGGCGAAGGAAAGAACCTCAAGCGGCGCTTTCGGGCATTATCAGACTCTAATCGGGAAAACCCAACGCCGTGCACGGGTTACACAGGGTGCTTGCCATTGCAATGGCGCTGATTCACTGTCGAAAAACGGTTTCAGCAAGGAGAATTCTGTTTGGAGCACCTGTTCCTGAACGTACTGAACGTGGTTTTGCCAGTTCTGATCTGCGCTGGAATTGGCTATGCTCTGGCCGTGATTCAGGCGCCTTTCGACAACAGGGTCATTGGCGGGATCGTCTCAAAAGTCGGCTATCCGACATTGATCATTTCTCATCTGTCGAACACCAAACTGGCCGTGGGCACGTTTCTTGACATGATGACCGCCGCTGCCCTTGCGGTGGCCGGTTTCGGGGTTTTGGGATATGTCGGGCTCAAGGTTCTTCGCTTGCCGGTGAGGGCGTTTCTGACGCCGTTGATGCACGGGAATGTCGGCAATATCGGCCTGCCAATCACTTTGCTGGCGCTGGGCGATGCAGGTATGGCCTATACCATGGCGTTCGTGGTGGTGGTGCTGATCAGCATCTTTACCGTCGGCATGTGGATCCCGGCCGGAGAATTCTCGCCCAGGAAACTGGCGACGTCCCCGATTATCTACGCCGTGGGCCTCGCTCTGATCCTGATGGCAACGGGGCAGAGCCTGCCGCAACCGGTCGCGAAGTCCTTTGACATCTTGGGTGGATTGTCGATTCCGCTCATGCTGCTGACACTGGGGCATACGCTCGCGACGCTGCGTGTGAAAAGCCTGGGTCGCGCGTTTCTGCTGACGGCCCTGCATCTGGCGATGGCCGTTGCAATTGCCAGTGTTCTGATCTGGTTGTTTGGTTTCACGGGAACCGAGCGGGGTGCGCTGATTCTGTGTTGCTTGATGCCTTCATCCGTGGCGACTTATCTGTTCGTCGACCAGCATGTTCCGGAATACGGGCCAGATGTGGCCGGGTTCATTCTTGTCTCGACGCTCAGCACCGTCCTGGTGCTGCCCGTTGCGCTGTCTTACTGGATCTGACGCATCCCTATGCGCAAGGCCAGAAATCGTTAAACTGATGTTGATTGTATTCAACAGTCTTGGTCAGTGGGTGTTTTATGGGCGACGAGAGCTCGGCGAATGTATCTCCGCAGTCCCGCGCCCGCGTGGTGCTGGCCATGACGGCCATCTGCATGATGGTCGTGGGGTTCAACACCACTGCTGTGACCACCATCTTGCCCAACCTCAAGGCCGAGTTCGATTTGACCCCTTCAGGAGTGCAATGGGTGATGGCCGCGTATTCCGTGACCAGCGCGACGCTTGTCTGTATCGTTAGCCGGTTGGGGGACATCACCGGCAAGATGGGTGTTTTCTTCATTGGCATGATCGTCTTTGCAATCGGGTCGACCTCGGCCCTGTTGGCGCAGGATGGGGCCATGCTGCTCGTCGGGCGCTGCGCGCAAGGTGCAGGCGCGGCGGCGTTGTTTGGCACCTCTTTGTCATTGTTGACGGCAGCCACGCCCGAGGAGCAGCGCGCCAGCGTCACCGGCATCTGGGGGGCGATTGTCGGACTGGCGATTGGTGTCGGGCCTGTCGTCGGCGGCGCATTCGGCCATTATGTCAGTTGGCGCGCGATTTTTGCAGCCGACCTGGTTCTGCTGGCTGTGGCCTTTGCCATCGGGCTGCATGTCAGCAAACGGAAATATGTTCCCGATACCCGCCTTGCCGGGGCAAAGTTCGATTATGCGGGGGCCGTTGCCATATTGTTTTTCCTCGGGCCATTGTCCTTTGCGCTCAGCAACGGTGAAAGCGGCGGGTGGACTTCGCCTCTGACACTGGTGCCTTTGGGCGTGGCGGCCGTGTCGGCAATTGCCCTTGTCATCGTATCCCGCCACAGCGACGACCCCCTGATCGAGCTTCGGTACTTTCGCCATCCGCGTTATCTGATGGCGGCGGCGGGGATGTTCTTTACCGGCTTTACGCTGTTCTGCTTCTTTGTCTATTTCAACACGTTCGTCCAATCGCCCGATGCTTTTGGGTATTCGTCCATCGGTGCGGGGCTGGCGATCATGCCGCTCAGCCTCAGCATGTTTGTTATATCGGTCACCGCGCCCCGCTTTCTTGCCCCCTACAGCTTTCAGTGGCCGATCGCGATTGGCCTGGGGGCAATGGCCTGCGGGTTTCTGCTGTTGATGGCAACCACGAACACCACGCAGTTTTCCGAAATCTGGTGGAAGCTGCTGATCGTCGGGGTCGGGCTGGGCATCTGCTTTTCGCTGTTGCCTCGTCTTGGTCTGCGCCTGCTGCCCGAGCAACACGTCGGGCAGGGTTCGGGGGTCATAAATGCCTGTCTCTATTTCGGAGCAACACTTGGCGCCGTGGTCGGAGGCCTGGCTGAAGCAATCACGAAACGCCGTGGTCTGTCCGAGGTGATCGACGCGTTGCCTGCCGGGTCAACCCAGCGCGAGGATCTGGCCCATGCGCTGACACATGGAACGCCGAGCCAGATACAGCAATTGATCTCGGGGATGGATCCGGCTGCAGGAGATGCACTGGCGAAGGCCCTGCGGGATATGCAGGACAACGCCTTTGACAATGCCATGTTGGTTGCCGCGATTGCGGCGCTGGCCGGGATGGCTCTGGCACTGATGTTGTTGCGTGGGCCGGTTCCGCCCGTACACAGTGCGGCGGACTTGACCCGCAAACCGCGATAACCTTGTCCCTAACCGCCGAGGTACACCCCCTTTTGAGGACGAAAAAAGACCTTCTGATCGTGCAGCTTGCCCAGAAGTTCGTGAATGCGCCGCAATGTGTCTTCCCGGCTGGTCCTGCTGTTCTCTGGTTCGTCCAGTGCAGCTTGTGACAACGTCGCGATCGAACCGCGCAATGCCGTTTCAATCAGATCCATATCCTCGACCGATAGCTCGATCATGTCGTTGTACTGGGGCATGTCCGGGTCTCCGTGGAAGCTGGGCGTTGGTCACCCGGAGTGTAGCATCACTGGGCCTGTGCCAAAACGCATCTTGTCCGCTGTCGCGTCCATAAGACACATGGAAGCTTCCAAGAAAAAGGCCGCCCCCAAGGGACGGCCTTTCGAATGCGAAACCAGTCAGACTTAGAAGCCCAGACCTTCGTATTTCTTTTTGAACTTCGACACGCGGCCGCCGGCGTCCATCAGGCGCGACGAGCCACCAGTCCATGCAGGGTGCACGGAGGGGTCGATTTCCAGAGCCAGCTGATCGCCTTCGGCGCCCCAGGTGGACTTCATCTGAACCACGGTGCCATCGGTCATTTTGACGTCGATGACGTGATAATCGGGATGGATGTCTTTTTTCATCTTTCCGTTCCTTACGCTTCGGCGCCAGCCTTGGGCTTGTAGTTGGTGACTTCTGCGATACGCGCGGATTTACCGCGGCGGGTGCGCAGATAGTACAGTTTGGCGCGACGAACGCGGCCACGGCGGACAACGGTGATGCTGTCGATGTTGGTCGAATACAGCGGGAACACACGCTCCACGCCTTCGCCAAACGAAATCTTGCGAACGGTGAACGACCCGGCAATGCCATTGCCGTTGTTGCGCGCGATGCAGACGCCTTCGTAGTTCTGCACACGGGTGCGCGACCCTTCGGTCACCTTATAGCCGACACGGATGGTGTCACCGGCTTTGAAGTCGGGGATGTCTTTCCCCAGGGCGGCAATCTGTTCCGCCTCAAGCTGTGCGATCAGGTCCATCGCAGGTTCTCCTATCTGCTCGTGGTTGGTCCACGAAGTTTGGGCACGGCCTGAGAGCTCTTGGTCTTCACCGGGTCCTGCACGCAGCCCGCCAGAGGTCAGATCGAATGTTCCTTTGGTCTGGTCTGATCTGACACATCCCCGCCGAAGAAAGCCGGGCTTCAAGCCACCAATCAAACCAAAACACCGGAGTCGCAGAATGCGGCACCGGATTGCGGTCGTTTAAGGGTATTGTGTGCCGGGATCAAGGACAAATCGTGTGGCAGGCAGTGGGAATCCGCCTTTCGAAAATCACACCGTTGCCACAGCGGTCAGATCAGGCATTCTGAAGAAAATTGAAAGAGCAGAAATTTCAGACAGGACCCAATGATGCGAATTGCACTTACGCTGACGATTGCAGCCGCCTTGCTTATGTCGTGCGGACGCGGCGGCCCGAAACCGCAGGTCGTGGAACCCACGCCGGGCGTGGACAGGACAGCACCGTCCGTAATCTACCCTGATTTTGGTGACGCCGATCCGCATGACTGGGACGGTCGTCATCCCGGATTGTATCCGATCCATGGGCTTGACGTCTCGCGCTGGCAGGGACCGATAGACTGGCGCACGGCCAAAGCTTCGGGCGTGAGCTTTGCGTTTCTGAAAGCGACCGAAGGCGGCGATGTGGCGGATCCGATGTTCGACGACCACAGGCGCGGTGCGCAGGCGGCGGGCGTACCCTGGGGGGCGTATCACTACTATTATTTCTGCCGATCGGCTCGGGAACAGGCGCGTTGGTTCATTCAGAACGTGCCGAAAGGGGCAGACCTGCCGCATGTGCTTGACATGGAGTGGACACCGCATTCCAAGACCTGCACGTTGCGGCCCGATGGCAGAACCATCCGCGCCGAAGCGCAGCGCTTTCTGGACATTCTCGAACGACACTATGGCCGGCGTCCCATCGTCTATACGACAGTGGATTTCTTCGCGGATACGGATATCGGGCGTTTGCCCAAAACCGAGTTCTGGTTGCGATCCGTTGCGGGCCACCCACGTCAGGTCTATCCCCGCACCGTCTGGCGGTTTTGGCAATACACCGGCACCGGACTGGTGCCGGGGGTTCAGGGCCGGGTGGACATCAACACGTTCAACGGCACCCCAGAGACTTGGGCCAGTTGGAAAGCACGGCGTTAGGAGTTCGGTGTTCCGTAGGTTTCAATAGTGCCGCCCCCGACCAGGTGGTCCAGCCGCCGTTCGCGTTCGTCACCGAAAGCATTGCGCACCCAGAACGACTCACCCGCGGTCAGTTCGCGTCGTTCGAAACCGCGTGCACGCAGGCAGCGGTCAACCTGATCGATTTCACCCTGCGCGCGCAACTCGTCCTGAAACGGTGCGGTGACCGCAGGCCCGATGACGATGCCCCAAAGCAGGATATTGGTTGCATATCCACCGATTACGGCGCTGTTGCCGCCCTCGTCAGCTTCCTGAGAACAGGAATCAACGGCAACCTTCGCAGAATGCAGATTGTGACCGGCTTGCGTCGGAACGGACATCCCGAGCGGTTTGGTGGTGCAGGCGGAGGCAACCAGTAACATACCAAGAAATAGCTTTTTCATAATGCCTTCTGTTTCACTTCTTGTTGCCCAAAAAAACCTATGGGACCTGGAGGTGAATAAGTTCAGGTACGTTCAACTTCAAATGGCATTCTGACAAACATCGAAACTGAGGCATCCCGGCCACAACAAGTGGGTCTAGTCCTGGGTTTCCGATGTGGCTTTGACATATTCCGTCCAGATATCAGGACGCCGTTCGCGCGTGATGTCTTGTGCCATTTTATGCCGCCATTCCGCGATCCGGCCATGATGGCCCGACATCAGAACCTCGGGGATCGGACGCCCTTTCCAATCTGCGGGGCGGGTATACTGGGGGTGCTCCAGCAGACCCGAGGCAAAGCTTTCCTCTTCGGTCGAAGCCTGATTTCCAAGCACTCCGGGAATTAGCCGTACTGTGGCATCGATCAGGGCTTGTGCCGCGATTTCGCCGCCGGTCATGACGAAATCACCCAACGACACCTCTTGCACGCCATAATGTTCCAAAACGCGCTCGTCCACGCCTTCAAAACGACCGCACAGAAGGGTCATGCCGTCACAACGGGCAAGATTCTGCATCATGCGCTGATCCATGCGGCGCCCGCGCGGGCTGAGGTAGATCAGCGGCCAGTTCCCTTGAACGCCTGCCATCGCATGCTCGATCGCGTCACCCAGAACATCGGCCCGCAGAACCATGCCGGCGCCACCCCCGGCCGGGGTGTCATCAACGTTGCGGTGTTTGCCTATACCGAACTGTCGCAAATCCACTGTTTCCAGTTGCCAGAGCCCTTCCTGCAAGGCCTTGCCTGTCAGGCTTTCGCCAAGAACACCGGGAAAGGCGGACGGGAACAGAGTGATGATCTTGGCTTTCCAGACCCCGTGCAGGTCAGGGCTCGGCGTCATCAACTCGCGTGGTTTCAGGGCAGGACGGATCGCCTTGCGGCCATGGGATCTGCTGGGTTTCTCTGTCATGTCTGGCGGGCCAGTTCGTTCTGTGCGGAGTGAATCAGTGCTTTCTTCTGGGCGATCATGGCGGCGTCGTCCAGCGAGGATCGGTTCAGCGCCAGGATTTCCTGTAGCACATCGTCTGAAAATGCAGGCGTGCCATGAGCAGGCCCGACAAGCTGTGACGAAAGCTCGGGCGGCAGGTTCAGAAATTCGGCCAACGGCGCACCCGCACCAAGGCGGTGATTCTGCAACGCCTCCATCCATTCCGTTCTGACGGTAACGGATGGCAGCCGGTTTCGGACGGCGTCAGCGGTTTCCTGAAGGGATGGCAGATGGGCAAGGTCGGAAGAAAAGGTGTCCAAATCCTGCACCATGCGTGATTTCTGTAAGTCATGGGCCCACAGGCTCCGCAGCCATTGATCGCGGGCGCGCAAGGATATGTAGATCGTGATATCGGTCTGATTGCCCAGGAACCGCCGCCGCACGACGCTGACCAGAGTTTCCGCCAGTTCCGGTGCGGCGCCGTAACCTTCATGCTTGTTTCTGCTGGGGCGCAAGCCTGCGAAATTCTCTTCGCTCAGGATCAACCCCCGGCGTGCGCCGAAATCCAGATCGTCCAGAAACGCGTGCAGGTGGCTTCCAAAACCCGCCAATGTGGAACCCAGCCGGTAAAGCGAGTGACGCGTGGCCGCCTCGCTCAAGCCGCTGTTGCGCGTCTTGTAGGGCAGAACCAATGCGAAGCGTGGCCAGATCAGTTTCCGGTTTTCGTGGAGGAAGGACTGTGCTGCGGTCATGCCTGTCTTGTGCAGGCCCAGATGCAGCAGGACCCGACGCATCAGATCAGGCCTTCGGGCGGGTCGGCCACGATACGGCCTTGTTCCAGATCCACCGTGGGTACAGCTTGCATCGTGAAAGGCAGAAAAACCGTGGTTTTCAGGCCCGGCCCGTGCAATTCCAACAAGTCCGCGGCCCCGTGGTTCTGCACCGATTTGACCTTGCCCAGCAGGGTGCCTCCGGTGTCATAGACATCCAGCCCGATCAGATCGTTGTGGTAGAACTCATCATCGGGCAGCGAAGGCAGCTGATCGCGCCTTGCATAAAGGCGCAAACCATTCAGGGCATCCGCCTGTTCCTTGGTTTCAACGCCACCAAGGCGGGCCGCGAATCCGTTCTTGATGGTGCGCGTCAATACCACCGGATAACGCTCTTTGCCCGCTTCATCGGTCAGCGGCGAATAGGTCTCGATATCTTCGGGAACGGCGCAAAAGCTCTTCAGCCTCACCTCGCCTCGCACACCGTAAGCCCCGGCAATGCTGCCGACGCAGATCAGATCAGTCATTGGCTGCCCCAGTCGTCAAACATATCCCGTTTCTCCATTCGCCAAGCCCGTTGCAGGCTTCGCGCTGGTTGTTGCGCTCGAAGAACACGCCCACAATAAAGGCGATCAGCAGCAGAATGGGAAGTCGTATCAATCCGAACATGAGGTCCTACCGTGTTTCGATCGCCAGGCCCTGCGCCCGGGTTTCCCAGCCGACCTGTTCCAGTTCAGGCGTATCCGACATCTGTTCCGGCCGGCCGACACAGAAATAGCCGATCAGGCGCCAGGTTTCAGGAACATTCAGATCGCGCTTCATCTTGTCGGGGTCCAGAATGGAAACCCAGCCCAGCCCCAGCCCTTCGACCCGAAGTGCAAGCCAGAACAAAGTGATCGCGGACACGACAGAATAGCGCCGCATCTCGGGCATCGTGCCGGCGCCAAGTCCCAGCCCTTTTTCGGTGCTGTCGTCGCAGAAGACGGCCAGTTGCACGGGCGCTTCCTGCATCCCGGACAGCTTCAGGCTGCTGTACAGCTGCGCCTTGTCACCCGAGTAGCCCGCCAAGGCGTGGTCATTGGCGGTGCGAAAATTCTTCAGCGCTGCGGCCCTTGCCGCTTCGCTTTCGACGCGGATCACGCGCCAGGGTTCGCTGAGCCCCACCGAAGGGGCCAGTCGAAATGCGTCGAGGCAGCGCGCCAGCACTGCCTCGTCAATCGCATCGGTGCGGAACCGGCGCACATCCCGCCGGAGCCGCAACAACAGGTCGAACTGCGTGCGAAAATCGTCTGTAAAGGGGTGATCCCGCACGCGTGCGCCTGCTTATTCTTCTGCTGCGGCTTCTTCTGCCGGAGCAGCAGCGGCCTCGGCTGCTTCAGCAGCCTTGGCGGCTTTCTCTTCGGCGCGCTCCTGGGCTTTCTTGCCCGGGGTGCCCTTGTTGGGGTTGTTGCGCTCGGCCTTGTCACGGGCACCGGCCGCTTCCAGCATACGCGCGATACGGTCGGTGGGCTGTGCGCCCTGGTCCAGCCAGTACTGGATGCGCTCCATGTTCATTTTCACGCGCTCTTCGCTGTCTTTCGGCAGCAGCGGGTTGTAGGTGCCCAGTTTCTCGATGAAACGGCCATCGCGCGGCATGCGGCTGTCAGCAGCCACGATGCGGTAGAAGGGACGCTTTTTCGAGCCGCCGCGGGCGAGACGAATTTTCATTGCCATGGTGGTATCTCCTTTGAATGGCGTATCCGGCGTGGGTGCCGGTTAGTTCTGGTGTTTGTTGAACCGGAGGTTCACTCTTGATGCTTCCGGTGGTGTCGGATGACTTCCTGAATGATGAAATTCAGGAAAGCCTTGGCGAAATCGGGGTCCAGATCGGCTTCATTCGCCAGGTCTTCTAACCGTGCGATCTGCGCAGCTTCGCGCGAGGGATCGGACGGGGGAAGGTCGTGTTCGGCCTTGAGCTTGCCAACGGCCTGCGTGTGCTTGAACCGCTCGCCCAGCGTATAGACGAGGATCGCGTCCAGCCGGTCGATGCTTTCGCGATGCTCTTTCAACAGCGTGGCAGCCTGTGTCACGGGGTTGGTCATTGGCCGGTCCTCTCGGTGGTCAAGTCTATCTGCGGGTGGCGCCAGATCTGAGCGTGCTTGCCCAGAAGTTCGGCATTCTCAAGCTCAAGCGTTGCACCAAGCCGTTCAGCCAAAGCGCGCGAACGATCGTTTGCATGGGCGATGTACGAGATCAAACCGTTCAGGCCCTGGTGCCGGGCGGCATGGTCACGCGCAGCCGATGCAGCTTCAAAGGCCAGCCCCTTGCCTTCGGCTTCTTCCATCAGGGTCCAACCCAGTTCCGGTTCGGCCCAGCCCGGCACGTAGATCATTCCGGCCCAGCCGACGAATGTGCCGCCGGCCTTTTCGGTCAGGTGCCACAGGCCATAACCCCGCAGCGCCCAATGACCCAGCCGGTTCGACAACGAGTTCCAGCATTCGAACGCATCCCTGGGGCCGCCCACCATATGGCTGCGCGCGGTCGCGAAGAATGCGGTCATCGCCGGCAGGTCATCCAGATGCGGCGCACGCAGGATCAGGCGTTCGGTCTCGAGCGTGGGGATGGTGAAAGAGGTCATGCGTAAGCCTCCACTCCGCCATTCACCAGATCCGAGGGTGCCGGGTGCCGCCAGATTTCGGACTTTCCGAATTTGGGGTGGTCATAGTGATGCTCGAACTGTGCGCCCAGACGCTTGGCCACGGCCTTGCTGGCGTGATTGTCCTGGTCGATCAGTGAAATCGCGGTTTCCCAACCCAGTACATCATAGGCGTAGGCGCGTGCAGTCAGCGCGGCCTCGGTCGCATAGCCCTTGCCTGTGGCGTGGTTCAACAGGGTCCAGCCGACCTCGGGTTCCGGCCAGCCTTCGGGAAACCAAAGCCCGATCCGCCCGACATAGGTGCCGGTGTCCTTTTCATCGACGCTCCAATACCCATAGCCGCGCAGGGCCCAGTGGCCCAGCAGAGAGGCAACCACCCGCCATACCTCATCCTTGCGCAGGGGACCGCCGACGAACTTCGCAGCGTCGCTGGCAAAGAAGGTAGTGTCCGCGCTGACATCAGCCTCGGACGGCGCACGCATGATCAGACGTTCGGTTTCCAGCGTCGGGATTGGCATCGCGAATGTCATTCCTGCACCTCGCTGTACCGCCAGACATGCTGGGTTGGTCCAAAGGCGCTTTCTGCGTTGGCATCACGCGCTGCGCCCAGTCGTTGTGCAAGTGCGTTCGAACGGGTATTGGATTGAGAAACGTAGCTTACGAACTGCCCCGATCCGAGCAGGTCAAATCCGAAATCACGCACGGCGGCGCAAGCTTCGGTGGCATAGCCCTGCATGCGGTTTTCAGCGCTGAACATATAGCCAAGTTCCGGTTCGTGATCGTCCCATTCCAGGCCCAGAACGACGAAGCCAATTGCCCGATCATCATCCCTGAGCGTGACCGAGAACAGCCCGTGACCATGCAGAAGCCAGCCCGAGGTATAATAGGAAAACTCGGTCCAGGCTTCTCGGTCGGTATCGCCAAAGCTGTCTTTGCAGATCGACGTCCACACCGGCAGGTCGTCCAGAGTGGGCACACGCAGAACCAGCCGCCGGGTCTGAATGACCGGCAGAGCTGCGCGGTATCGCGCTGCTGCCATCGCCGCCTTTCCGGACGGGGGCTGGGTGCAGCGTGCTGGCGTCACTTTTTCTTTCCGAACCCGCTCAGGCCCGGTGGCAGACCCATGCCGCCACCCAGACCGGGCATCTTGCCGCCCATGGCCTTGGCCGCCTGTTCCAGCGCCTTGGGGTCCATGCCTGCGGCCATGTCCTCGGGGCTGGGGCCGCCTTTGCCGAACATGCCTTTCATGGCCTGTTTCAGCATCTTGCCTTTGCCCATCTTGCCCATCTTCTTCATCATGTCCGACATCTGCCGGTGCATCTTGAGCAGCTTGTTGAGGTCGCTGACCTCCATCCCGGAACCCGCCGCGATGCGCTTTTTGCGGCTGGCCTGAAGGATCTGCGGGTTCGCGCGTTCGCGCTTGGTCATCGACTGGATCATGGCGATCTGCTGGCGCAGAATCCTGTCGTCCAGACCGGCCTGATCCATCTGCTTGGCCATCTTGCCCATGCCCGGCATCATGCCCATCATGCCCTGCATGCCGCCCATCTGGATCATCTGTTCCAGCTGCATCTTCAGGTCGTTCATGTTGAACTGACCCTTGACCATGCGCTTCATCATGCGCTCGGTCTGTTCCATCTCCATCGTTTCCTGGGCCTTTTCGACCAGGGCAACGATGTCGCCCATGCCCAGAATACGACCGGCGATCCGGTCCGGCTCGAATGTTTCGAGCGCGTCCATCTTTTCACCCAGACCGACAAAGCGGATCGGCTTGCCGGTCACGGCGCGCATCGACAGGGCCGCACCGCCGCGCCCGTCACCGTCCATCCGGGTCAGGACCACGCCCGAGATGCCGACCTTGGCGTCGAACTCCTCGGCCACCTCGACGGCGACCTGACCGGTCAGGCCGTCAACCACCAGCAGCGTCTCGCGCGGGTCAACGGCGTTGCGGACCTGCTCGACCTCGTCCATCAGAACCTCGTCGATATGCAGACGACCCGCGGTGTCCAGCATATAGACGTCATAGCCGCCCAGCGTCGCCTGTTGCTTGGCGCGTTTGGCAATGTCGACAGGCTTCTGGCCCGGCACGATCGGCAGAGTGTCCACACCAACCTGCGTGCCCAGAACCGCCAGCTGATCCATCGCCGCCGGACGGTAGACGTCCAGCGAGGCCATCAGGACCTTCTTGCCCTCTTTCTCTTTCAGTCGCTTGGCAAGCTTGCCGGTGGTCGTCGTCTTGCCCGAGCCCTGCAAGCCGACCATCAGGATCGGGGCAGGCGGGTTGTCGATCTTCAGCGCACCGGGGTCTTCCTCGCCACGCAGGGTGTCAACCAAAGCGTCATGCACGATCTTGACGACCTGCTGGCCGGGTGTGATCGACTTGGTGACCGCCTGACCGGTCGCCTGTTCCTGCACCTTCTTGACGAATTCCCGGGCAACCGGCAGCGAGACGTCGGCCTCAAGCAGGGCAACGCGGACCTCGCGCAGGGCGGTTTTGACGTCTTCTTCAGACAGGGCGCCCTGTTTGGTCAACCGGTCGAAGACGCCAGAGAGGCGTTCGGATAGATTTTCAAACATGCCTGCGGCCTCCTTAGCCGGTTCTGATTTGGCGCCCCATAGATAAGGGCAGACGGGTCAATGCACAAACGCCCCCACGGGCGAAACTCGCTGGTGGGGGGCGATCCCTGAACGACTCGAGGGACCGGAAGATCAAACGCTTCCGGATGTTGGGGCGTCATCTACGCCTCTGGGCCGCGTGAGTCAAGATAAGCTGTATGGGTGTCACATTGCGGGTTATTCTGCGTGAATGCAGCAGAGGGAGGGGGCAATGAAGAACGGTCCGCCGCGAAAGACGACCGACTATGTCGGCGAAGTCACCAACACCGATATCTGGTCCGGATTCGAGATACGGCCCAGCGACGTCTTTGTGTGCACACCGCCCAAATGCGGCACCACTTGGACGCAAACACTGGTGCGCATGCTCATCACCGAAACGGCCGACCCCAGCGTGTACGACAACAAGGTCTCACCGTGGCTTGATTGCAGTTTTCGCGATCGGGTCGAGCAGGCGGATGACCTGAGTGCGCAAAGCCATCGGCGCTGTATCAAGACACATACCCCGCTTGATGGCATCGCATTCTCGCCAAATGCGCAATATCTGGTTGTTCACCGCCATCCGGTTGACGTTCATTTTTCAATGCGTCGCCATGTCGAGAATATGAAGCATGACTGGCTTGATTACCTGTTCCCCGACGATCTGTCGGAAGCTTTCGACATGTTTTTGACCCGGCCCGCGTCGTCCAAGGGCACAGATGACCTGACCCTCAGATCGATCATTCATCACTTCCATTCCTTTTGGGTGTATCGCGACCTGCCCAACATACATTTTCTGCACTATGCCGAGCTCAGCCGGGATCTTCCGGGACAGGTCGCGCGGCTTGCACGGATCATGGACATCGAAATTGACGCGGACCTGGTCAAGGATATCGCCGAAGCCGGCAGTTTCGGATCGATGAAAAACAATGCCATACGTCTAAAGCAAACCCCCGGATTCACCAGTGGTTTTCACGACTTTGCGCAGTTCTTCTCTTCGGGCACAAGCAACAAGTGGGAGGGCAAGCTGACCGAGCAGGACATGGCACGATATGACGCCTGCATGTCCCGGCTGGTCTCAGCCGAAGAACGCTTGTGGCTGGAACGCGGCCTGGCCGCTTAATCCGTCCCGGCTTCGCGATGGTCTTGGGCAGGCTTCGATGGAAGCCAGTCATTCACCGCCTCGGCCAACCGGTGAGAGCCGGAGCCGCTGGAAAACGCTTCGACAATGGGATGGCGACCCGCACTCATGCCTTTCTCAAGAACAAGGACCGGGCGATACAGCGTCGAGGTGCCGTTTTTGCTGCGGGATGTCGTACTTTCGACTTCAGCGTGGGACAGGTTGGACAGTTTGTGTTCAACCGCTTCATACCCGAAAACGGATTGGCGGCGGATCAGGATACTGTCCTTGTGCCGATCCAGGATGATCTGAACCCGCCTTACGAAAACGCAAAACGCACCAAAGCCAAGACCACCTCCGCCAAGGGCGAAGATCAGGCCGAACCAGATGCCTTCGCCGCCCGTGCTCATCAGGAAAATACCGGGGCCGACAAAGGCCAGAATGAAAATGACCAGCATGATACCGATGAACCAGGGCGTATTGGCGATGATCAGTTGGTTCGGGGTGTCTCGGGTCACTTTCATGGCGGTACGCTAGCACCGTTCCAACACCCTGTTCCAGTTTGATTTGCCCGCGCCTTGCGCGAATGGAGTTGCAAGCAGGCAGGCAAAAGCAGGCGGGCAAAAAGACCGCATCTCGTTGATTTCAGGCAGAGCGGTTGCCGGGGTCACTTCCACGCGCAGCGAGCCAGTCATTGACCGTGCCGGTAATGCGTTCGGCACAGGTTCCGGTCGAAAAAGCTTGGATGATCGGATGACGACCCGCACTCATACCCTTGTCCAGCAACAGAACCGGACGATGACGGCTTGCGAACAACCATGCGGGCTTGTTCAGTATGGTTTCTACTTCTGCATGGGACAGGTCGGACAGAGCGTGCTCTATGGCTTCATATCCGAAAATGGATTTCTGACGGATCACCAACGTGCCCTTGGTCCGGTCAAATATTACCTGAACGCGTCTCACCAGCAGGTGAAAGCTCCATAAACCCATAGCGCCACCAAAG
The DNA here is from genome assembly GCF_024628725.1 of Ruegeria sp. YS9. Taxonomy (NCBI): domain Bacteria; kingdom Pseudomonadati; phylum Pseudomonadota; class Alphaproteobacteria; order Rhodobacterales; family Roseobacteraceae; genus Ruegeria; species Ruegeria sp. YS9. Next base: position 453,943 of record NZ_CP102409.1, read on the forward strand.
ATGATCATGCTCAACCCGTACCAGAAAGCCGACCCGCCAGCCCATGTCAGCAACAGGCCAAGCGCTGCGAAAATCAGGGTGTTCAAAGCAAACAGAATTCCGAAGAACCAAGGGGTATCGCTGAGGATCAGCTGTTGGGGTGTGTTGCGCGCGACTTTCATTCGGGCAGGATATCACCCGGGCGATTGTATGTCCCGCGCTTGAATTCCAAGCCTTGGTGCGCGATGAGCAGTCCAAACAGGAGGGTTTCATGGACGCTTCATCCGCCTATCAGGACACACTACCGCTGAGCTCCGACGCATTGTTGACGCAGATGGAAGATTGGGGGCTGGCCTATCGCCTGCATACCCATGTGCCTTTGCGTACGGTTGAGGATGCCAAGGCCGTCGAAGACCAGTTCAAGGTGCCGGGAGAGAACGCGCTGCGGGTCAAGAACCTGTATCTGCGCGACAAGAAAAAGCGCAACTATCTGGTGACCTTGGAACAAAGCCGCGAGATTGATCTCAAAGCTTTGGGGGCCGAGTTGGGCCTAGGCAACCTGTCCTTCGGCTCGGCGGACCGGCTGTTGCAGAACCTCGGCATACGCCCCGGCGCGGTCAGTCCGCTGGCGATGATCAACGGAGTTCAGAATGGTGTACGGTTCTTCATGGATGCGGCGGCACAGCAGGCCGAGGTGATTTACATGCACCCCCTTGTCAATGACCGCACCGTGGCCCTGACGCGGACCGATATGATGGCCTTCTTCGATCGCATCGGGTGCGAGATCACCTGGTTGCCCTGATTACGTCAGTGCCTCTTTCAATGCGGCGGCGACATGCGCGGCTGACGGGTTGACGAACAGGTGTCCGTCAGCCTCGAACACCGGATCGTCCAGGTGGTTCGGAAAAGCCAGCGGAAGCTCGGTACAGGCCAGCAGGATCGCGGTTCCGGGGCTGGCATGCTTGTCGCAAAACGCCAGAAGTCGGGCGCGGGCCATGTCAGACGCACCACCATAGAAATCACTGTCGATCATGGTCTGCATCTGGGAAATCTCGGGTTCGGGCAGCTGTTCATTCGCGGCAATGCCTTCGGCGGCCAGACGATCGGCATAGTTGGTGGCCTGCATCGTCACGGCTGTTCCCAAGACCAGAGCCTTGGACGCGCCGGTTCTTGCAGTGGCTTCGGCGGTCGCGTCAAAGATGCTGAGGATCGGCATCGAGACACCCTGCCGTATCGCGTGAAGCCGCGCATGGGGGGTGTTGGACGCGATGATGCCGAAATCGCACCCGGCGCGTTCGAGAGTCAGCAGGGCGTCGCGGAACACCGCGTCAAAATCCGCCCAGCTTGCCTCATCCCCGGCGACACCGCGCAGGGCGCGCGTTCTGGCCTGCGTAACGGATTCGATGGTCATCGGTGGGATTGGCAAAGGCGAGCCGTGACCACGTTCAGCGAAACAACGCCCAGCCCCTTCGGCAATCGCCCGGTAGTAATCGACGGTCGAGGCCCAGCCCACACCGCCCAGAATGCCGATTTTCTTCATGCGGCCCATCCAGTCTGCCTGTTTGCTCGCTGGCAGACTGGACGTTTCAGCGCCTGTTGGCCAGAGGCGATCAGGCAGCAAGCTCGGCTACGGCCTTGTGGGCATGTTCCAGCGCCGCATCCGGGTTCACGGCCATCTGATCCGCGGCGATGACGTCGACGTCATGAATGCCGATGAAACCCAGAACGTGGCGTGCGTAATTGGTGGCGAAATCTGCTTCGGATCCGACGGGAACACCGCCCGATGCGATGGCCAGAATGGCACGTTTTCCTTCCAGCAGGCCTTTGGGGCCGTTTTCCGTGTAGGAAAAGGTCAGACCCGCGCGGGCAACCAGGTCGATCCACGCCTTGAACGCCGCAGGGACCGAGAAGTTGTAGATCGGCAGGCCGATGACGATGGTGTCGGCGTCTTGCAATTCGGAAACCAGTTCATCCGACAGGGCCAGCCGGTCGCGTTGAAGATCGTCGCGCTGGTCGGCGGGGGTGAAATTGGCGGCGATCCAGTCTTCCGTCAGCAGGGGTAGGGGGGTAGCCAGATCACGACGGATGATGCGATATGCGCCCAGTTGCTTGACCACACGGTCAGACAGATCGCGCGTGGTCGAGTTCACGCGGCGGGCGGAAGAGTCGATATGAAGGATAGTTTTAGCCATTGTTCTGGTCCTTTGGGTCACGGGAATCTTGTCCTGCGCCCAATATGATTATTGCGCTGGTGAACAAAACTCGGATATATCAACAGTTATTGTTGGAAATTGCACAGTGACGACATTGCCATGGACAATTGGGATGAAGTGAGAACCGCCTATCAGGTGGCGCGCATGGGGACGGTCAGCGGCGCGGCAGAGGTTCTGGGTGTTCACCATGCCACCGTGATCCGTCACATCGATGCGATCGAGTCGCGGTTGGGTGTCAAATTATTCCAGCGCCACGCGCGTGGGTATACGCCGACCGAAGCAGGCGACGATCTGCTGCGTGTGGCGCAGGCGACCGAAGATCAGTTCAATCAGCTTGTCGGCCGGATGAAGGGTCGCGGAGACGACGTCTCGGGTGAATTGGTCGTGACTTCTCTGGGGTCTCTTGCGCCGTTGGTCGTGCCGACGCTCACCACGTTTCAAATGATGCATCCGGACCTGATCGTGCGATACCTGACGGGCGACCGGCTGTTCCGGCTGGAGTATGGCGAGGCGCATGTGGCGATCCGCGCCGGATCGGCCCCCGACCAACCTGACAACGTTGTCCAGCCTTTCCGGCAGCAGGAGGTTGGTCTTTATGCCAGCACCTCGTACATCGAACGGTTCGGCAAACCATCCGGAATCGAGGATTTCACACGCCATCACTTCGTCAGTTCCGATGATGAGACCAGCCGCGCGCCGTTCACACGCTGGCTGCACGCGACGGTACCCGCCGAACGCATCACTTTCCGCTGCACCAACAACTTCTGCATGCGCGAGGCCGTTCTGGCTGGTGCCGGCATCGGCTTCATGGCCCGTTGGGAGGCCGCCCGCCACGACAATCTGGTCGAGGTGATTGATCCGCTGCCGGAATGGTTCGGCAATCTGTGGCTGGTGACCCACGTGGATTTGCACCGCACCACAAAGGTACAGGCGTTCCTGAGCTTTCTGAAGAAAGAAGCCAAAGGCTGGCAGCCATGAGCCCGCAGATGCGTGGCCATCTGGCCATGCTCGCTTTTTCAGCCCTTGTGGCAGGCAGCTTTTCGCTGGGGTCCATGATCGCCAACGAAATCGCCCCGGCTGCTCTGAACGCGGTGCGCTTTGCCATTGCCGCTGCCGTGATTGGTTTGGCCGCACTGGCGACAACCGGCCTGCCGCGCAGTGCCGCGCAGGCCCCTTGGCGCTATCTGGTGCTCGGGGCTTTGTTCGCCACCTATTTCGTCCTGATGTTTTATGGGTTGCAAACCGCCCCGCCTGTCAGTGCGGCGGCGGTGTTCACCCTGACACCAGTTGTCTCTGCCATTGCGGGGTGGGTCCTGTTGCGTCAGATCACCACGCCGCGCATGGCGCTGGCCCTGAGCATTGGCGCTGTGGGCGCGCTATGGGTGATCTTTCGGGCCGACTGGCAGATGTTCCGCGCCTTTGAAATCGGTGGCGGAGAAATCATCTATTTCTGGGGCTGCGTCGCCCATGCGATCTACACGCCCATGATCCGCAAACTGAACCGAGGAGAGCCCGCCGTGGTGTTCACCTTCGGAACGCTGGTCGCCGGGTGCCTGTTGTTGGTCGTGTTCGGCTGGTCCGACCTGATGGCCACCGATTGGGCTGCGCTTCCGGCTATTGTCTGGATCGGCCTGTTCTATATTTCGTTCTTTGCAACGGCAGCCAGTTTTGTGCTGGTGCAGTTTTCCTCACTCCGGCTGCCGTCGGCCAAGGTCATGGCCTATACCTATCTGGTACCCAGCTGGGTCATTCTGTGGGAGATTGCGCTGGGCAAAGGCGTGCCAACCGGTTTGATCCTGGGTGGTGTGGCGCTGACAATCATCGCCCTGCTGATGTTGTTGAAAGAGGAAGTCCCGCCCTCGGTTCCAGTTCGTCGCGCCAGGGAATAAGCCACATCTGCGCTGGAAATACACGGCAGGTCCAAGATGTATTCCAGAGGTGGAATTTGTTGAGCCAGATCAAGGCGCCCCTGCGGCACCTCCATTAGCTTCGTCAGCAGGCTAAAGGAGGAGATCATGTTCAAACACATCATGTTGCCGGTTGACCGGCATCTACCGCCCGAGGTTCGCAAAGCGGCCGATGTCGCTGCACAAGTTGCGAAATGGCAGGGGGCCAAAATCACTCTGGTCAGCGTCACCGGGGCCCATATGGGCGAATCCTCGGAAACCGAAGCCGAGATTGACAAGGAACTGGCAGAGTTCACCGAACAGTTGGCCGCAGAAAGTGGATCAGACGTTTCCATGCGCAAAATCCACTCGGTCGACGTTGCCGCAGAGGTGGACAGCGATCTGACCCGCGCGGCCGAGGAGATCGGCGCAGATCTGGTCATTGTCGGCACCCACGCGCCCCGGATCACCGACTATATTTTTTCCAGCCACGCCGGGTATCTGGCGAAACACGCCAGCATGTCGGTTTTTGTGGTGCGCTAGGCCTCGCCCGACTTTGGCAGTTCAGCTTCCAGAAACCGCTCGAACGCGTCCAGATTGACGGGCTCGAATTGTCCGAACCCCTGCATCCAGACCGAGGCGGCGCGCAAGGCGTCAGGTTCCAGCTTGCACCATTTTACCCGCCCGCGTTTTTCCTGACTGATCAGACCGGCCTTGGTCAGGATGACCAGGTGTTTGGAGATCGCGGCCAGCGACATCTCGAACGGTTCGGCCACATCCGTCACCGCCATGTCATCCTCCAGCAGCATCGCCAGAATGGCGCGGCGGGTGGGGTCGGCGAGGGCTGCAAAGACTGTGTCGAGATCGTTGGACATGTGTCCGCTCAACCATAGCCGTCGGGATTGGTCAACCATTTGGTTGAATATGCGGATTCAGGGCTTTGGCGGTGCAACGGCGGTCATCGAAACGAATGGCGCGTCTTGGGTCTTATGAAAATCATAACAAATTCAATATTTTAGGCTGCGTCAACGAGGGCATTCAAGGTCGTTGACTCTGCGCGCGCCGCGCCTTAGCACCATGCCCAAGACTGTACGAGGGAAACGCCCGTGACCGATGATGACCAAAAGCAGCGTATGGCGCAGCTGGAGGCCAAGATCGAGGCGGCGAAAAAGGCCAAGGCGCCAAAACCTCGTGCGGACGCTGACGTGTCCGGGGGCGAGCTTGCCTGGCGGATGGTCATCGAAATGGTTTCCGGTCTTGGGATCGGATTTGGCATCGGATACGGGCTGGACAGCCTGCTCGGGACGATCCCGATCTTTCTGGTGCTGTTCACACTGCTGGGCCTTGTCGCGGGCGTGAAGGTTATGCTCCGCAGCGCGAAAGAGGCTCAAGATAAACAAACGGCGGCATCGGCTGCCGAGAAGGACGAGAGGGACTGAACGTGGCAACTGAGACCACCGCAGCAGAAGGCAGCAGCCTGGTATTCCACCCGATGGATCAGTTCATCGTCAAGCCGCTGTTCGGCGACGGTGCGGTAGGCATGTTCACGGTCACCAACGTGACTCTGTGGTTGTTCTTTGCGGTGCTGGCCGTAACAGCTCTGCTGGTTCTGCCCACATCCAAACGTGCCATTGTGCCGACGCGTATGCAGTCGGTGGCCGAGCTGGCCTATGGCTTCATCTACAAGATGCTGGAAGACATCTGCGGCAAGGAAGGCGTCAAGTACTTCCCTTATGTCATGACCCTGTTCATGTTCATTGTCGTGGCGAACTTCCTGGGTCTGATCCCGACCTCGTTCACCACCACATCGCATTTCGCCGTGACCATCCCGCTGGCACTGGCCGTGTTCCTGACTGTGACCATTCTGGGTTTCGTCAAGAACGGCGCCGCGTTCCTGGGTCTGTTCTGGGTGTCCAGCGCGCCGCTGGCGCTGCGTCCGATTCTGGCGATCATCGAGCTGATCTCGTACTTCGTGCGGCCGGTCAGCCACTCCATTCGTCTTGCCGGCAACGTCATGGCAGGCCACGCGGTTATCAAGGTTTTCGCAGGCTTCGCCGCGATTGCCGTGATCTCGCCCGTGTCGGTTCTGGCGATCACCGCTATGTATGGTCTTGAGGTCCTGGTGGCCTTCATTCAGGCCTACGTATTCACCATTCTGACCTGTGTTTATCTGAAAGATGCGCTGCATCCTTCGCACTAAGGTCCGATACCCCAACATCGAAACTTCCAATTCGTAAGGAGATACATCATGGAAGGCGATCTCGCACACATCGGCGCAGGCCTGGCAGCAATCGGTTCCGGCGCAGCCGCAATCGGGGTGGGCAACGTAGCAGGCAACTTCCTGGCCGGCGCCCTGCGCAACCCTTCGGCGGCTGCTTCGCAGACCGCGACCCTGTTCATCGGTATCGCATTCGCAGAAGCGCTGGGCATCTTCGCATTCCTGGTCTCGCTGCTGCTGATGTTCGCCGTCTGATCTGCGGAACCTGATCCTTACGCGCAGGTGGGCCCAAGCCATAGCGGCCCACCTGTTGTAAAGACAACGTTCCGACGGAGGACATCATGGCGACTGAACCCATTAGCGAAGAAGTGGTTGGCTCGTGCGTCGACTCGCATGGCTCTGCCATCGGGATGCCGCAGCTCTGCTTCGATTGGTTCCCCAACCAGATTTTCTGGCTGGTCATTACGCTGGTCGTCATCTTTCTGGTCCTGTCCCGCGTGGCCCTGCCGCGCATCGCGGCAATCCTGGCTGAACGTCAGGGGACCATTACAAATGACCTGGCTGCGGCCGAAGATCTGAAGGCCAAGGCGGTCGAGGCCGAAGAGGCCTATAACAAGGCGCTGGCCGATGCCCGTGCCGAAGCGCAGCGGATCGCTGCCGAAGCACGCGCTGAAATTCAGGCTGGACTGGATGACGCGATTGCCAAGGCGGATGCGGAAATCGCTGCCAAGGCGGCTGAATCGGAAAAGGCAATCGCCGAAATCCGTGCCGGTGCGCTGGAAAGCATTCAAGTGGTTGCCAAGGATACGGCGGCTGAACTGGTCACCGCACTGGGCGGCGAGGCAGATGCCAAAGCCATCAACAGTGCAGTAGACGCACAGACGAAAGGATAAGTGACATGCGGAACACTCTTGCCCTTATCCTGACCGTTGGTGCAGCCAGCCCCGCGCTGGCGGCAAGCGGCCCGTTCTTTTCGCTTGGCAATACCGACTTTGTCGTCCTGCTGGGCTTCATCGTCTTCATCGCGGTCCTGTTCTACTTCAAGGTCCCCGGTATGATCGGCGGTGCGCTGGACAACCGTGCCGAAGGCATCAAATCCGAACTGGACGAAGCCCGTGCTCTGCATGAAGAAGCACGCAGTTTGCTGGCCTCGTACGAGCGCAAGCAGCGTGAAGTTCAGGGGCAGGCCGATGCGATTGTCGCGGCAGCGAAGGAAGACGCAGCCTTGGCGGCAGAACAGGCGAAAGCTGACTTGGAAAAGTCGATCGAGCGTCGTCTTGCCGCAGCTCAGGACCAGATCGCTTCGGCCGAAGCGTCTGCACTGAAGGAAGTGCGTGATCAGGCCGTTTCGGTTGCGGTTTCGGCGGCCAGCTCGGTTCTGGCAAAGCAAATGACCGCAGCGCAGGCCAACAAGCTGATCGATGCATCGATTGCAGACGTGGATGCCAAGCTGCACTGACGGGTGACCCCGACAGACAAGTGATACAGACGACCCGAGAGCTTTTGGCTGTCGGGTCTTTTGTTTTTGTCGTGCTTCTGTTTCTGTTGTTTCAAACACTCCGAATCCTACGACCTGCCGGGGATCAGGTTGATAGGAGCGCCCTGATGGGGGCGTGACATTTACAGGGAAAGACAGGCGGTGTCAGGCAACGCAGTTTCGATGAATATTGTCGGTGTCGTCCGAAATGGCGGGTCGGCGCTGATCGACACGATCAACAGGATCGAAAACCTGTCTGCGCAGTTGCATCGGTTCACCGTCACCATTGCAACGAACGACAACACGGATGGCACGGATCAAGTGTTGTCCGACTATGCGGGCCAAAGCAGGCATGTCGATATCATGCGACTGGATGGTCTGGCGTCAGAATTGCCAAACCGGGTCGAGCGTATCACGGCGGCCAGAAACGCGGTTCTCAAAAAACTCGAGGATCAGGACAGGGACCTGGAGTTGACGCTGGTGTTGGATCTGGATGGGCCGAATACCTGTCTGGATGCTCAGGCGGTTCTGACAGCAGCGCAGCGGGTCGCCCCTTTGTGGGAGGGCGTTTTCGCCAACCCCAAACCAGCGTATGACGATATCTACACTCTGCGGTGTTCGGGTTGGTGTGATGAAGACGTGTGGCAACGCATTCAAAGCACACGCAGGCCGCTGTTCGGGCGTCGCAAGTGGCGCCGGTCTGTCATGAAGTCCGCAGTTTTCGACCGCCAGTTTCACATTCCTGCCGACACGCCCCTGATCCCTGTCGACAGCGCATTCGGCGGCGCCGGGTTGTATAAATCCCGCGCGCTGCGGGGGTTGCGCTATTCTTGCCGGGACGAAAAAGGCCAACAGGTGTGCGAACATGTTATGCTGCACAAACGTCTGAGGGATCGCGGCGCAAGGCTGTTCATCGACCCGTCGCTGACAACTCTGGCCACTGAGGACCGTCTGGGAGAAGGCAGCGGCGCGCCGTTCCCCCGACATCTGCTGCCAGCCGCGTCAGGGGCTGCCTAGTCCCGGCCTTGCGCTGCACTGTCTGAAAAATCGGGATGGCCCTTAGGTCCGCCCGGTTTCGTGTTGCAGCCTTTGTTGCGCAATAGCTTCGTTTCGGTCGGCCTTTTGCTGGTCAGCCATGCAGCGTTCCACAAAGTCCAAATGGCGTTCAATTGCATTTCGTGCAGCCAAAGGATCACGCTCTTGCAGCGCCACATTGATGGCGCGGTGCTGATCCAGGATGGCCTCGCGGGTGGCGCGCTGACGGAACATGGTCTGACGGTTGTAGAACACCCCCTGCACCAGAAGGTCATACATCGACCGCATCATGTGCAGCATCACCACATTGTGGCTGGCTTCGATGATGGCCATGTGGAACTCGGCGTCCAGCTGCGCCTCGTCATTCGCGGCGTTTCGGTTGTGGGCCGCCTGCATCTTGTCAAAGATCGCCTGAACGACTTTCAGGTCGCTGTCTGATCCCAACCGCGCGGCCCGTTCTGCCGCCAGCCCTTCCATGTCACGGCGAAAGGACAGGTAATCGAATACGGCTTCCTCGTGGCTGCCGAACAAACGGATCAGCGCCGGGGAAAAGGCAGAGCCCAGAACCTCGGCCACATAGATCCCGGATCCGGCTTTTGCAGTCAAAAGCCCCTGTTCCTGAAGTTCGGAAATTGCATCACGCAAGGACGGGCGCGAAACGCCCATGCGCTCTGCCAACTCCCTCTCTGATGGCAGGCGCTCGCCGGGGCGCAGGATGCCACGCAGGATCAGAAGCTCGATCTGGCGAACGACCGCAAGCGACAGCTTTTCCGTCTGAACTTTGTGAAAGGGCATCTCATCTTCCGAAATTGGTCAATTCATTTGACCATGGACGCCGGTGCTGTTCAAGAAACCCCGTTCATATCCGCTGAAAAATAAGGTCAGCAATGTTGACTTTAATACAAGAGGGCATAAGCTGCGTCGAATTGAGATCGGAGGAGCCTCATGTCCCAACACCCTTTGTTTGCCACCCGGACTTCGCGGATGAAAGCGTCAGAGATTCGCGAATTGCTGAAGCTGCTCGACCAACCCGGCATCATTTCCTTTGCCGGTGGGATTCCTGATCCCGCCCTGTTTCCCGCCGATGCATTTGCACAGGCGTTTCAGCAGGCCCTGGGGCCGGATATGCAAGCGCAGGCGCTGCAATACTCGGTCAGCGAAGGCTATGTCCCCTTGCGGCAATGGCTGGTGCAGCACATGCACGAAATCGGGGTGGAGTGTGACATCGACAACATCCTGATCACCTCGGGCTCGCAGCAGGCGCTGGACTATCTGGGAAAGCTGTTCCTGTCCCCCGGCGATACGGCCCTGGTTGGGTGGCCCACTTACCTGGGTGCGCTGGCGGCATTCAACGCTTATGAGCCGCGCTTTGACCGGCTCAATGGCAATCAGGGGGCCAAGGAATACAAGGCCGCAGCAGGCGAAGGCGCAGTTAAATTTGCCTATCTGTCGGCGGATTTTGCAAACCCGACAGGAGAAACCGTGGATTTGCAGGGCAGGGAGGCTCTGCTGGATCTGGCCGAGGAACTGGATTGCGCGTTGATCGAGGACGGAGCCTATCAGGCGCTGCGCTACGACGGGGACCCGATCCCCCCAATACTGTCATTGGAGCAGGCCCGCAAAGGGTCAATCGAGGACTGCCGGACGATCTATTGCGGCAGTTTCTCGAAAACGCTGTCGCCGGGTTTGCGCATGGGATGGGTCGTTGCATCCAAGCCAGTCATTTCTCAGATGGTACTGCTGAAACAGGCAGCCGACCTTCATTCCGCGACCATCAACCAGATGGCCGTGCATCAGGTGGCGCAGGCCTGTTTTGACACCCATATTCCGAAAGTACGAAACGTCTATCGCGCCCGTCGTGATGTGATGCTGAACGCGTTGGAACAGCATATGCCGGAGAGGGTGGATTGGACACGTCCCGAGGGTGGAATGTTCATCTGGGTCACGTTGCCCGAGGGGATGATTGGCTCTGACCTGCTGGCGCGTGCGCTGGACACCGTCAAAGTGGCATTTGTTCCGGGCCAGGCGTTTTTCCCGGATGGCAGCGGTGCAAACACGATCCGTCTCAGTTTTTCAAATTCCGACGAGGCGACGATCCGCGAAGGCATTCGCCGACTGGGAGAGGTGCTGCGGGCCTGACGCCCGGAAAGGTTCTGTTAACCAAAATGCTGCAATTCTGCGGCATGATCCGGTTTCTCGCACCTCTCTTTCTGGCCGCCTGTGCCGCCGGCACTCCGCATTTTCGCGATGTTCCTGCCACACGCGTGGCCGTAAACGGCAGCGTGTTCGACGTGCGCGTGCGCGGCGATCTGGCCGAGGCTGTGCGGATCAATGCACAATACGCCCCTCGGCTGGGACCGGTCCGGGATCGGGCCGGGTTGGCGATGGCGCAGGTTTCAGGCTGTCCGATCCTGGATGTTCTGGGTGATGCGGCGGTCACGGTTGGTGTTCTGGGGTGTGACCGGGAAGCGGGTGAACGGCTGTTGCTGACGGCCGTCTCGACCCCGAACTACGAGTGCATCGACTATGGTACCTATGAAAATGTCGGTGACGACTTCGGTTACCAGGTCTTTGAATGCACCCCTTATTAAAACACGCGCATTCTTGCGCATTTCGGCAAGATGTTGTGGATAACTCGGGGTGATATCCCATATCCTGCGCAACTCCGTTGACTCAGACCCCATCCCTTGCGCAGACTTCCAATGCACAGGAATCATGGGACACGCAGCCATTGCGTTTCAGCAAGCTCAAACTGACCGGCTTCAAAAGCTTTGTTGATCCGACCGATCTGATCATCGCGGACGGGTTAACCGGTGTGGTGGGTCCGAATGGCTGCGGCAAATCCAACCTTCTGGAAGCGTTGCGCTGGGTGATGGGGGAAAACCGCCCCAAATCCATGCGCGGCGGCGCGATGGAAGACGTGATCTTTGCCGGTGCGGCGACACGCCCGGCGCGCAATTTTGCCGAAGTCGTTCTGACCTTGGACAACTCGGAAAGGCTGGCACCGTCGGGGTTCAACGACAGCGATCAACTGGAAATCGTACGCCGCATCACCCGCGATGTGGGCAGTGCCTACAAGACCAATGGTAAAGACGTTCGGGCGCGCGATGTGCAGATGCTGTTTGCCGATGCTTCGACCGGTGCGCATTCGCCCGCGTTGGTCGGACAGAACCGCATTGCCGAGTTGATCAACGCCAAGCCGCGCGCCCGTCGCCGCATTCTGGAAGAGGCCGCCGGGATCTCGGGCCTGTATCAGCGTCGCCATGAGGCCGAGCTCAAGCTGAAAGGCACCGAAGCCAACCTGACCCGCGTCGATGACGTGCTGGAGCAGTTGGGAGGACAACTGGCCCAGCTTGCGCGTCAGGCCCGTCAGGCGGCCCGCTATCGTGAAATTGGCGAACAGCTGCGTCAGGCCGAGGGGATGCTGCTTTATCGACGCTGGAAAGAGGCCGACATGGCCCGCCAGCAGGCCGAAGAAAAACTGCGTGAGCGGATCACCGAAGCGTCCCGTGCCGAGGCTGAAGCCCGCGCTGCTGCCGCGAAACGTGCCGAGATCGAGGAAACCCTTCCGCCGCTGCGCGAGGAAGAGGCCATTGCCGCCGCCGTGCTGCAACGCCAGCAGGTGCAGCGCGATCAATTGTCCGATCAGGAAACCCGCGCGTGTCAGACGATCGAAACACTGACCAACCGAATCCAGCAGCTGGGCAACGATATCGAACGCGAAGCCGGTCTGAACCGGGACGCGGGACAAATGATTGAACGGCTGGAATGGGAAGCGCGCGAGTTGGCCAAGGCAGCTGAAGGTCACGATGAAAAAGTGGCCGAGGCGGCGGAAATCGCCCGCGAGGCGGCCTCGATCCTACAGGAACGCGAAGACCACCTGTCGCAGCAAACCGAGGATATGGCCCGCCTGGTCGCCCGGCACCAGTCAGCCCAGCGTCTGGTCGAAGACAGTCGCAAGACGCTGGCCCGATCCGAGGGTGAAGAGGAAAAAGCCCGGCAGGCCGTGGACGAGGCGAAAACCGCCCTGATCCGCGCCAGCGAGGCGTTTGCAGAAGCCCAAATGGGCGAGGAAGAAGCCCGAGAAGCGGTCGAAGCCGCTGAAGAGGCACTTGCCGCGGCGGATGAACTGCGCAACGAAACGCAAGGGCGCGAAGCCGAGGCCCGGGCGCGACGTTCCGAAGCGGAAGGCGAGCTGGGGGCGATCCGGGCCGAAACCACGGCGCTGGCCAAGCTGGTGGAACGCGACACGGCGGAAGGTGGTCAGGTGCTGGATCTGCTGCGCGTCGAACCCGGCTATGAAAAGGCTCTGGGTGCTGCTCTGGCTGATGATCTGCGCGCACCGCTGGTCGAGGGCGACGGCCCGTCCGGCTGGGTGCAGGTGGCTGGATATGACAGCGACCAGCCATTGCCTGAAGGGGCTGAACCACTGGCGCTTCATGTGTCGGGGCCGGATCGTCTCAGCCGCCGAATTGCCCAGATCGGGTTGGTGGATGCGGATCAGGGCGCACGGTTGCAGGCGTCGTTGAAACCCGGCCAGCGTCTGGTGTCCCGCTCGGGCGACCTGTGGCGCTGGGATGGGTTCCGTGCCTGGGCAGAAGACGCGCCAAGTGCTGCTGCTCTGCGGTTGGAGCAGCTCAACAGGCTGGAAGCGCTGAAACAGGACCTTGCCCGTGCCGAAGCACAGGCTGACGGTGCCCGTGCCGCACATGAAGCACTGTCTCAGCAATTGGCGGATGTGACCAAGGCAGACCGCCGTGCGCGAGAAGCCCGCCGTGCTGCTGATCAGCGCATGGCCGAAACTGCGCGCGCACTGTCGCGGGCCGAGGCCGACCGCAATCTGGCGCAGGGCAAGCTGGAAACCCTGACCCTCGCCGTTGATCGCCACAAGGACGATGCCATGGCCGCCCGTGCGCAACTGCGCGAGGCCGAAGCGGCTTTGGCCGGTCTGGGCGATCTCGACAGCGCCCGCGCAGAAGTGGAAGACATCAAGCAGACCGTCGAGGCGGCGCGGATCACCATGCTGACCCACCGCTCGACCCATGACGAATTGCGCCGCGAAGGGGACGCCCGCACGCGTCGTACCCAGGAGGTTGCGAAAGATCTCAGCGGATGGCGCCACCGCTTGGAAACGGCTGAAAAGCGGATTTCCGAACTTGCCGAGCGCAAGGAAAGCTCGGAAGAAGAACTGACCGAGGCCATGGCCGTACCCGGCGAAATCGCCGAGGCGCGTGAGGAACTGAACGAACTGATCGAAGCCGCCGAAGCACGGCGCGCCGAAGCCGCCGACAAATTGGCCGAGGCCGAGGCCATGCACCGTGAAATCGTTCTGGCCGAACGGGAAGCCGAGCGTCTGGCATCAGAAGCGCGCGAAAGCCGTGCCGCGGCCGAGGCGCGCTGTGACGCGGCCAAGGAAAGTGTTGTCGCGGCGGCCGAACGGATTGCCGAAGATCAGCAACTGACCCCGAACCAATTGCTGAACCAGCTGGACGTGAGCCCCGACCAGATGCCAGCTGCGGACGTTCTGGAATCCGAAGTGAACCGTCACAAACGTCAGCGCGATGCGATGGGGGCCGTGAACCTGAGGGCCGAAGAAGACAGCAAGGAAGTTCAGGAAGAATTCGATACGCTCAGCAGCGAAAAAGCCGATCTGGAAGAGGCGATCAAGGCGCTGCGCAGCGGGATCGCCAGCCTCAACCGCGAAGGGCGCGAGCGTTTGCTGACCGCGTTTGAACAGGTGAATTCCAACTTCGCCATGTTGTTCAAGCATCTCTTTGGTGGCGGCGAGGCCAATCTTGTGATGGTCGAAAGTGACGACCCTCTGGACGCGGGGCTCGAGATCATGTGCCAGCCGCCGGGCAAGAAGCTCTCGACTCTCAGCCTGTTGTCGGGCGGTGAGCAGACCCTGACGGCGACCGCGCTGATCTTCGGCGTCTTCCTCGCCAATCCCGCCCCGATCTGTGTGCTGGACGAGGTTGATGCGCCACTGGACGACGCAAACGTAACGCGCTTCTGTGATCTGCTGGACGAAATGTGCCGCCAGACCGACACGCGTTTCCTGATCATCACCCACCACGCGGTGACCATGGCGCGCATGGATCGCCTGTTCGGTGTCACCATGCAGGAACAGGGCGTCAGCCAGCTGGTTTCGGTCGATCTGAAGAAGGCCGAACAGATGGTCGCGTGACCCCGCTCACTGCAAGTTTATGACGGGTGGGACTCTTTCGCGCTAGTCTGGGTGCATGACGCGCTTTCTGATCCCCGCCCTCATCGCCGCCAGCCCTGTCTTCGCAGCCGACTGGCCCGTCAAGACCGGGGACACGCCCCTTACGGCCGCAGAGCTTGGTGCTTTGGCGGGGCAGACGCTGACCTTTTACGACGATGGGCAAGCGAAATTCTCAGCGGGCGGGGCCTATTCCTACACATACGCGAGCGGAGATTCTGCTTTTGGCACCTATTCCATTGCCGAGGATGGCAGTGTCTGCATCGCCTACCGCAACGGGTTCAGCCGGTGCGATTTGTACGTGCGCAGGGGGGAAAGGTTGATCCTGATTGACGAAAAAGGCGACCGGTATCCGGTGCGCAGTGAATAAAATGATCTGAAATTTTCGTGATTCCAGCTCATTTGATAGACAAAAATCGACAATCAAGATGATGTAAGGGAGGAAACCTGACAACCAAGGCGGTATCGTCCCGGAGAATCTTATTTGATGTACGGGAAAAAAAATGTGCCGATTTTTGGCTTGGGTTGGTCAGCAGCGATACCTGGACGAACTGGTCCTTGAGCAAGAACAATCGCTTGTTATTCAAAGCCGAAACGCATTGATTGGGAAAACACCGGTAAATGCCGATGGGTTCGGTCTGGCATGGTATTCTGATCGTGACATGCCGTGCTTTTACAAGGACACCCATCCAGCGTGGTCTGATGCCAATCTGAAGCAATTGGCGCATCACACGAAATCCCGGCTGTTTCTGGCCCATGTACGGGCCTCGACGGGTACGGCGACCTCACGCAACAACTGTCACCCTTTCGGCGTCGGCAGGTGGAGTTTCATGCATAACGGTCAGGCCGGGGGTCATGAACGAATCCGGCAAGAGCTTGATGCCATGATCCCGGCGCACCTGTACCAACATCGTATGGGCGCAACCGAGAGCGAGGCGATCTTTCTCATCGCTCATGGCGAAGGGCTGGACGCCGATCCTGTTGGTGCAATGGCCCGTGCGGTCGGTCGGGTCGAAGCCCTTTCCAGGCACCGCGGAGCATCACCCTATCTTCGGTTTGCCGCCTGCTGGTCGGACGGCAAACGGGTTTTTGCGGCCCGATATGCCTCGGATCGGTTTGCGCCCAGTTTGCATTACAAGGTCTGCAAAGACGGTATCATCATTTCGTCCGAGCCACTGGATGCCAATAACGAGGGATGGCTCGAGATACAGCCCAACACGGCAATCGAAACCGAGGGTGCCGCGGTGGTGACGCACGCCTTTGTACCCCATGTTCCGCTGGAACGGGAATGGGTCGCGTGAGCGTGGTTGCTGCCTAAAGCCGGTTTAGCAAATCCACTGTCGGCCACGCGTCGGCCGGCAGGCCAAGCCGCTTCTGTTCTGCCTGCACGGCCGCTCTGGTACCAGCCCCCAGGATCCCGTCGATCTTGCCAACGTCATATCCTTTGGCCTGAAGCTTGCTTTGCAACTGCTTCATCTGCGCCCCGTTCAGACCCTGTGCGGGATTGCCGGCATCGTAGATTTGTGCCCCTTCCAGACGTGTCCCGAAATAGGCGGCGGTCAATACATAGACAAAGCTTTGGTTCCATTCGAAATAGACGTCGAAGTTTGGATAGGCCAGAAAGGCCGGGCCGTTGCGCCCCTGCGGCAGGATCAGCGAGGCCGGAAGGTTCGCCAGCGACCCGCTGCGCGCCTCAACGCCCATGGCCTGCCAGTCCGCTACCGACCGGGGCTTGCCGGGGCCGGACAGGGACCAATCCATCTGCGCGGGCACCGTGACCTCTTGCAGCCATGGTTCGCCTGCGCGCCAGCCCAGATGCGACAGCATCTTGGCGCCGGACATCAGCGCATCGGGGGCCGAGGTTTTCAGGCGGACATGCCCGTCGCCATCCCCATCGACACCGTTTTCCAGAATGTCCCGCGGCAACATCTGGACCATGCCGATTTCCCCGGCCCACGCGCCCGTTGTGCGGGCCGGGTCGAAGTCACCGTTTTGATAGAGTTCGATGGCCGCGAAGATTTGGGGGCGGAACAGGTCGGGTCGACGGCAGTCATGGGCCAAGGTCACCAGCGCGTTGCGGGTGTTGAAGTCGCCCTGGAATGATCCGTAATCGGTCTCGAACGCCCAGAAAGCCAGCAACACCCCGCGCGAGATGCCGTACTCCCTCTCGATCCGGTCAAATACCGCATCGTATTTGCGCGACATTGCCTGCCCGCGTTCGATCCGGTTGGCCGAGATCAGACGACGGGAAAACTCGATGAAGGGCTTCTGAAACACCCCCTGCGCCCGGTCGGCCTTGAGCACGGCGCCATCCTGCTGCACGCCTTTGAAAAACGCGTTCACGGTGGATTTGTCAAAGCCTTGCTGTACGGCCTCGGCCTTTAGCCCTTTGACAAAAGAATTGAAGCCACCGCCACATTGGGCAAGGGCAGGTTGGGCAAACAGGGCAGCGGCGATCAGGCCGGAAAGAAAACGCATGACAAGTGTCCGTCAGTAAATCAGGTCGATCCCAACCGACACCGACACGAGCCCAAGCGCAAGCCCCCAAACACGCCACAACATGCGACATGCGCGGAAAACGTCTGACGCCCCGATCTCGCGCGGGGCATCGCCATTGACCCATGCCAGATCCCGTACCTTACCGTCATAGCTGCGCGGTCCGGCCAGGGCGACGTTCAGCGCGCGGGCCATGGCGGCCTCGGGCCAGCCTGCATTGGGCGAGATATGACGGTGCGCGTCTGCCACGATTTCGCGCCAGCGCGACCACTGGCTCGACAGCGCCACGATCATCACGCAGGTCAGGCGGGCCGGGATCAGGTTCAGCAGGTCATCGAACCGGGCCGAGGCCCAGCCAAACGCGCGGTATTTTTCATTGCGATACCCGATCATGCTGTCGGCGGTATTTACCGCCTTGTAGACCAGCAGCCCCGGCAACCCCGCGACCAGAAACCAGAACGCAGGCGCGATGACACCGTCGCTGAGGTTCTCTGCGGCGCTTTCGACGGCCGAGCGTGCCACCTGCGCCTCGGTCATGTCCCGTGTATCGCGCGAGACGATCATGGCCACTTGCGCCCGTCCCTCTGCCAGCGAGGCCATCAGCCCTTTGCCCACGGCGCGAACATGGGCGACCAACGATTGTTGCGCCAGCAGGATCGCGCAGACCAGGATTTCGACAACTGGCCCCAGCAGGGACAAAGCCCACCCAAGCCCCCATGCGCCGCAAACCAGCAGGACAAGCACACCCACCCCTTTTGCCCGTCGTGCGGCCCCGTGATTCAGACGTTTATCCAGCCAGCCAATCAGGCTTCCGATCATTACCGCCGGATGCTTGATACGCGACCAGAGCCAGTCGGGCTCTCCCAGCGCTGCGTCCAGACACATGGCACAGACCAGTATCAGGCCAAGGCTCACTGCGCGGCCTCCAGCCGGTCCCACCCGTTCACAGGTGGCAAACCGAGGCGCAGATAGGTGTCGGAATAGGGGAAGATGCGGCTCCAGATATGGTTCTGTGCCAGCTGTTCCTGCCAGCGGGAGGCATCATCGACCTTGTACAATCGGAACAGGCTTGTGCCGCCAGCGACCTTGGCCCCCCTGGCCGTCAACAGAACATCCAGCCGAGCGGCCTCGTCCGCCAGTCGCTTACGCGTGGCGCTTGCCCAATCCGTATCTGCAAGGGCCCGTGTGCCGATCCGCAAGGCAGGGCCTGATACAGACCAAGGGCCAGTCAGATCGTTCAACCGGCTGATCATATCCGGTCGTCCGATGGCGAACCCCAGTCTTACCCCGGCCAGCCCCCAGAATTTGCCAAAACTCTTCAGCACGATCACGCCGGGGCGGTCTGCCAGGTGGATCAAGGACTTGTCCGGCATGACGTCGCAAAAGCTTTCGTCAATCACGGTAAGTGGTGCCGATACGTCGCCTTCCTGCCAGATACGCCCGTCCGGGTTGTTCGGATGGACGATCACGCGGGCGTCACACGGACCGTCTTGCCGTACCTTCCATCCCTGCGCCGAAAAGGCGGCGGCGTGTTCGTTATAGGTGGGCGGCGTGATCTGTACCGTACCCGCCGCAGTTAGCGCGGGAAGGCGCGCGATGATCGACGACGCTCCGGGCGCGGGCAGGATCGCTGCACGCTGCGGCACGTTCCAGAACCCGCGCGCGGCACCGCTGAGCCGTTCAAACGCCCCGTGATCCGGCAATTCAGCCCAATCCCCCGCAGTCAGCCCGGACACGGGGTAGGCATGAGGATTGATGCCGGTGGACAGATCGATCCAGTCGGTGCGTTGTCCACCATATTGTGCAATCGCCCTGTCCAGCCCACCGCCGTGGTCGCGAACCGTGCGTGGATCCAAGTCTTGATCCGGTGTGTTCATCTGCTCTCTCTGCGAGAAAATACCGCTTTTAGCCTGCTTCAAGCGGATTTTCGCCTCTAATACAAGCAAATCCGCCTGTTCACGGACCTGTAGGGCCGCTGTTAACACTTTGTTAAGGAAATAACGAGATCACGGACCACGGGGGTCGGCACCACTCACCATATCAAGTGCCGAGGTTGTTGCAAATGAAAGTTCTGATTGTTGAGAGTAATCCCGACCTTGGTCGGGTATGGAAAAGGCATCTGGAACGGCAGGGCGCTGACGTCACGCTGGTCGAGACGCAGGAAGCCGCCATTCTGGCGCTGTACGGCACGGATTTCGAAATCATCGTGCTGGATCTGGTTCTGGAAACCGGAAGTGCTCTGGCCGTGGCCGATTTTGCCAGCTATCGCCGCCCCCAGGCGCGGGTGATCTTTGTCACCAACACCACCTTCTTTTCGGATGGATCGATATTTGCCCACAGTCCGAATGCCTGTGCTTATGTGCAAAGCGAAACGCCGCCAGAGGATCTGGCGGCGATGGTCGAGCATTACGCAGCGGGGCGCTGATCGCGGCGGTGCGGTTCTGCATAATCCAGCACCGGGTTCACCGGAATGATCCGGTATGGATTGATGCTGTCATGGCTGTAGTGATAGTGGCGCACGATATGTGTCATGTTCACGGTGGGGGCCACGCCGGGCCACTGGTACAGTTCACGCGTATAGGACCATAGGTTCGGGTAATCGATCAGTCGCCGCTTGTTGCATTTGAAGTGCAGGTGATAGACCGGATCAAAGCGGATCAGCGTCGTAAACAGCCGCCAGTCAGCCTCGGTGATCCGACCCCCCATCAGGTAACGGTTCCGGTTCAGACCATCTTCCAGCCAGTCCAGCGTGTCGAACAACGGGCCCACGGCGGCGTCGTAGGCCGCTTGCGAGGTGGCAAAGCCGGACTTGTACACGCCGTTGTTGACATCTGAATAGATGCGCGCGTTGACCTCTTCGATTTCATCGCGCATCGTTTCGGGCCAGTAATCATCGGTATTGCCGGTGATCCCGTCGAAGGCCGAATTGAACATGCGGATGATTTCCGAGCTTTCGTTCGACACGATGGTTTCCTGCCGCTTGTCCCACAGGATCGGCACGGTCACGCGGCCTGAATAGGCTGGATCGGCTTTCGTATAGATCTGGTGCGCAAAGCTCAGCCCATAGAGATCGTCGCCCGTCGCGCCATGGCCGTCTGTCTCAAAGGTCCAACCCTGGTCCAGCATGTCCGGATGCACGACCGAGACTGAGATCAGATCGCTCAGCCCTTTCAACTCGCGAAAAATCAGCGTGCGATGCGCCCAGGGGCAGGCATAGCTGACATAAAGGTGATAGCGCCCGGGTTCCGCCTTGAACCCGCCTTTGCCTGATGGCCCCGCCTCGCCGTCAGCTGTCAACCAGTTGCGAAACTGCGCGGCGCTGCGCTTGAATGCACCGCCCGTGGATTTGGTGTCATACCAGGTGTCGTGCCATTTTCCTTCGACCAGCAGGCCCATATCTTTTCCTCCGCATGCGCGTTTCGTCAAAGATAGGCCCGGACCCGGCGTCTTCCTATGCGAGTGCCCGCGCAAATGCCCTGCATTCGCGCACAGTCGAGGCCGGGATTTCTGTGCAACAAAGCTCCGCCAGATCGCAGTCTGTGACGTGGTTCACTGGATTTTTACAACTTTTCCCGCACAATAGAAGTCATTCACGGGGGAACGGATTTATGAGTACCTATGTTTCAAAGGAAATACGCGCCGAGTTGGACGCGGCCCGAATCGCGACATTGAAAAAAGCCAGCCGTTTACGGGTGGAAATGGGCGACAATACCTACAAAATACTCAAATTGTGGAAAGACGGTTTTACGGTTGAGGCGGAAACCACGCCGCGCCTGCGTGGGCTTGTGGATATCTATGACGGGGCCAACCACCTCTATCAGTGTCTCATCGTCGCGGATGAGGATGAGGGCGGTGAGATGCGGTATGAATTCAAACGCAGCACGGCGGCCCATGACAGCGCTCCGCTTGACTTTTACCGCGCGCCCGATGCGCCGATCGCCCTGCTGGGGCATGACGACTGAGGGCGAATTTCAACCGGAGTTCCGGTTTCGGTCAGGGTTTGGTCGACACCAGAGGCTTGCGGTGCCACCATAAAGGCAGGCCCGCGCGGGCCAAGCAGCGTCAGCCAATCAACCGGCCCCTGTAAACAACAGGGCAGGGCTTGCAAGCCCCGGCCGACGCATACTTATTGCAGATCCCCGAAAGCTCGTTTCAGCCGCAGGCAAGCTTCCTCGACCCGCGCCCGTTGCGTGGCGAGGTTGAACCGTTCAAACGTCTCGCCTCCAGTGCCGAAACCCGGACCCGACGATGTTGCGATCCGTGCGTCCTCGCGCAGACGGCGGACAAATTCGGCGTGATCCATGCCGGTGCCCGAGAAATCGACCCAGGCCAGATAGGTCGCCTGCAAGGGCATCGACCAGAGCCCCGGAATCTCGGCGATGGTCTGATCGAACAGACGCCGGTTTTCCTCCAGATGCGCGATCTGGGCATCCACCCATTCGGCCCCTTCGGGGCTGTAGGCAGCAGTGATCATCGCCACGCCCAGGGCGCTGGGATCGTAATCCAATGTTTGCAGCCGTTGCTTCATGGCCGCGCGCAGTTTGGGATCTGGAATGATCATGTTGCCGGTCCGCTGCCCGGCGATGTTGAAGGTCTTCGATGCCGCAGTCAGCGTCACGGTCCACGGGCGTGCATTCGGGGCCGCCACGTCCATTGGCACAAATTTTGTGCCGGGATAGACCAGATCGTGGTGAATCTCGTCGGATACCAGGATCAAACCGTTCCGTTCGGCAAACGCGGCCACGGCCTGCAACTCATCGGGTGTCCAGACACGACCCGACGGGTTTTGCGGCGAACACCACAGCAGCATCTTCTCGGACCCGTCCAACCGGGACTGGGCGTCGTCCAGATCAAGGCCGTAACTGTCCCCGTCCCGCACCAAAGGGCATTCCACGACCCGGCGGCCCGATTTGTTCACCTTGTGGGCAAACTCGTGGTAAACGGGGGTGAAGATCACGATGCCATCACCAGGATCGGTCCAGACATCCAGCGACAGGGCGATTGCATTGCCCAAGCCCTGCGTGGTCAGAATCCAATCCGTGTCGATTTCCCAATCGTGGCGGGTTTTCATCCACCACTGAACCGAGGCCAGGTAATCCGGGTGCATCCATGAATAGCCGAACACGCCGTGATCTGCGGCTTTGCGTACGGCCTCGATCACGCAGGGTGCCGTTTGGTAATCGGAATCGGCCGTCCACATGGCCAGACCGTCCTCGGGCGAGACGCCATACAGCATCTCCATCTTGTCCCATTTTGAACTGTTGGTGCCTCGGCGGTCGATCAGGTCGTTGAAAGTCATGTCTGCTCCATTTTCTCGACCGAAAGCTAACCGCAAATCGGGCAGGTGCAAGGGGGGCGTTGCGGCGCGGGGCGGGATGGCCTAAATCAGCCTCATGAAACGCACTATCCTGATCCATCCCGATCCCCGCCTGAAAAAGGTCTGCGCGCCCGTGTCCGACCTGACGGACGAGCTGCGCACGCTGGCTGACGACATGCTGGAAACCATGTATGACGCGCCGGGGATTGGCCTCGCCGCGCCGCAGATCGGTGTGCTGGAACGGTTGATCGTGCTGGATTGCATCAAGGAAGAAGGCGAGACCCCGCGCCCGCTGATCATGTTCAACCCTCAGGTCATCGCCTCTTCCGAGGAAACCAATGTGTACGAAGAAGGGTGCCTGTCGATCCCGGATCAATATGCCGAAGTGACCCGCCCCAAGGTGGTCGATGTCACCTGGATGGACGAGAAGGGAAACCTGCAACAGGAAACCTTTGACGGGCTTTGGGCCACTTGCGTGCAGCATGAAATCGACCATTTGAACGGCAAGCTGTTCATCGACTATCTCAAACCGCTGAAACGGCAGATGATTACCCGCAAGATGCAAAAGCTCAAACGTGAACGGGCGCGCGCATGACCGTCCGTACCTGTCTGCCCTGGCCCGACAAACGCTTGCGCACCAAGGCGGATGAAGTGACTGAAATCACCGATGACATTCGCCGGATCTGGCAGGATATGATCGACACGATGGAGGCCATGCCCGGTGTCGGTCTTGCCGCACCGCAGATCGGAGTGATGTTGCGGCTGGCCGTTGTCGATGGGTCGACCGAGCGGGGCAAGGCCGTGCGTCTGGCGAACCCGGAAATCCTGCACAGTTCGATCGAGTTGCGTGAACATGAAGAGGCCAGTCCGAACCTGCCGGGCGTGTCGGCCACGGTAAAACGCCCGCGTGCGGTGACTGTCAAATTCCTGAACGAGCAGGGCGTGGTGGACCGTCGCGATTTTGTCGGCATCGAGGCCACCAGTGTCCAGCACCAGATCGACCATCTGAATGGCCGGATGTTTTTTGACCGGCTCAGCAAGGTCAAACGCGACATGCTGCTTCGAAAAGCCAAGAAACAGGGGTAAAGATGCGCGTTGTTTTCATGGGAACCCCGGACTTCTCGGTGCCGGTTCTGGATGCACTGGTCGAGGCCGGGCATGAGATCGCCGCCGTCTATTGCCAGCCCCCGCGTCCGGCGGGGCGGGGCAAGAAGGATCGCCCAACGCCGGTTCACGCGCGGGCCCAGGCGCTGGGTCTGGACGTGCGTCACCCAACCTCGCTGAAACCGGCCGAAGAACAGGACAGTTTTGCGGCACTGAACGCGGATGTGGCGGTGGTTGTGGCTTATGGTCTGATCCTGCCCCAGCCCATCCTCGATGCACCGACTCATGGCTGCCTGAACATACATGCCAGCCTGTTGCCGCGCTGGCGCGGGGCGGCTCCGATTCATCGCGCGATCATGGCAGGCGATGCGCAAACCGGCATCTGTATCATGCAAATGGAGGCGGGCCTTGATACCGGCCCCGTTCTGCTGCGGCAGGCCACCGATATCGGGCCCGAGGAAACCACTGCGGACCTGCATGACCGGCTCTCGGAGATGGGCGCGGCCTTGATTGTCGAGGCGTTGGCAAAGCTGCCCGACCTGACCCCTGATCCGCAGCCCGAGATTGGTGTCACCTATGCCGCCAAGATCGACAAGTCCGAGGCCCGCGTGGACTGGTCGCGCCCCGCGGTCGAGGTCGATCGGCAGGTCCGCGGCCTGTCGCCCTTTCCCGGGGCCTGGACCGAGATTGACGGCAACAGGGTAAAACTCCTCGCTTCGCGCCTGGCCGAAGGGCAGGGCGCGCCGGGCGAGGTTCTGAATGACGATCTGTATGTGGCTTGCGGGCAGGGCGCCATAGAACTGCTGCGCTTGCAAAGGGCGGGCAAAGGCGCGCAGGATAGGGAAACGTTCCTGCGGGGCTGGCCAATCCCGATCGGCACCCGGATGTCTTCGGAGTAAAGCCATATGTTCATGGTGATGATGGGTACTGTCGTGATTGCCGGGATCGTCGGGTATCTGTCCGAACAGACCGGTTTCACCCATAACGGCTATTTGCAATCCATCATCATCTGTGTGGGCGGGGCGTTCCTGTTCTATTTCGTCCGTATCATGTTCGGTATCAGCTTTGGTCCTCCGGGGCTGGATGCGGTGATTTCCTCTGTTGGTGCCCTGATCATCGTGCCGACCCACTGGAGGAAGTGACATGCCAATCGTCGCCCTGATCATCATCGGTGCAGCGGCAGGGTTTCTGGCCACCCGCCTGATGCGGATCGAGGCGGATATCCCGACGACCATGCTGATCGGTATCGCAGGCGCCCTGATCGGAGGGATGCTGCTGCGGTTTCTTGTAACCGTTATGGGGTGGCTGTCTGGTTTTGTCGGGGCGGTTCTGGGTGCGTTGCTGGTGATTTGGATCTGGCAGACCTACCTGCGCCGCTAACCCCTTGACCCGGCGTCCTTCTTCCGTCCAGATCACATCCAACGAAAAAGGGAAATGATGATGCCGTATGGTTTGAAGCCGGGTGATGTCGCTCTGATGGGCGTTCCTTTGGATCTGCATTCCTCGTTTCTGCAAGGGCCGGCCTTCGCCCCCGGACGCATCCGCGAGGCGCTGCATTCCGGTGCCGCCAACCTGACGGCCGAGGATGGCACCGATCTGGGGGCAAGCAGCCAATTCCGGGATACCGGCGATCTTGATGTGTTCGAAATGCGCGGGCAGGAACCGATTGACCGGATCGAGGCCGAAGCGGCGAAACGGATCGCAACCGGCGCGCGCCTGTTGTCGCTGGGCGGCGACCATTCCGTGGCCTATCCGCTGATCAAGGCCCATTCAGACAGGTACGAAGACCTGAACATCCTGCATATCGACAGCCACCCGGATCTGTACGACACGCAGGATATCGGACCGCTCGGCCATGGCTGCCCCTTTGCCCGGGTGATGGAGACCTGCCCGGTCAAGCGTCTGGTGCAGGTCGGCATCCGCACCATGAACGCCCATCAGCGCGAACAGGCCGACAAGTTCGGCGTCGAGGTGATCGACATGCGCAACTGGAGCCCCGATTTGCAGATTGCCTTCGATGGCCCGGTCTACCTGTCACTGGACCTGGATGCGCTGGACCCGGCCTTTGCCCCCGGCGTCTCGCATCATGAACCCGGTGGGCTGAGCACGCGCGAGGTTGTCGACCTGATCCACCGGTTCAAAGGCCAGCTGGTCGGTGCGGATATCGTCGAGCTCAACCCGCATCGCGATCCCCATGGCATGACGGCGATGGTGGCCGCGAAGTTCGTCAAGGAAATCGGCGCGCGCTTGTTGAACGGCTAGTTTACCTTTCGTCGCACTCCGTCGCAGACCCAAGCGCCGGAGCACCTCTGGTGGTCAAACCGAAACGGTTCGCTTCGGTGGCGTTCATCCAGTGCATACTGTCGGCCGGGGCAGCGAACAGGGTGTACCAGTAAAACTCCTCATCCACGCCGATGTCTTTGAAATAGTCCAGATATCGATCATGTTCGGGGTCGTCCTCGGGCAAGTCGGTGGCCACCAGACCCGACCCGGCCCAGCTGTGGACACCGACACAGGCCCCCGGTTGCAGCACGCGGCGGTTTCCGGCCAGAAACAGATCGGTACCCCCGCTGGCAACCAGACCGTTCGAGGGCACGACAGTGTCGAACCCGGCCCTGTGCACTTCACGGGCGAAGATGACACTGGCGTCATCGTCAACAGATCCTTCAATGTACCGCAGAACCAGAGTGCGGGCTTCGGGGTTTTGGGCTTTCACTTCCTCAAAGGCAGACAGCGTCGTCTCGTCAATTGTGCCCGAGGCGATGATCTGGTCGCCCTGCGCAACAAAACTGACGGGGGTGTAATACGCACCGCATGAGGCGAGCAGGGCCAGGCAGGCTGTGATGGATGCAAGTCTGAATGTCACGTTGGCCTCTGGGCTGTGCTTTCAAAAGGGGTATCAGCATGCCGCTTTGGCGTCCACTGTCGGGCTCAGTTGCGCGGCGGCCGGCTTTTGTAGACCGGCAATTGCCAGCCAAACGTCAACGATCCGGCGCGCAACGCCCAGCACACCAGGGCGCAGAGGCCCAGGGAAAACGCAGGCGCCGCCCCCAACCCGGAAGCCAGCACCGCAGTCAGAGCACCTGTAAAGGCGCAGGACACATAAAGCTCGCCCTGTTTCAGCACCAGCGGTACTTCGTTGCAGACCACGTCACGCATCAGCCCGCCCAGGCATCCGGTGGTCACACCCATCAAAACGACAATGACGCCGGACTGATCCAGCGACAGCGCCGCGCCGGTTCCGGCCGCGACAGCCACCGACAGTGCAAAACTGTCCAGCCAGACCAGCCAGTTATAACGGCTTTCCACCAGATGTGCTGTAAAGAAAACCAGGACCGAAGCCGCGACTGCGATCAGGATGTAATCCGGCTGCCCAACCCAGAAGATCGGGTGACGATCCAGCAGAAGGTCGCGCACCGTACCGCCACCGACGGCGGTCAGGCAGGCCATGAAGGCAAATCCTACCAGATCCAGCTGGGCACGGCTGGCCACCAGTGCCCCTGTCAACGCGAAGATCAGAACCGAGGCATAGTCCAGCAGCGTCAGTGCAGTCACGCCTGTGCCTTTTTCGGTTTGAACGGCGCCATTCCGGCCCGGGCCAGCTCATCGGCCTTTTCATTCTCGGGATGGCCTGCGTGCCCTTTGACCCATTCCCATGTCACATCATGCCGTTCCTGCGCTTCATCCAGACGCTGCCACAGATCGACATTCTTGACCGGCTTCTTGTTCGAGGTTTTCCAGCCGTTGCGTTTCCAACCGAAAATCCACCCGGTGACGCCGTTCTTCACATAGGCGCTGTCGGTGACGACGGTAATCTTCGACGGTCGCTCCAGCGCTTCAAGCGCGCTGATGGCGGCCAGCAGTTCCATCCGGTTGTTGGTCGTCTCGGCCTCGCCCCCGTTGAGCTCACGCTCTTTCAGAACCCTGTCCCCGTCCATCGCGCGCAGTAGCACGCCCCAGCCGCCGGGGCCGGGGTTGCCGGAACAGGCACCGTCCGTATAGGCAAACAATTCAGGCATGGGCGAACACCAGAATGTACCCGTCATACGATCCGGCCAGGCCTTTTCCGATGCCGTGGACTGCGCGATCAATCGTGAACCCGGCCTTGTTCAAGGCGTCCTCGATCTCGGCCTCCGTGTAATAGGAATAATAACGATCCAGATCATCCCGGTGTTCACCAGTGCCCAGCTTCATCCCCAGAAACAGCTGTCCACCGGGTTTCAGAGCCCTGTGGATCGCTTGCAGATGGCGCGGGAAATCTGCGCGCGGCGCGTGCAACAGGGAAAAGCTGGCGTAAATCCCGTCATATTCGGCCGTCTCGGTGACGTCATCGAACGTACCCAGATGTGCATCCACACCGTTTTCGCGTGCATGTTCGACAAAGGCTGGCGTGGCATCCAGCGCGCGAACCTTCAGCCCCTGACGCATCAGGAACCCGCTGTCCGACCCCGGTCCGGACCCCAGATCCAGCACATAGCCGCCTGCGCCGACCGCATCGGCGAAAGCCTGACGGGCCTCAAGCTGCTCGGGCGGCAGAGGGATCTTCAGATATTCGGCCACCTTGTGTGTATAGGCGTTGATCGTACGTTCATCGGTCACAGGTACACTCCGACTGCAAGGCTGGCCAATACGACCGCGGTCAGCAGGATGCGCAACCGCATCCACCAGACCGGTGTCAGGCGCCAGTAGGAAAACAGGGCATCCAGCAACAACAAGCCAGCGAAGCCATACATCAGATTGGTGCCCGCATTTACCGGCCCGCCCCCTGTCATGGCAAAGGCCCAAAGCGCGGGCAGAACCGACAACAGATAACACAGGGCCGCCTTGCTGCCTGATGTCTTGGTGGCAAAACCCCAGAGAACACCGGACATGAAGCTGAGGATGACCGATCCATAGAACAGTTGCACATAGGGCCCCACGAAACGTGGGCCAAAGGTTTGCACGCCCCAGGCATTCAGGTCGCCGTTCAGATAGGTCAGGACGCCCCAGACAAACGGGATCAGTCCCGCCAGCCCCAGATAGAGCGGCGCTTTCGGCACTCCGTTCACGCCGGTTGCCTCAACACGCGGGGGACTTTGAACTCGACGTTTTCAACAGCGGTCTCGACCGGCTCGACGGTGACATCATAATGCGCGCTGAACGCTTCGATCACCTCGTTTACCAGAACTTCCGGGGCCGACGCGCCTGCGGTGACAGCCACGGTCGAGATACCCTCGAGCGCGCGCCAGTCAATCTCGGTGGCGCGCTGGACCAGCTGCGCGTACTGACACCCCTCGCGCGAGGCAACCTCGACAAGGCGGCGCGAGTTCGATGAGTTCGGAGCGCCCACAACCAGCAAAGCATCCGCCTTGGGGGCCACGGCCTTCACCGCTTCCTGCCGGTTGGTGGTGGCGTAACAGATATCTTCCTTGTGCGGTCCGACAATGGCTGGGAACCGGGCCTGAAGGGCGGCGATGATATCCTTGGTGTCATCGACCGAAAGGGTGGTTTGGGTGACAAAGGCCAGCTTATCCGGGTCACGCACCTGCACCTTTGCCACGTCGTCCACAGTTTCGACCAGCAGCACATCGCCCTCGGGCAACTGCCCCATGGTGCCAACGGTTTCGGGGTGGCCCTTGTGGCCGATCATGATCATCTGCAACCCCGCTTCCGCGTGGCGCTGCGCCTCGACATGCACCTTGGAAACCAGGGGGCAGGTGGCGTCCACATAGATCATCTCGCGCTGGGCAGCCTCGGCGGGAACGGATTTCGGCACCCCGTGGGCGGAAAAGATCACCGGGCGGTCATCGGGGCATTCCTGCAATTCCTCGACGAAAACGGCCCCTTTGGCGCGAAGGCCATCGACCACGAATTTGTTGTGCACGATCTCGTGGCGCACATAGACCGGTGGGCCCCATTTCTGCAAAGCCATCTCAACGATTTTGATGGCACGGTCCACACCGGCGCAGAACCCGCGTGGGGCGGCAAGGTAAAGTGTCAGTGGCGGCTTTTTCATCAGGCTGTCTCCTTATGGCACAGGTAAGTCTTTTCCCGGCCTTGGTCCAGACAGGACATCGTCATTCCTCTGACACGAATCGTTGCTAATCGGGTGATGTTTAAGCACCTGTACCTTGTTAAAGAAGCGCGGCCAGGACCGATGTCCTGACCGCGCGATTTTTCCCCATCATGACAGGCCTGTCGCCTTGTCAGCTGTTGCTGGCAACAGCGACGCTGCGATGCTCCGTCGGCATTTCACGCGGCGGGCGGCCGATGACATCGCGCAGGTCTTCCAGCTCGATGAAATTGTCGGCCTGGCGGCGCAGTTCGTCCGAGATCATCGGCGGCTGGCTGCGGATGGTCGAAACCACCGATACACGCACACCCTGCCGTTGCAGGCTTGCGATCAACGGGCGGAAATCCCCATCACCCGAGAACAGCACGATATGATCGACGCGCGGCGCCAGTTCCATGGCATCGACGGTAAGTTCGATATCCATGTTTCCTTTGACTTTCCGACGCCCCATGCTGTCGGTGTATTCCTTGGCCGGTTTCGTGACCATGGTGAAGCCGTTGTAATGCAGCCAGTCAACCAATGGACGGATCGGCGAATACTCGTCGTTTTCCAGCAGCGCTGTATAGTAGAAGGCCCGCAGAAGCTTGCCGCGGCGCATGAATTCCTGCCGCAGAAGTTTGTAGTCAATGTCGAAACCGAGTGCTTTTGCCGCGGCATAAAGATTCGAGCCGTCGATGAACAGCGCTAGCCGTTCGTCTTTATAAAACATAAATGTTCCCTTCCGGTATAATCCAGTGCGTGCCGCGTTACGTGAGTGAGTGAGTGATAAAATGACGCGCGCTGGTAGGCCTATAATTAGAACTTCTGTCGGTTATCGCAAGTATGCAATGTGTCGAATGTAGGGTATCACATGAGCAAATCCATGCCAAATGCCGTTGTTGCGCTGGGCGCAAATCTCGATTTGAGAGGAAACGGTCCCGCTGTAACACTTCAGAACGCGCTTGACGCGTTATCGCGTCACGATGTGGTGATTCGCTCTGTCAGTCGTTTTTTTGCTACCCCGTGCTTTCCCGCCGGGGCCGGCCCGGATTATGTGAATGCCGCGGCGCTGATTGCAACCGAGAAATCTCCTTCGCAACTGTTGCAAGTGCTGCACGAGGTGGAACAGGAATTCGGGCGCGAACGGGTGCAGCGCTGGGGGATGCGGACGCTGGATCTGGATCTGGTCTGTTTCCAGGATCTGGTCCTGCCGGATCGCGCCACGTTTGATCGCTGGCTGACCCTGCCGACCGACGCGCAAAGGCAAGAGGCGCCGGATCAGTTGATCTTGCCGCATCCGCGCCTTCAGGATCGCGCCTTTGTTCTGGTGCCGATGGCCGATATTGTGCCCGACTGGCGTCATCCGGTTCTGGGTCGCACGGTCTGCGAGATGATCCAGACCCTTCCCGCGGCAGAGGTTGCGGCGGTCACGGCGCTGTAATCCGTGCAAATGCAGCATTTCCTGCTTGTCAAGGCGCGGATTCGCGCTTAGATAAACCCCTTCCTGACATGGATTCAGAAACGGAGAGCGCCCAATGGCCCGCGTGACGGTTGAAGATTGCGTAGACAAGGTTCCAAACCGGTTCGAGCTGGTGATGCTCGCCGCCCATCGGGCGCGTGAGATTTCCGCCGGTGCAGCGATTACCGTTGACCGCGACAACGACAAGAACCCTGTCGTGTCTCTGCGTGAGATCGCCGACGAAACCCAAAGCGCGGACGAGCTGCGCGAGCGCCTGATCGAGGCCAACCAGACCCAGATCGAGGTTGATGAGCCCGAAGAAGATCAGATGGCGCTGCTGATGGGTGCCGAAACGGACAAACCCGCCATGGACGACATGTCCGAAGAGAAGCTCCTGCGCGCTCTGATGGAGGCTCAAGGGCAGGGGTAAGCCCTGAAGACGAAGGTGCGGACCGGATGATTTCTGCTGACGATCTGATTGCGCTGGTCCGCAACTACAATCCCAAGACGAATGCCGACCGCATTGCGCTGGCCTACGAATTCGGCCAGCAGATGCACGAAGGGCAGTTTCGCCATTCCGGCGAGCCCTATTTCACCCATCCCGTTGCCGTTGCCGCCATCCTGACCGAACAGCGTCTGGATGATGCGACCATCATCACGGCGCTGCTGCACGACACGATCGAAGACACCAAGGCCAACTATGGCAAGGTGGCTGAACTTTTCGGGGATGAGGTCGCCAAACTGGTCGACGGCGTCACCAAGCTGACCAATCTGCAACTGTCCAGCCGCGAGACCAAGCAGGCCGAGAACTTCCGCAAGCTGTTCATGGCCATGTCCAAGGACCTGCGGGTCATTCTGGTCAAGCTCGCCGACCGTTTGCACAACATGCGGACGATCAAGGCGATGCGTCCCGAAAAACAGATCGTCAAAGCGCGCGAGACGATGGATATCTACGCACCGCTTGCGGGCCGGATGGGCATGCAGTGGATGCGCGAGGAACTGGAAGACCTGGCTTTCCGTGTCCTCAACCCTGAAGGCCGCCAGTCGATCATCCGCCGCTTTATCACTTTGCAACGGGAAACCGGCGACGTGATCCACCGCATCACCGGCGACATGCGGCACGAGCTGGAGAAAGTGGGCATCGAGGCCGAGGTGTTCGGCCGCGCCAAGAAACCCTATTCGATCTGGCGCAAGATGCAGGAAAAGGATCAGGGCTTCTCGCGCCTGTCCGACATCTACGGGTTCCGCATCATCACCCAGACCGAGGAAGACTGCTATCGAACCCTGGGTGCCATCCACCAGCGCTGGCGCGCGGTGCCGGGGCGCTTCAAGGACTATATCAGCCAGCCCAAATCCAACGGCTACCGCTCCATCCATACAACCGTTTCCGGCCGGGACGGTAAACGGGTCGAGGTCCAGATCCGCACCCGCCAGATGCATGACGTGGCCGAAACCGGCGTCGCGGCGCATTGGTCCTATCGCGACGGTGTGCGCACGGAAAACCCGTTCGCCGTCGATCCTGCCAAGTGGATTTCCAACCTGACCGAGCAGTTCGACAACGAGGAAGATCACGAAGACTTCCTCGAAGCCGTCAAGCTCGAGATGTATTCGGACCAGGTGTTCTGTTTCACCCCCAAAGGCGACGTGGTGAAACTGCCACGTGGCGCGACACCGATCGATTTTGCCTATGCCATTCACACCCGGATCGGTCATGCCTGTGTCGGGGCCAAGGTTGACGGTATCCGCGTTCCGCTCTGGACGCGGCTCAAGAATGGCCAGTCCGTGGACATCATCACCGCCGATGGTCAGACGCCACAGGTCACGTGGCTGGAGATTGCAGTTACCGGCAAGGCCCGTACCGCCATTCGCCGCGCCCTGCGCGAGGTGGATCGGGAACGATTTATCAAGCTGGGCAAGGAACTGGCCCGTTCCGGTTTCGAGCACGTGGGCCGCAAGGCGACCGACAAGGCGCTCGATACCGCGGCGAAACACCTGCGCCTGAAAGATCGGCACGAGCTTCTGGCCCGCCTTGGCAGTGCCGAACTGACTGCGCATGAGGTGGTTCAGGCCGTCTATCCCGAACTTGCCAAGGACGACGGCGACGCCATTCCGCTGCGCCGTGCAGTGATCGGTCTGGAGCCGGGACAGAAGTTCGACCGTGCCCCCTGCTGTCAGCCGCTGCCGGGGGAACGGATCGTCGGCATCACCTATCGGGGCAAGGGCGTGGTTGTACATGCCATCGATTGCGACCGGCTCAGCGAGTTCGAAGGCGAACCTGACCGTTGGGTCGATCTGCACTGGCATTCGGGCACGCACCCGGCCGTCTATGGCGCGACTTTGGATCTGACCATTGGCAACGATGCCGGGGT
Organism: Ruegeria sp. YS9; assembly: GCF_024628725.1. Lineage (NCBI taxonomy): Bacteria > Pseudomonadati > Pseudomonadota > Alphaproteobacteria > Rhodobacterales > Roseobacteraceae > Ruegeria > Ruegeria sp. YS9. Next base: position 487,750 of record NZ_CP102409.1, read on the forward strand.
TCTGGGGCGTATTTGCACATTGATCGGCGAGAAAAAGGCCAATATCTCGAACCTCGAGTTTGTCGATCGCAAACCGGATTTTTACCGCCTTCTGATCAATGTCGAACTGCGCGACCTTGAACAGCTTCACTCACTCATGCTGATGCTGGAGGCGGAAAGCGATGTTGCTGCGGTCGAACGGTATCGGGATCAGGTCAAAACTTCGGTTGCGGCTGGCTGAGAAGGGGTGATCACGGGTGGTATTCAAGCGCCGAGACCGACGCTCTCCAGTCCAGATCGCATCGGATTTCGTCTATCCGCGTGGCGGATGGACCCGCGCCTTCCATTACGTGAAACACCGCGTCCGGCGCTTGCCGGATACCCCTGACCGGATCGCGCGCGGTATAGGGGCGGGCGTCTTTGCGGCCTTTACGCCGTTTTACGGGTTGCATTTTCTTGTCGCCGCCATCGGTGCCCGGCTGATCAAGGGGAACATTCTGGCCGCGCTCAGCGGCACGTTTTTCGGCAACCCGCTCACCTATGTTCCGATCGGAGTGATCTGTCTTCAGACCGGGCATTTCCTGCTGGGCACCGAATACGAAGAAGGCGACACACAGGGGCTTATGGGCAAATTCGCCAGTGCCCTGGGGGATCTCAAGAACAATTTCCTGGCGTTGTTTACGGATCGCGTGGCCGACTGGCACGGGCTGTCGCAGTTCTACGACGACGTCTTCTACCCCTATATGATCGGTGGGATCATTCCGGGCCTCGTTGCGGGGGTGATCTGCTATTACCTCAGCCTGCCGCTGATCCTGACGTATCAGCAGCGTCGTCGCGCCAGAATCAAGGCGAAGTTTGATGAAATCAAGCGTTTGGCCGAAGATTCGGCTGCCGTTTCTTCGGCAGAGCCTCTAGGCTCGGGCCAAAGCATGCAAAAGGAATCGAGGGATGTCTGAGAACCATCTGCGTCTGGGTGTGAACATCGATCACGTGGCCACGGTGCGCAATGCGCGGGGCGGGGACTATCCGGATCCGCTGCGCGCTGCCAAACTGGCGGAAGAAGCGGGCGCGGATGGCATCACCGCGCATCTGCGCGAAGATCGACGCCATATCTCGGACGCCGATATCGACGGGCTGATGGAAGTTCTGTCGGTGCCGCTGAACTTTGAGATGGCCGCGACGCCCGAGATGCAGCAGATCGCCTTGCGCCACAAACCGCACGCGGTCTGCATCGTTCCCGAAAAGCGCGAGGAGCGCACCACCGAGGGCGGTCTTGAAGTCGCGCGCGAGGAAAACAAGCTGGCGCATTTCATCGCCCCTCTGCGTGATGTCGGCTGTCGCGTTTCGATCTTCATCGCCGCCGATCAGCGTCAGATCGAGGCCGCGCATCGCATCGGTGCCGAAGTGATTGAGCTGCACACCGGCGCCTATTGCGATGCCCATGCCGAAGGCCGCATGGAAGATGCCGAACGCGAGCTTGAATCGCTGCGCCAGATGTCCTCTTTCGCCCATTCGCTGGGGCTTGAGGTTCATGCGGGCCATGGCCTGACCTATGACACGGTGAAGCCGGTCGCCGCTTTCCCAGAGGTCAAGGAACTGAATATCGGTCATTTCCTGATTGGCGAGGCGATTTTTCTGGGCCTGACCCCGGCCATTCAGGAAATGCGTCGCCTGATGGACGAGGCGCGGGCGTGATCACCCCAGGCTTTGTCGCCATCTGGCTGGCCTGGCTGATGGCCGGAGGCTCTCCGGGCCCCGCCACGATGGGCATTGCCGGAACCGCCATGAACGAAGGCCGCACCGCTGGGCTGGCCTTTGCACTGGGCATCTGTGCCGGGTCCGCCGCCTGGGGCATTGCCGCAGCACTTGGCCTGTCGGCGATCATGCTGGCCAATGTCTGGGTGTTCGAGGTGATCCGCTATGTCGGTGTGGCCTATCTGGGTTGGCTGGCGCTGAAGGCCTTGCGCCGCGCGATGACCTCGGACGAGGTCGCTTTGGGCAAACCGGTCACGGGCGCGCTGCCGACCATCTTTGCCAAAGGCGCGGCCATTCACCTGACCAACCCCAAGGCGATCCTCAGCTGGGGCTCGATCTATGCCATCGTCGCGCCCAATGATGCCAGCCTGTCGATGCTGCTGGGCTATTTCGCCATGCTCTATGCCGGATCGTTGATGATCTTTATCGGCTACGCGTTTCTGTTCTCATCCGAGCGCATGGTCCGCATCTACCGCCGCGCCCGCCGCTGGTTCGATTTCGCCTTTGCAGGGTTCTTCGGAGTGGCGAGTTACAAGATCCTGACGGTGCGGTTGTCATGATACTTGGCATCGGCACAGACCTCGCAAACATTGACCGCATTCAGGGCACGCTCGACCGTTTCGGCGACCGGTTCCGCAACCGGGTCTTTACTGACACCGAACAGCGCAAAGCCGAACGCCGCGCCGACACCGCGGGTACGTATGCCAAGCGCTGGGCCGCGAAAGAGGCCTGTTCCAAGGCGCTGGGCACCGGTCTGCGCATGGGCATCGCGTGGAAAGACATGGCCGTCACCAATCTGCGCACCGGCCAGCCCGTGATGCATGTGACAGGCTGGGCCGCCGAACGCCTGAATGAAATGACCCCCGAAGGGCACGAGGCGATCATCCATGTCACCCTGACCGATGACCATCCTTGGGCGCAGGCTTTCGTGGTGATCGAAGCGCGTCCGCTTAAAGATCACACCACGCAGCCTTGACTTGCCCCCATCGCCCCCGCATGTAGCAGCGAAGCCAAGCAAAGAACTGGAGAGAGCAGTATGGCCGAGGAAGCCAAGACCGGAAATCCCGTCTGGGAGACGATCAAGACTATCGTCTATGCGCTGCTGATTGCCGGCGTGTTCCGTACCCTCTTCTTTCAGCCGTTCTGGATCCCCTCGGGCTCGATGAAGCAGACGCTGCTGATCGGCGATTTCCTCTTCGTCAACAAGATGGCTTATGGCTATTCCTACGCATCCTGCCCCAGCCTGATCATCCCCAGCGTCGGCCTGAACGTGGATGCCGAAGATATCTGTGGCTGGATGCAGGGCGAAGACAATACCCGTATCTGGGGCGGTGATCCGGAACGTGGCGATGTCATCGTCTTTCGCCATCCGGTCACCGGGCGTGATTATATCAAACGCCTGATTGGCTTGCCGGGCGACCGGATCCAGGTCCGCAATGGCCAGATCATCCTCAATGGCACTCCGGTTCCTCAGCAGCCCGATGGCGTGTTCACCGAAGTCGCGGAACCGCAAGGCCCACAGCGCCTACGCCCGCGCTGTGAAAACGGCCCTGTCGGTATTGGCGGCACCTGTGAAAAATCGCGCCTGATCGAAACCCTGCCCAATGGCGTGTCCTACGACGTGCTGAACATCGGCAACCAGGCATCGGATAATACCGGCATCTACACCGTGCCCGAGGGCCATTATTTCTTCATGGGCGACAACCGTGACAATTCCAGCGACAGCCGTCTGCCGCAATCTGCCGGCGGTGTCGGATACGTGCCTTACGAAAACCTGATTGGTCGCGCCGACCGGATCATGTTCTCGTCCGCGGGCCGTTCGATGCTGTTCTTCTGGACATGGCGCGGTGATCGGTTCTTCAAGGCGGTCAATTGAAGCTTTCGTCTGAGATAAAGGCGTTCCAGCGGCGATTGGGGTATGAGTTCAAAAACCCCGAACTGCTGGTGCGCGCGCTGACCCATGGCTCGGTGTCTTCGTCCACCCGACCCGACAACCAGCGGCTGGAGTTTCTGGGTGACCGCGTTCTGGGCCTGGTCATGGCCACCGCGTTGCTTGAAGCTGACAAAAAAGCCTCCGAAGGCCAGTTGGCCCCCCGGTTCAACGCATTGGTCCGCAAAGAGGCCTGTGCAGATGTGGCCCGCCAGATCGATCTGGGCGCGGTGTTGAAACTCGGCCGGTCCGAGATGCTGTCCGGTGGCCGTCGCAAGCAAGCGCTGCTGGGCGATGCGATGGAGGCCGTGATCGCCGCCATCTATCGGGATGCCGGGTTCGAGGCTGCCCGCGATGTCATCCTGGCGCTTTGGGGGGACCGCATCCACAAGGTCGAGGCAGATGCGCGTGACGCCAAGACCTCGTTGCAGGAATGGGCGCAGGCGCGTGGGCAAAAGCCGCCCTCATACGTCGAAATCAAACGCATCGGCCCGGACCACGCCCCGATCTTCACCATCGCCGCCCGCCTTCAGGACGGCACCGAGGCACAGGCCACCGCAGGATCCAAACGTCAGGCCGAACAGGCCGCGGCGAAAGCTTTGCTGGAGCGGTTGAGTCCGGCCAGCTCGTCCTAGGGGCATGAAGCTCAGACCAGCCCGGAAATCGGACGCGGCCAGCCTGGCCGCGTTGTCGATCGAAGTCTGGATCGGCACCTACCTGCGCCATGGCGTAAGTTCTTTCTTCGCCGAGTTTGCATTGTCCGAGTTCACAACCGCACGGTTCGAAGCGCTGCTTGAGGAAGAGAGTGATCTTCTGGTGGTGTCTGAAAACCGCGATGGAATCGATGGCTACATTCGGTTGGCAGAGGGCCGTCCCGCCCCCATCGACGGGCTTTCCGATCTTGAGATCGTGACCTTTTACGTGCAGCCGCGCCACCACGGAAAGGGCATCGGGTCAGCGTTGTTGCAGGTGGCCATTGACCATTGCCGGAACAAAGGCCGCCCCGAAATCTGGCTGACGACCAATTCCCAGAACGCTCCGGCCATTGATTTCTACCTGTCCAAAGGCTTCCGTCAGGTCGGCGTCACGGATTTCCGTATCGCGGACCAAGCCTATCCGAACCACGTTCTGGCGTTGAACATGTCACCACCGGGCTAGGGTCAGATTACCCGGATGAACCCGGCCAGTCCGGTTTTCTGGTGTTCGATCACGTGGCAATGAAACGCCCAGTCGCCGGGATTGTCCGCGACCAGCGCGATGTCGACGGTCTCATCTTTTAGCAATAGCATGGTATCGGACAGCAACGGTGGCAGTTTGCGCAGGTTCGACGTCAGCGGAACAAAGGCCAGCCCGTGCAGATGGATCGGGTGCAGGTTGGGCGATTCATTGCGCAGTCGCAGAACATAGCTCTTGCCTCGTTGCAGCACGGCCAGTGGCCCGGTTCCCTGCGCCGCATCGCCCGGCCAGGGCGTTCGGTTGATCGACCAGAAACTATAGCCCAAAGACCCGCAGAACCCGTCATTCGGGGCGCCGCCTTCCGGGGTCCAGCCGAACACGAACTCATGCAACTCGGCCTGACCCAGATCAGGGCGCGCGACAGGGTTTGCCTGCAATGGGCGCAGCTCTCGCAGATCACGCGCAATGGACTGTCCCGTGGCCCGCAACCGGACCATGGCGCGGTGTTTCTGCCCGGGAAACTTTGCCATCAACTGGGCTGACTGCCCCTCGTCGTCCGGCATCCGAACCGCCAGGTCCACCCTTTGACCCGGGGCCAGCAAGAGCGGCTGGGCTGCTGTGGGCCGTGTCACGTCTGTTTCTACCGGATGTCCGTCCCATGCGATGATCCGGGTCTCGGCCCCTTCGGGATGCAAGTTGTAGATACGGGTCGTGTCCGTGTTGACCACCCGTACGCGCACCAGGCTGCCCGCGGCGTGGTCATATACTGCCTCGCTCTGCCAATTGGCGGTCTGCACGTTGCCGAACGTGCCGGCCCGCGCCGCGCCGCGGGCGGTATAAGCGGGCAGAAACGCGCCATCTTCGTCCAGCCGGAAATCCCGCAGATTGATCACCTGTTCGCTGTCGAATCCCGGGTCTTCCGGTTCGGCAATCACCATCACACCGGTCAGCCCATGGGACATCTGGTCCATCGTCATGCAATGGGGATGATACCAATACGTGCCCGCATCCGGCGGCGTGAGTTCATAGGTAAAGCTTTCGTTCTCGCCGATGGGCATCTGGGTCAGATAGGGCACACCGTCCATTTCGTTGCGGATGCGCAGCCCGTGCCAATGCATCCCAGTATAATCGGGCAGGGTATTGCGCACCGTCAGGCGCAATGTTTCGCCCTGGCGCCCGTAAAGAACCGGCGGCGGCGCATCCGGTGACAGGCTGACCATCCCCATGGTCGGCTGATCGCGCAACCGATAGCTGGCAGGTTGCAACACCAGCTCCTGCGCAGCATCGCTGGCCGTCAGAGGCAACGCTCCCAACCCCAAAACACTTGCAGCGGCGCTGCTTCCAAGAAGAAACTCGCGACGTTTCATGAAAACCTCACTGAACGGATTTGATGCCGGGCTGTGAATGGCTGGGCGTCTGCGTTCATCTGACATCGAACCCGCATGGCCGCAATGCGACAAATCCCTCTGGCCCGTCGAAGCTTTCTGCTATAGGGGTGCGCACTTGCAAACAGGATCGCCAGACTCATGACCACACGCGCCGGATTTATCGCCCTGATCGGAGAGCCCAATGCGGGCAAGTCAACCCTGCTGAACCGCATGGTCGGGGCCAAGGTTTCCATCGTGACGCATAAGGTGCAGACCACCCGCGCGCGTATCCGCGGCGTGGCGATGGAAGGCGACGCGCAGCTGGTCTTCGTCGACACGCCCGGCCTGTTCAAACCCCGCCGCCGCCTGGATCGCGCCATGGTCGCTGCTGCATGGGGCGGGGCCGCAGATGCGGACGTCGTAGTCCTGATGGTTGAAGCGCATCGCGGTATCACCGAAGGGGTCGAGCGCATCCTCGAAGGTCTGGAAGAAATCGGACAGGGCCGCACCATCGCGTTGGCGATCAACAAGATCGACAAGGTGCCGTCCGAAAAGCTGCTGGCGCTGACCAGTGACCTGAACGCACGTTACCCGTTTGCCGAAACCTTCATGATCTCTGCTGAAAAGGGCCACGGTGTCGAAGACCTGCGCAAATGGCTGGCCTCTGAACTGCCTGAAGGCCCCTGGCTCTATCCCGAAGACCAGATCGCCGACCTGCCCCTGCGCATGATCGCCGCGGAAATGACGCGCGAGAAGCTCACCCTGCGCCTGCATCAGGAATTGCCCTATCAGTTGACCGTCGAGACCGAGAACTGGGAAGAACGCAAAGACGGCTCTGCTAAGATCGATCAGGTCATCTATGTCATGCGTGACGGCCACAAAGGCATCGTGTTGGGCAAGAAGGGTGAGACCATCAAGGCCGTCAGCCAGGCTGCGCGGGCAGAACTGGAAGAATTCCTCGACCGCAAAATTCACCTGTTCCTGCAAGTGAAGGTCCGGCCCAATTGGCTGGAAGAATCCGAGCGGTATTCGGAAATGGGTCTGGATTTCAAAGACGGAAACGCATGACCCGCCTGACCGCCGAATTCTGGGTCCACGCCTATCTGGCGCGGCTGCGATTCCAGGATATCCCGGCCTATGTGGTGGCACATGGCGATGACACGGCAGGCGCAGTTCTGGTCAAGCTGAACACGCTGGACGGGCAGGCCGTTGCGTTCCAACGCAGCTTTGATCTGATGAGTGGTGAACGAAAATGGGTCGAACTCTCGTCTGGCCCCGAGGGCGACGTGGACCAGGCCATCCAGCGCCAACGCAGCTTTGACCCCGACCTCTGGGTGATCGAGGTCGAAGACCGGCAGGGGCGGCACCTGCTGGGCGAAGAGGGGCTGGAATGACCACGGTACTGAAGGGTCTTTGACGCCGAGATCAAAGCGACTATTTTGGTGCTGCAAATGGCCTGTCAGCACTGACGTGTCCTACGGACCGAGCGCAACCAAGAGGTGCTTTCCTGACTGAAACGCTTGCAGAGAAACTGGAAAAATCGGAACTCGGCCACTGGATGCAGCGGTTCGAGGGCTTCATGGTCTTTGTCGGCGTTGTCGGCCCTTTTGCCACGCTTCCACAACTGATCAAGCTCTACTTTACCCATTCCGAACACGCGACCGGTCAGTCGCTTCTGTCCTGGTCGCTTTATGCCGGGCTGTCCTTCCTGTGGTTTGCCTATGGTATGGTGGTGGGCAAGCTGCCCATTTATGTGGGCAACGGACTCTCGATGGTGCTGAACTTATTGATGGTCATCGGCATCCTAATTCACGCAGGTGTGACGTTCTGAACCTCCTGTTGCCTTGGGTTTTTCTCACTACCAAGCTTGCAGTGGTTTTCAGCGCCATCAACCTGCGTCGCCAAAATAGACAAAGCTCATCTTGTTCCCATCCGGGTCGCGTGCGTAGGCACCAAAAAAGCTTGGGCCATATTGGGGCCGGTCGCCCGGATCACCTTCGTTTGTTCCACCATTTGCAAGCGCGGTTGCATGCGCATCGCGAACTTCCGCTTCGCTTTGGCACAGCAGGCCAACCATGTTCCCGTTTCCGATCGTCGCGACTTTTTTGTCGAACGGTGTCGCGACCCATATGCATCCGCCGCCACGCAGCTCATAGCAGACAGCATGCGGCATATACTCGGCGATGACCTTTCCGCCGATCCGGGGCACAACCGCGTCATAATAGCCGCGTGCCTTGGCAACGTCGTTGGAACCGATCATGACATAATTAAGAGACATTTTTGGAATCCCACTTTAAGAACATAAGCAGAACATTAATACCTGAACTGGTTTCAAGCAATGCGTTTTTCGGAATGGTTTTGGCGACCCCCGACCTACCCGAACAGGGCAACTGACGGGGTTTCCATCGGTCTGTGGGTCAGCTGACGCGTTCTACCGGGCCTTTGGAATGAAAGGCTGATAGTCTTCCCCACGGTCTTCGCACGCCTTTGAATCACGCGCCACGTCCGCCGTTCCATCCGTCTTCGTACTCGCCCAACACCCTGGACAGGTGCAGCAGAGACGCAAAAAAGCGGGCGTAGACATCCCGCGACAACATCGGCTTGTTGTCATCCAGCACCTGCACAAGTTCAACGACGGCCGAAGCGAACGTCTCATAGACCTGCATGTCCGCGGCTGTCGGATCCGGCGTCCAGATTTCGTGTTCGTCGTAATACGCGGCAGGTTGCGGTTCGTCATCGATCATGGTGCGGCCCCTTCTGTTTGAAGCGCAGGTGGGGGTTGCGAGAACGCGCACAAGACGGGTGGCACGAAGTCACAAAACTATGGCGCCTTCGGAAAAAGAACTCTCGTCGAAAGGGGGAAAAGAAGTTCCGCTCTTGCGCGCCGACGTCGCTTGGGATTTTCTGCGATCCAACCCAACCAACAGCAGGGCCGAGTTTTGGACTGGCGCGATCACGGAATACTCCTGACTTTACGCCGCCATGGTGAAACAGCGGCGATCATCGAAGTCTTTACCGAAGGCCATGGGCGTCATGCCGGTGTGGTGCGCGGTGGGACCAGCCGCAAGATCGCGCCGATCCTGCAACCCGGCGCGCAACTGGACGTGCTGTGGCGCGCGCGACTGGAAGAACATATCGGAACCTTTCAGGTCGAACCCCTGCGCTCCCGCGCGGCCGCCGCGTTTTCAGGGCGGCTGGCACTGTCCGGGCTGAACGCTGTCGTATCTCTGCTGTCCTTCTGCCTGCCCGAACGGGAACCACACGCCTCGCTCTATACGCGGACGGAGCAGTTGATGGACCTGCTGGGGCAGGACGAGGTCTGGCCTCTGGCTTATCTGCGATGGGAACTCGCGCTGCTTGACGAGCTTGGCTTTGGCCTTGATCTGACAGCCTGCGCCGTGACCGGTGTGACCGAAGGATTGATCTATGTATCGCCCAAAACAGGCCGTTCCGTCAGTGCGAAGGGCGCCGGGGATTGGGCGGACAAGCTGTTGCCCCTTCCGCCTTGTCTGCGCGGGGAAGGCACTGCGCCCGATGCCGAGATCGCAGAGGCCTTGCGCACGACCGGGTATTTCCTGGAGCACCGCGTCGCGCCGTCTTTGGGGCATAATCCGCTGCCCGAAGCGCGGGCCCGGTTCGTGGATCAGGTCACTCGGCGGCTGTGAACACCATCTCGTGCCCATCCTCGCTTCGCAGGATCAGCACATTGCCTGACACTTCGGATTGGGTCATGGCCATGAGGGCGGCAAAGTAGACCCCTTCCGCTTCGAGCCCCGCGCAGGCGGCGCGCGTCGCATTGAGGTTCTGAACCTCAAACCACGGGTAGGGCGCGTTGAGTGTTCCGTCATAACTGTTGCACGGAGCGTTCCCGGCAATCCTGCCTTCTTCGCGAAACCGCAGCAGAGCGCTCGCCTCATAGGGCTGACCATCTATTTCCTGCAAAACCCAGGTCTGGTCCGCAGCACCATAGGCGGCGACGGTTTCGTCCTTGTCGCATTGGAACAATGCCATCAAGGGCAGGGTCAGGATCAGGCGAGTCATGGCTGGGTCTTAGCGCATAGGGGATGTCGTTGGAACCGGATCAGTAGGGAAGAGACCCGTTCAGCAGTTGCGCACGCACTTCCTGCCGGGGTTTCCAGTTGTAGCGCGTATCTTCACGCACCGGCGCCCAGAACAACGCGCCACTGTTGCGCCAGGGATCAAGGATGATGCCGTCATACATCGAATCCCCCTTGGCGCTGATCGACGCCGAATGGTGGATGATGCGAAAAGAAGTCGGCGGCGACGTGGCCCAGTGCAGATCCAGTGTTCGGAAGTTCTCCTGCCGCAGCCGCTTGGTCATGGCTTCGGCCCAGTCATTGCACAACCCCTTTTCGCGGAACCCGTTGATGACCTTGGCGTTGTGGATGATGGCCGGGTCGGTGACGTTCCAATCCCGCGCCAATTGCTGCGAATAGGAATAGGCGATTGTGGCCGCCCTCTGTGCCTCGGCCGGATCGACTTCCGGCCCGAGCATTCGGATCGACTGCGCAAGCGCTTCGACATCGCTCTGATCGGCCGTTGGCGTAGGGGTGGTGCAGCCCGCAAGAACGAGCACCGCCAGAGTGGCGCAAAGTGCAAAGATGGATCGGGTCATGCGGTGTACCAGGTGCTGATCGGGTTTGGGTCGGGTCAAACTGATGCTCTAACGGCGAATGGGTCGGGATCAAAGGGGGAAGTTTGGATTGGTGCGGACACAGCTAGTCGTTGTTCAGCCGGTCAGAGATGCGGAAATTGTCCGTACAAAACGGAAGGTCCGCAGGTAGGCGGTGTACAAAACCTCAAAAATCAAGAAAAAGACCCGGCGCAATGGCCGGGTCAGTTGGGGAAACGGGGCGCCGGTTCCGGTCACCCGAGCAGACGTCGTGCGATGACCTGTGCCTGAATCTCGGCCGCCCCTTCGAAAATGTTGAGAATGCGCGCGTCACACAGAACGCGGCTGATCTTGTATTCCAGCGCAAAACCGTTTCCGCCGTGGATTTGCAGCCCGTTATCGGCGGCTGCCCAGGCCACACGGGCGCCCAGCAGCTTGGCCATGCCTGCCTCAAGATCACAGCGCTGGCCGTGGTCTTTCTCCCACGCGCTGAAATAGGTCAGCTGGCGTGCGATCATGATCTCGACCGCCATCATTGCCAGTTTGCCGGACACACGCGGGAAGTTGATCAGAGATTTGCCGAATTGCTTGCGGTCGATGGCATATTGCGTGGCGATATCCAGCGCGCTTTGCGCCACGCCGATGGCGCGCGCAGCAGTCTGGATGCGGGCGCTTTCAAAGGTTTCCATCAGCTGTTTGAAGCCCTTGCCTTCTTCACCCCCCAGCAGGTTTTCACCCTTGACGTGGAAGCCGTCAAAGCCCAGCTCGTATTCCTTCATGCCGCGGTATCCCAGAACCTCGATCTCACCACCGGTCATGCCGGATGTGGGGAAGGGGTTCTCGTCCGTGCCCGGTGTCTTTTCGGCCAGGAACATGGACAGGCCGCGGTGATCGGTGCTGTCGGGATCGGTCCGCGCCAGCAAAGTCATGACATGGGTGCGCGCGGCGTGGGTGATCCAGGTCTTGTTGCCGGTGATCCGGTAATCACCGTTCTCGTCCTTCACGGCACGGGTGCGCAGGCTGCCAAGATCCGAGCCGGTATTGGGTTCAGTAAAGACAGCGGTCGGCAGGATTTCGGCGCTGGCCAGTTTCGGCAGCCAGTTGGCCTTTTGCTCTTCCGTGCCGCCGGCGATGATCAATTCGGCTGCGATTTCCGAACGGGTGCCCAGCGAGCCGACGCCGATATAGCCACGAGACAGTTCTTCGGACACAACGCACATCGAGGCTTTGGACAGGCCGAAACCGCCAAACTCCTCCGGGATGGTCAGCCCGAAAACGCCCATTTCCGCCAGCTCTTCGATGATTTCCAGCGGGATCAGCTCATCCTTGAGGTGCCATTCATGGGCATACGGTTCGACCTTTTCCTGCGCATAGCGGCGGAACTGGTCGCGGATCATCTCAAGTTCTTCGTCCAGGCCCGACGCGCCGAACATGGTGGCGCCGGCCTGATCCTGCATCAGCTCGACCAAACGGCTGCGTGCGGCTTGTGAATTTGCCTGCGCCATCAAGGTCTGTACTTCGGTCGACTGAAAGCCCGACAGCGCATCCCAGCCGAGGCCCATATCCTGAAGGCGCACGACCTCGCCCTGATTCATCGGGATGCCACCTGCGACCTGATGCAGGTACTCACCAAAGGCTATCTGGTGAAGCAACTGCTCGACTTCGCCGAATTTGCCTTCGGCCTGAAGTGTTTCGGCCCAGCGCTGCATCTGTTGCAGCGACTGATTATATGTGGCCAGCCATGCCAGACCATGTGCGGCGGTCTGGTTGGCCTCGATCAGAGCGCCAGAGATACGGCCATCCGCCGAGACCATGCCGCGCACGGATTCACGGGCTTTTTCAAAAACGGCTTCTACCGCGGGTAGGGCAGCCCGGGTCATATTCAGAAGATCGGGCAAAACTGAAGCAGTTGTCATCTCGGTCATATCCTGTCCGTCGTGGGCCATGAATCGCGTCCTTTCCTCGGTCGTCTGGTCATATCATGCTGCACGTGCAGCGCAACAAAAATACCTATTACGCTGCGAAAAAGTTCAAATATTACCCCATCATTTTTGCAATGCAGAAGAAAATCCAGATGTTATCTAGGGGACATGACCCTGTTTTCCATTCTTTCCCCGCAGGAACTGCTGTTGGCCATGGCAATCGCTTTTGCCTCAGGATGGGTCAAGGGGATGGTTGGTTTCGCGATGCCCATGATTTTGGTATCGGGGTTGAATTCATTTCTGCCGCCGGAACTGGCCTTGGCGGGACTTATCCTGCCGACGCTGGTGGCCAATGGGCAGCAAGCCCTTCGCGGCGGTCGCGCTGCGGCGGTTGCCTCGGTTCGGCGGTTTCGGGTTTTTCTTGTTGTCGGCGGTCTCTTTCTGCTGCTGAGCGCACAGTTGGTCGCTTTGATCCCGGGGTCTGTCTTTCTGGTTCTGATGGGCGGTTTCGTGTCGGTCTTCGCGCTGTTGCAGGTTCTTGGGTTCAGAATGGCGCTGAGCCAACCGTCGACCGCAGTCGAGGCCGTTGTAGGTGGCCTGGCGGGGTTTGTCGGCGGCATGTCAGGAGTTTGGGGGCCTCCGACAGTTGCCTATCTGACGGCGCTGAACACCCCCAAGACCGAACAGATTCGAATTCAGGGCGTTATCTACGGTTTGGGAGCGGTCTTGCTGCTGGCCGCACATCTTGGCTCAGGCATCCTGCATGCAGAAACACTTCAGTTTTCCGCAGCTCTGATCGTTCCGGCCGTGGCCGGGATGTGGATCGGCATGAAATTGCAGGACCGTATCGATCAGGCAAGTTTTCGCAAGGCGACCTTGTTGGTATTGCTGATCGCCGGCCTGAACCTGCTGCGACGTGGTTTGGTGGGGTGACAGGTCAGCCCGTGCGCTTGTCGGCAAACCGGAAAGCAAAGTACAGACCCAGCATCAGGAAGAATAAACCCGAGATATCGCCGATCAGGAACGCGATGTATTCGACCGTCGCACTGCCAAAAGCCAGGTTGGTCAACCCGGAGACAAGGATGGACGTTACGAAACCGACGCCCATCACACATATCCAACAGGGTTTGCGTTCCGGACGGGGAAACAGATCCCACCCGATTGCTTTGAGAAGATAGAAAACGGCCGGGACAGTCAGAACTGCAATCGCCATGGCCATCAGGCGGCTGGGCAGGAACACGTCCGTTCCACCCAAATAGGCGAAAACGATGAACACGCCAGGCAACAATGCGAAAATGGCGCGCCACCCCAACAGCCACGCCGACAGAACCCGTACGCCATGCGGCAGAAACAACAGGCTCGCCCTGCTTGGGTATTCCGGGAAAAACACGTTCTGCAATGGCATGAGGACGGCGAATGTAAGGAACGACGCCAGCACATAGGCCAGAGAGGCCAGAAGTGTTTCAGTAGCCCACCCGCGCAACGTAGTCACGGCCTCTTGCGCGTGTGGATCGCGTCATTTGGGTGCATGAACGATGTACCGTCCCCGGTTGGCGCTGCCGCTTTGAGAAAGATAGCCTTTTTCGACCAGCGATTTCAGCGCGCGAAAGAATGTTGGGCGCGAAACACTTTGAACCAACGTGTGCTCGATCAAGCCGAATGTGCGAACTTCCTGATCGGACTTTGAAAGCTCTTCGGCGGCATAGTAGATGTCGCGTTCAACCGGAGATAGTTTTTCCAGGCCTAAAGTACGCTCCATGCTTTGCATCAATTTGCGCAGTTCGGCGAGTTTCGAGATCTCAGTCATAGATTTACCCATCTTTTACTGTGCCAATTGGCGCGCAATTGCGACCAGTTGAGCCATGCTGAATGATGCGTTATTCAGCATGTATCGTATTGACACTCATCCCCTTTCACTTAGACTAGGTGACTGATTAGGTTGCTCAATCCTGCGTTGTGAGTGTGCGCACATGAGCGACCCCCAATCTTATTTCAGCCAATGCCCGGCGCAAAAGTGCCGGGTTTTTTCGTCTCAGCGGTTAACAGAGCTAGCGCAAATTGCATTTTGAAACAACGCAATTGTATGTGCTTTTAGCGGCAAACAACCATAGATAGAAATGCGGTAGGTGCAGTGAAAAAGGGGCGCGGTGGCCCCTTTCCCCAATTTACCCAATTGCGACGGCTTTGATGTCGTCGTCGATGAAGGGCAGATACTGTTCGAAGTTCTCGGCGAACATCTGCACCAGTTTTTCGGCCTGTTTGTCGAATGCGGCCTGATCGTCCCAGGTACGGCGCGGGTCCAGCAGAACTTCGGCAACTCCCGGCACCGAGACCGGAACGTCAAAGCCGAAATTGGCATCCTTGCGGAACTCGGCGTCGCGCAGCGAGCCGTCCAGAGCGGCGGTCAGCAAGGCGCGTGTCGCGCGGATCGGCATCCGGCTGCCCACGCCGTAGGCGCCACCGGTCCAGCCGGTGTTCACAAGCCAGCAGGTCGCGCCATGCTGAGCGATCTTGTCCCGCAACAGGTTGCCGTATTCCTCTGGGCGACGGGGCATGAACGGCGCGCCAAAGCAGGTCGAGAAAGTCGGCTGCGGCTCGGTGATGCCACGTTCGGTCCCGGCCACTTTTGACGTGAAACCCGACAGGAAGTGATACATGGCCTGTGCCGGCGTCAGCCGCGCGATCGGAGGCAGAACGCCGAAGGCATCGCAGGTCAGCATGATGATGTTCTTCGGGTGGCCACCCAGTGCGCTTTTGGATGCGTTCGAGATATACTCGAGCGGATAGGCGCAGCGCATGTTGGCGGTCAGCGAGTCGTCGTCGAAATCCAGTTCCTTGGTTTCGGGGTCGAAGACCATGTTTTCGATCACGGTACCGAATTTCGAGGTGGTCGCGTAGATTTCCGGCTCTGCCTCGGCATTCAGGTTGATGGTCTTGGCATAGCAACCGCCTTCGAAGTTGAAGGTGCCGCGATCGGACCAGCCGTGTTCGTCGTCACCGATCAGAGTGCGCGCCGGATCGGCCGACAGTGTGGTTTTGCCGGTGCCCGACAGGCCAAAGAACACGGCGGTGTCGACCGGGTTGCCAACGGCATGGTTGGCCGAGCAGTGCATCGGCATCACGCCTTTTTCGGGCAGCATGTAGTTCAGCAGGGTGAAAACGGACTTCTTGTTTTCACCGGCATATTCGGTGCCGCCGATCAGGATCAGCTTGCGGTCGAAGTTCATTGCAATCACGGTCTCGCTGCGGCAGCCATGCTTTGCCGGGTCGGCCTGAAAGCTGGGGCAGTTGATGACGGTAAAATCGGCCGTGAACTCATCCAGATCTTCGCGGTCCGGGCGACGCAGCAGGTGGCGGATGAACAGGTTGTGCCACGCCAGTTCGGTAACCATTCGTACATTGATTGCGTAAGCCGGGTCCGCGCCACCGACGAGGTCCTGCACGAAATAGTCACGGCCTTTCATATGGGCCAGCATATCATTGTACAGTGCGTCAAAGCCTTCGGGGCTCATTTCGGCATTGTTTTCCCACCAGATGGTGTCGGCAACGCTGTCGGTCTTGACGACGTGTTTGTCCTTGGGGGACCGGCCGGTGAACTTGCCAGTGGTAACGAGGAACGCGCCACCATTGCCAAGAGTGCCTTCGCCGCGCTTCAGCGCCTCTTCGATCAGCGCTGGTTCCATGAAGTTGTAATAGACATTGCCCAGACCCTCGATGCCCTGATCTTCGAGGCGGAATTGCGGGTTAACCCGTCCAGATGTCATGTGTGTCTTCTCCTGTGGCGGCGCGAAGGTCGTTGGCCGTTGCGCCTTTGGGGCAGTGAGCCGGGAAAACCGGCGGCTGAGCGCGTCTTATCACGGTCATTCAGGGCATGAACAGGCGGGTTTGACGCAGTTAGCGCAACCAAGTCCGGGTTTAGCGCCATCAGAAATTCAATGTCGGAAAAGCGGGCAGATTTTTGCGGGCATCAAGGCAAATTTGCCGCAGACCTGCCGCAACAAAGGCATGATTCGCAGTTACGGATTGATTCGGCGTCTTAAAACCGCCAACAATGCCTTACAAATAAGCGAATTATTGCGCGAGTGAGCAGGAATAGGGGTGAGCCCGATGTCAAAGATTGCACTTGTGGATGACGATAGAAACATTCTGACGTCTGTATCCATGACCCTCGAAGCCGAAGGTTTCGAGGTTGAAACTTATAATGATGGCCAGGCCGCGTTGGATGCGTTCAACAAGAAACTGCCGGACATGGCTGTTCTGGATATCAAGATGCCGCGAATGGACGGCATGGATCTGCTGCAACGGCTGCGTCAGAAGACGCAGATGCCGGTGATCTTCCTGACCTCGAAGGACGATGAGATCGACGAGGTGCTGGGCCTGCGTATGGGCGCGGATGACTATGTAAAGAAGCCTTTTTCACAGCGTTTGCTGGTCGAACGCATTCGGGCTTTGCTGCGCCGCCAAGAGGCGACCAGCGGCGACGCGGTCGCAACCAACAGCAATGACACCAAAGTCATGGAACGCGGCGACCTGAGAATGGACCCGCTGCGCCATGCGGTCAGCTGGAAAGGGAATGATGTGTCCCTGACCGTGACCGAGTTCCTGTTGCTTCAGGCGCTGGCCCAACGTCCGGGCTTCGTCAAAAGCCGCGACCAGTTGATGGATGTCGCCTATGATGATCAGGTCTATGTGGATGACCGCACGATCGACAGCCACATCAAGCGCCTGCGGAAAAAAATGCGCGCGGCTGACCCCGAGTTCTCGGCGATTGAGACCTTGTATGGTATCGGTTACCGGTACAACGAAGAATAGGCGCGGCCGCCTGCAAGAGGTAATGGGGTCTCGTGCGCGACACCGAACAAGCCAGCGAAATGCGCGACGGTGACGTCGTTCTAGGGGATGACTGGGTCATTCCTCAGGACCCCGAGTCAGCGGAGCTGAGGGAAAAGCGATCCCGGAGGAACCTGTTTTCTCTGCGTGGTTCACCTCTGGCGCGCAAAATCATCACGTTCAACTTGATCGCTCTGGTGATTCTGGTCACTGGGTTGCTGTATCTGGACGACTCGCGAAAAGAAAAGGTTCAGCAGACCGCCCGCAATCTGCTGGGCGATGCGCAGCTTGTCAGCAACGTGTTTGAAACCCAGCTGCGTCAGGGCGCACAGCAATCCGGGCAGAATGCCGGGAACCTGGACGTCAAGGATACCTTGTCTGGCCTCACCCTGCCCGAAGGGGGCGAGGTTTTTGTATATGACGCCAGCGGCACGTTGATCGGCTGGACACGTGGTGCCCCGCAAGCCTCCGACATGCCGGTTCTTCTGCAATCCGAGGCCGAGATGCAGACCGGCAGCACGGTGATCAGCGACACGCTGAATGCCGTCTGGACAGGTTTGTCGAACCTGCTCAACTGGTCAACTGAAACCGAGGCACCGACGTTGGCGCAGCGTGTTCAGACCATTATTCCGCAAGCGATTGCCGGTAACAGCCAGGTACAGGCGGTACAGGACAGCGCGGGTGAGACGGTCATCGTGGCTGCCGCACCGATCCTTTATGCGGATGTTCCCGCCGGAGCGGTGGCCATTACCGGCCCGGCCGGTGAAATCGACGCGCTTGCCCGCCGCGAGCAGGAGCGCATTCTTCAGATGTTCGTGGTGGCGCTGCTGGTTTCCGTGGGCCTCAGCCTTGTTTTGGCCTCGACCATTGCCAACCCGCTGGCCGATCTGGCATCCGCGGCAGAGATGGGCAAAGACCGGGGCACGGGTGTCAATCCCGGGCGCATCCGCATTCCCGACCTCAGCGCCCGTCCTGATGAGATCGGACGTCTCAGTCGCGCTTTGCGGGGTATGGTGACCGCGCTGTACAACCGGATCGACGCAAACGAACAGTTTGCCGCCGATGTCGCCCATGAAATCAAAAACCCGCTGGCCAGCCTGCAATCCGCCGTGGGAACCCTGCGGATGGTCAAACGCGAGGATCAGCGCGACAAGCTGCTGGACGTGATCGAGCATGACGTACGGCGTCTGGATCGGCTGGTCAGCGACATATCAAATGCGTCGCGTCTGGATGCGGAACTGGTCAAGGAAGAAGAGCAGCCCTTTGACCTGCTCAAGCTGCTGGGCAATCTCGGCCAGTATCTGGGCGAGGATGCGCGCTCCAAGGGCATCGATTACATTACGGATCTGCCCTCTGAGCCGATTGTGATCAACGGGTTGGAAGCGCGTCTGGCGCAGGTCTTCGTCAACCTGATCACCAACGCGATTTCCTTCTGCGAAGAAAACGACGCCATTCGCGTCTGGGTCCGGCAGCGGGACAACCGTGTGTTGGTCGTTGTTGAAGACACCGGCCCTGGAATTCCCGAACAGGCGCTTACCAAAGTGTTCAAGCGTTTCTACTCGCAGCGTCCGGCGGAACATTTCGGCAATAATTCGGGCCTGGGGCTGGCGATCTCGAAGCAGATTGTCGAAGCCCATGGCGGAGTGATCTGGGCTGAAAACATCCGCCCGACCGAGGCCGATATCACATCGGATCCTCTGGGTGCCCGCTTTGTCGTGGGGTTGCCCGTCTAAGTCCATGCATATTGATTCGTTGTCACTCGCGAAAGATCAGGACAGCGCCTGTGTTCATGCCTCCTGCGTATCGGTTGCCGGACGCGGGCTTTTGATCATCGGTGCGTCCGGCACAGGGAAGTCCGGACTGGCGTTGCAAATGATGGCGTTCGGTGCGGAACTGGTAGCCGATGACCGCGTCAATTTGGAGATGCAGCAGAACCGGGTGATCGCCTCGGCAGTTTCGCAGATACGCGGTTTGATCGAGGCGCGCCAGATTGGCCTGATCAAAGCCGAACCCAGTGGTCCGGTTCCGCTGGATTACGTGGTGGATCTGGATCAGCCAGAGCCTCAGCGTCTGCCCGACCCTTTGACGGTTTCCGTGCTGAGGCAAACTGTTCCCTTGCTTCGGGGTGCGGGCGTGCCCAACTTGGCTGTAGCGATGATGCAGCTTCTAGGAAATGGGCGCGTAAACCCGGAATGACCGAACACATGACATCGCAAAGGCGGATCGTACTTGTCACCGGGCCCTCCGGGGCAGGAAGATCCACGGCCATTCATGTGCTGGAAGATCTGGGCTTTGAAGCCATCGACAACCTGCCGATGGGGCTTTTGCTGCGCTTGCTCGACAGCGCGGACAGCGACCGTCCGATGGCTTTGGGTATAGATGCCCGCAATCGCGATTTCTCGACGATCGGTTTCATAGAACTGGCTGAAAAGCTGGGCCGGTTGGCGCAGGTCGATCTGACGGTTCTGTATCTGGATTGCACGGATGATGTTCTGGTGCGCAGGTTTTCAGAAACCCGAAGGCGGCATCCCGTCGCCAAGAATGCCAGCCCGGAAACCGGCGTTCAGCGTGAAAAAGAGCTGCTGGCGCCGATACGAGAGATTGCGGATACGCTGATCGACACCAGCCTTCTGAACGTGCATCAGCTGCGGGAAGAGGTCGAGAACTGGTTCGCCCCGCAAGGCGGGCGGCATCTGGCGGTTTCCATCGAATCCTTTTCTTACAAACGCGGCCTGCCGCGCGGATTGGACATGGTGTTCGATTGCAGGTTTCTGGCGAATCCGTACTGGCGCCCGGAATTTCGCGCAGCGGATGGTCGACACCCTGACGTTGCGCACTATGTGCAGTCAGACGCAAACTACTTACCGTTTTTTGAACGTGTGCTGGACTTGCTGACCCTGCTGTTGCCGGCCTTTCGGGCCGAGGGCAAAGCGCATCTTTCCGTGGCGTTTGGGTGCACGGGGGGGCAGCACAGATCAGTTGCCCTGGCAGAAGCTGTTGCAAAGGCTCTTGCGGAAGACGGGCAGCAGGTGGCAATTAGGCATCGCGAGATGGAACGTCGGTCGTTGAATGTGAGGTCGGATTGATCGGAATTGTGATCGTTGCACATGGGGGGTTGGCTCAGGAATACCTGGCCGCCACGCAACACGTGGTCGGACCACAGGCCAGCCTCGTGGCGGTCGCGATAGAGGCTGACCATGACCGGGACGAAAAACAGGCCGAAATCTGCCGGGCCGCGGACGAAGTGGACACCGGCGATGGTGTCGTTGTCGTCACCGACCTCTTTGGCGGCAGCCCCTCGAATCTTAGCCTGCGTGCTTGCGCGCCTCAGGACCGGCGTATTCTGTACGGGGCAAACCTGCCGATGCTGATCAAATTGGCCAAAAGCCGCCACTTGCCCATTGGTGATGCGGTCCGTCAGGCAATGGAGGCTGGACGGAAGTACATCAATGCGCAGAATGTGACATTGGATTGAAAGCGGATTATTGAATATGACGAGCCGAAGCCTGAAAATCATCAATGAAAAGGGCCTGCACGCACGGGCCTCGGCAAAGCTGGTTGAGGTTGTAGAGGGGTTTGATGCGCATGCTGAGGTGTCAAAAGACGGACTTTCTGCATCAGGCGACAGCATCATGGGCCTTTTGATGTTGGCAGCATCGCGCGGAACAACTATTGACGTCGAGACGTCCGGGCCGGATGCTGAGGCATTGGCAGAAGCTCTGGAAACGCTTGTGAACGACAAGTTCGGAGAGGGGTTCTAAGCCGCCCCGCCGGGACAGGAAGAACGGGAAGACCAGGAATTGGCGGAAACAACGCACGAGACCAAGACAAGCCCGGTGGTGGATGGAACCGCAGATCAGGGTGAGATCTACGACCGTAGAACGCTGACCTACGCGAATTCATTCGATGATGCCTGGACTGCGACTGCCATTCGGGCCATCGAGTGGTGCACAGGCAAGCTGACCATTTTGCGCATGGTCAACAAGTTCGAAAAAAAGAACGAATACTATCGCGGCCAGCGGTTCTGGGGGGGTGCCCTCAAGACTATGGGAATCGATCTGACCACACCGCAGGAACAGATTGACCGCATCCCCAAGACCGGCCCGGTTGTCGTCGTCGCCAACCACCCGCACGGTATGGTCGATGGCATGATTTTGGCAGAACTGATCGGTCGGGTGCGCAGTGATTACCGCATTCTGACCCGTTCGGTCCTGACAGGGCTGGACGAAGCGGCCACGTCATTCATGATTCCGGTTCCGTTTCCACACGACCCCGAGGCGCAGGCCAAGATGCTGGAAATGCGCGGCAAAGCCATGGAACATCTCAAGAACGGTGGCGTTGTGGCGCTGTTTCCATCCGGTGTTGTGATGTCCTCGGATGATTGGTTCGGGCCCGCGATCGAGCGGGAATGGAACGTGTTCACCGCCAAGATGATCCGCCGTTCGGGCGCGCGCGTGGTGCCGATTTTCTTTCCGGGCAGCAATTCGCGCTGGTATCAGATCGCCAACCGCGTCTCTGCAATTCTGCGGCAGGGATTGTTGCTGCACGAGATCGTCCGATCCTGCAACAAACCCCAGTCGCCGGTGATCGGCGAACCGATTTCGGACCGCGACATGGAGCTGTTGGAGCGCGACCCGCGCGGATTCATGGCCTGGCTCAGAAATCACACCATGTCTCTGGGCAAGTCGGAACAGACCTGATCTGCGTCTTCATCTGGCCCAAAATATCCCGGGGGTGAGCCCGGACAAAGTCCGGGCGAGGGGGCTGGCCCCCTTCAGCGTGTCGGTACCGGAACTTCGCCTCGGTAGTCATAAAAGCCACGCTCGGTCTTGCGCCCCAGCCACCCGGCCTCGACATATTTCGTCAGCAGAGGGCAGGGACGGTATTTGGTATCGGCCAACCCGTCATGCAGCACGTTCATGATCGCCAGACAGGTATCCAACCCGATGAAGTCCGCCAATTCAAGCGGGCCCATGGGATGATTCGCCCCAAGCTTCATTGACTGGTCGATGGATTGTACGTTCCCCACACCTTCATAGAGTGTGTAGACCGCCTCGTTGATCATGGGCATCAGGATCCGGTTCACGATAAAGGCCGGAAAGTCCTCGGCGCTGGCGGCCGTTTTGCCCAACCGGTCCACCACCGCTTTGCAGGCGTTGAAGGTTTCTTCATCCGTGGCGATGCCGCGGATCAATTCCACCAGCTGCATAACAGGGACAGGGTTCATGAAATGAAAACCCATGAACCGTTCGGGCCGATCCGTGCGGCTTGCCAGCCGGGTGATGGAAATCGAGGATGTATTTGACGTCAGAATCGTATGCGGCAGCAGGTGCGGTTGCAGGTCCTCGAATATCGCCTGTTTGATCGTTTCCCGCTCGGTTGCCGCCTCGATAACCAGATCGGTTTGGCCCAGTTTCGGCAGCTCAAGCGTGGTCGTAATCCGTTTCAGCGCGGCCTTCATCGCTTCGTCGGTGATTTTGCCACGTGACGCCTGCCGCGCCATGTTGCCTTCGATTGCGGCAATGGCGCTGTCCAGAGCATCCTGGCTGACATCGTTCAGCAAGACGTCGTATTCCGCCAACGCCATAACATGGGCAATGCCGTTGCCCATTTGTCCCGCGCCAATCACACCGACCGATTTGACTTCCATGTTCAGCTGCCTTTGCCCTGGAGGATACCGCGACAGTATCGGCAGACCGGGGCGGGCGGCAAGAGGTTCGCGGCGATCAATTTTGCTTCAAATGCGCGCATTAGGAAAATCTCAATATCTATGGCCGCAAGATGGCACCGGGTGAGAAAACGGGGGGCTTGATATGAGCTTTCATCAGACAAACAGCGGCAAGGAGTCCGCCTGCCAGTATACCAATTCGAAACTTTGGTTCCGGGGTCCATCCGGCAGGTTGGACCAACCCTATGTGGCCTGTCTGGGAGGAGAGGAAACTTTCGGCAGATTCGTCGATTGCCCGTTTCCTGCCGTGCTCGAGAAGCGATTGGGAAAGCCATGCGTCAACTTCGGCAGCCTGTTTTGCGGAGTCGAAGCGTTGTCCACTGATCCGGGAGTGCTGAATCTGGTCAATCAGTCAGACCTATGCGTGTTGCAGGTGCCCGATCTTCTGCGCCAATCGAACCGGTTTTACCGCGTGCACCCGCGTCGCAACGATCGGTTCCTTGAACCCACCGCGGACTTGCTGGGGCTGTACCCGGATGTTGACTTCACGGAAATCCATTTTGTGCGCCATTTGTTGGAGCAGTTGAGCGCAACAGAAGACGCACGTTTCGAAGTCGTAGCGCAGGAACTGCGAGAGGTCTGGATACGCGCCACCGGGGAACTGATAGAACGGATCGAACCCGGCGTTGTCCTGCTTTGGTTGCATGTGCAGCGGCAAACCGGATCGCATGTTGACCATATCGTGCCCGACGCCGCCATGATCGAACAAATGCGCCCGCTCTGCGCCGATGTCGTAGAGGTTTCGGTAGCTGTATCCGCTCGATCGGATGCTCTCGAGGATGTCATGTTCGGAACGCTTCAGCAGCCGATTGCGGAACATATGATCGGCCCGTCCGCGCATCGAGAAATTGCCGAGCATCTGCTGATCGCTTTGCGGAACCTGAACTGAAAAAGGCCCGCCTGTTGGCGGGCCTTTGCAGATCAATCCGGATATCCGGTTCAGCCGAGCTTTTCGGTCAGTTCCGGCACCGCCTGGAACAGGTCTGCGACCAGGCCGAAATCGGCGACCTGGAAGATCGGCGCCTCTTCGTCCTTGTTGATCGCCACGATGACCTTCGAGTCCTTCATGCCGGCCAGGTGCTGAATCGCGCCCGAGATGCCGACGGCAACATACAGATCCGGGGCAACAACCTTGCCGGTCTGACCCACCTGCCAGTCGTTCGGCGCATAGCCCGAGTCAACGGCCGCGCGCGACGCACCAACCGCGGCGCCCAGCTTGTCGGCCAGGTTTTCGATCAGTTTGAAGTCTTCTTCCGAGCCGACACCACGGCCGCCCGAAACAACGACGCCGGCCGAGGTCAGCTCGGGACGGTCGCTTTCGGCCACCTTGTCTTCGACCCATTCCGACAGGCCGGGGTTTTCGCCGACTGACACGGTCTCGACCGTGGCCGAACCGCCTTCGCCGGCCGCGTCAAAGCTGGCGGTCCGGATGGTGACGACCTTCTTGGCGTCGTTCGACTTGACGGTCTGGATCGCGTTGCCCGCGTAGATCGGGCGCTCGAAGGTCGAGCCATCAACAACGCCGGAAGCATCCGAGATCACCATCACGTCCAGCAGGGCTGCAACGCGAGGCATCACATTCTTGGCGTCGGTGGTGGCCGGCGCCACGATATGCTCGTAGCCATCGGCCAGGCCCACGATCAGGGCCGCGGTCGATTCCGCCAGGCGGTGGCCCAGCGACGGGTCTTCGGCGACCAGAACCTTCGACACGCCGTCTATCTTGGCCGCAGCCTCACCGGCAGCAGCGGCCGAGCCGCCCGCGGCCAGAACGGTCACGTCGCCCAGCACTTTCGCGGCGGTCACGGCCTTTGCGGTCGCATCCATCGCCAGTTCGCCGTTGTTCACTTCGGCAAGCAGAAGTACAGCCATTACACAGCCCCCGCTTCTTTGAGTTTCTCGACCAGCTCGTCCACCGAGCCCACGATGATGCCAGCCGCGCGCGCCGGCGGCTCTTCGGTCTTGACGATTTCCAGACGCGGGGTGACGTCGACGCCGTAGTCGGCGGCAGTTTTTTCGTCCAGCGGCTTTTTCTTCGCCTTCATGATGTTGGGCAGCGAGGCATAGCGCGGCTCGTTCAGGCGCAGGTCAACGGTGATGATGGCGGGCATCTTGACGCTGATGGTTTGCAACCCGCCATCGACCTCGCGGGTGACCTTGGCGGTGTCGCCTTCGATGTCCAGATCGGATGCGAAGGTGCCCTGGGACCAGCCCAGCAGCGCCGACAGCATCTGGCCGGTGGCGTTCATGTCGTTGTCGATCGCCTGCTTGCCGCACAGCACGATGCCCGGCTGCTCTTCCTCGACCACCTTGGCCAGGATCTTGGCAACGGCCAGAGGCTCGATGTCCTGGTGGACGTCATCCGCCGCGACCACAAGAATGGCGCGGTCCGCACCCATGGCCAGCGCGGTGCGCAGGGTTTCCTGCGCCTGCTTCACGCCGATCGAAACCGCAACGACCTCGTCGGCCTTGCCGGCTTCTTTCAGGCGGATCGCCTCTTCCACCGCAATCTCGTCGAACGGGTTCATCGACATTTTGACATTGGCGAGATCAACACCGCTACCGTCCGCTTTCACGCGGACCTTCACATTGTAGTCAATCACGCGTTTGACAGGCACCAGTACCTTCATTGTAGCGCTTTCTCCTCAAAAAAACGGTAAGCCGCGAAGGCGACTCCACCAATGCTCTCGACCGACTAGATAGCGCCTGCCGCAGTGGCACAACAGAGCAAAATCGTCACGTCATGGCGTCGGGACGTCGCGTTTTGCAATTTTTTTGCAGATAGGCGAAAGAATATTACCCACGACCTCTGTATTTCGCGATCACCGGTTCGCGCCGGGAACCCACAACACGTCGTCTTTGCCGTTTGCGTTTGCGCAGCGCGCAGCAACAAAGAACCAGTCGCTGAGACGGTTGAGGTATTTGACCGCCACGTCGTTGACGGGTTCCATATTCGTCAGTTCGACCGCAAGCCGTTCGGCCCGGCGCGAAACGGTGCGGCACACATGCAGATGTGCTGCCAGACGCGAGCCACCAGGCAGGATGAAGCTGCGCAGAGGTTCCAGCGCCTCGTTCATTGCGTCGATCTCGGCTTCCAGCCGGTCGATCTGGGCGGACACGATGCGCAGGGGGGGATAGTCGGCCTCGGCATCTTTTTCCATGTCGGGTCGGCAGAGGTCGGCCCCCAGATCGAACAGGTCATTCTGAATGCGCGACAGCGCGATTTCGACATCGCCTTCGGCCTCGGTCCGTGCCACGCCTACAAAAGCGTTCAGCTCGTCCACTGTGCCATAGGCTGCGACGCGGCCCGAATACTTTGCCACGCGCTCTCCGTTGCCCAGGGCGGTTTTCCCGTCATCGCCGGTGCGCGTGTAGATTTTGTTGAGTACGACCATTTATTGAACTCCCTGTCCGCGCAGATACACGAAAAGCACGATCAGCAACACGGCGATGAACTGAAAGAGAATGCGCAGGCGCATCATCTTGTTGCTTCTCTTCGCCGCCTCCATGCCGCCTTTGCCGAAATTCGCGATGCCCAAGGCCAGCACGACGACAACTGCCGCCATGGCCAGAAGAAGAATGACCATTACAAGGTCCATTTGAAGTCACCGTCCGGTTTTTTCGATTACCACCCATCTAGCGTCCGGAGGTCGAAAAGCGAACGGGAAATATCGTCTCAGATATCCGAAAGGATTCGATCAGTGGCGTTTGTAGGCAGAATCCGGCGCAGGATTCCGGCGATGTATGTCGGAGTGGTCACATAGTAACGTGGTCTGGGGCGTCGGGCCTCGACCGCATGGGCCAGCTTGTCCGTGACGGCAGAGGCGGGCAGTTCAAACCGGTCCGGCCCACTGCTTTCGTAAAGACGCTTCAGCAGTGATCCTTCATACTTTTCCCGAATGGCCGAGTTTTCCCAGTCGATGTATTTCTCGAACATGGGGATCGCCTTTTCCCGGAGTTTCGAGGTGATGGGGCCGGGCTCGATCAGGGAGACGTGGATGTCGGTATCCCGAAGCTCCAGCCGCAGCGTGTCGGTCAGCCCTTCGATCGCGTATTTCGTGGCGACATATGCGCCGCGCCACGGGAAGGCGACAAGACCCAGAACCGAGGAACACTGCACGATCCGGCCATGACCCTGTTCCCGCATGACGGGAATGACCTGTCGGGTCAGCTCGTGCCAGCCAAAGACATTGGTCTCAAATATATGGCGCAGGCCATCCGTCGGAACATCCTCTACCGCGCCGGGCAGGCCATGTGCGCCATTGTTGAACAGGGCATCCAGCGAGCCGCCTGTTGCCTCAAGAACATAAGACAAACCCGACGTGATGCTGTCTGTATCGGTGTAGTCGATTCTGGGGCTTTCAAAGCCTTGTGCGCGTAGGCGATCACAGTCGCGTTGCTGGCGGCAGGATGCAAAAACACGCCAGCCTCGTGCACGCATGCCGTGTGCCGCGTCCAGACCGATGCCTGACGAGCATCCCGTGATAAGAATCGATTTCTGCATATGCCTTCCGAGCCTGATCCCCGCCCATAGCTATGGCGGGGTTTGCGGCAGGGCAATGACACTTCGATGTCAGTTCGTTGTTTTCCGGACGAGTGATGCCGAAATCCACCCAACCTGTTGCCCCGGCAACACGCGCAGGCGCAACCAGCCGGTACCTGAATCCCCAAAGACTTCAACCTGCTGACCGATCCTGGCCTTGCCGATGATCGGATAGATCGTCCCCGGTCCATCGCGCAGGTTCACGCGGGTTCCCGATATTTCGCGGATATCCTTGGCGGCCTCGACAGGCGCGGGCAGTTCAACCGTTGGCAGCTCGGCGTCGGTGGTGACCTGCTCGAGAGAGGCCAGACCCTGTTCCAGCGACGCAAGGGTCAGAGTGACGTTTTCGTCAGCGAACAACGAGGGGTTTGCCTTCAGGCCAGCCGCAACTTGCGACAACAGCGCTTTGGTTTCTGCTTCATCCAGCTCGGCGACGGGTTCAGTGACCGGTGCGACCGGCACCGAGGGCTTCACCGCAGCACGCGCGACCAACGTTTCCGCGGGCGCGGGTTCGATAGCTGGCTTTGAAGGTCTCGGGGCATTGGCAACACGCTCGGGCTCTGTGCTGCGGACCCCGCGCGGCTCAAAGTCGGGGCCTCCGCTCATCACGTAAAAAGTCCAGCCGAGTGCGGCGAAGGTAACAAGTACAAGGCGCGTCATGGCGCATCCCCCAATTCAATCGTAACAACAAAATAGGCAGCAATCATTCAATTGTTGGAATGGTAGCATAATAGAAGGGCAGAGTCGAAAATTCGGGGAAAACACCGACTTGCCTCCCCCTGTTGCAAAAAGCCCGACTTGTCCCCAGTAAAATACGCGTTGCTTGCTTTACCAAGGCGTCCTTGCGTCGTATCACATCATATATGAACGATACGATCGACGACCCCAACATGGAGGCCCCCGACCACGGGGGTGAGGTGGCAGAACCGCTGCGCCGCGCGATAGGTGAGCGTTATCTGACCTATGCGCTGTCCACCATCATGCATCGTGCCCTGCCGGATGCGCGGGACGGATTGAAGCCGGTGCACCGGCGAATCCTCTATGCGATGAGAGAGCTGCGACTCAGTGCAACCGGAGGTTTTCGCAAGTCCGCCAAGATTTCCGGCGACGTGATGGGCAATTACCATCCGCACGGCGACGCCGCGATTTACGATGCAATGGCGCGCCTGGCGCAGGACTTCAACGTGCGTTACCCGCTGGTCGACGGTCAGGGGAATTTCGGCAATATCGACGGCGACAACCCGGCGGCCTCGCGTTACACCGAGGCGCGCATGACCATCGTGGCCGAGGCGCTGCTTGAGGGTCTGAACGAAGACGCCGTGGATTTCCGCGACAACTATGATGGCACGCTGACCGAACCGGTGGTGTTGCCTGCGCAGTTTCCGAACCTGCTGGCCAACGGCGCCAGCGGTATCGCCGTCGGCATGGCCACGAACATCCCGCCGCACAACATCTCGGAGCTTTGTGACGCCTGCCTGCACCTGATCAAGACGCCGGATGCGCGCGACGACACGCTGCTGAACTACGTCCCCGGACCGGATTTTCCGACCGGTGGCGTGATCGTCGAACCGCCCGAGAACATCGCCCAGGCCTATCGTACCGGGCGCGGCTCGTTCCGGCTGCGCTGCAAGTTCGAGGTCGAGGATCTGGGCCGCGGTCAGTGGCAGATCGTCGTTACCGAGATTCCCTATCAGGTTCAGAAGTCCAAGCTGATCGAAAAAATCGCGGAACTGATCCAGAGCAAGAAAATCCCGATCCTCGCGGATGTGCGCGACGAATCCGCCGATGACATCCGTCTGATCCTCGAACCGCGCTCCAAGAACGTGGACCCCGAGGTGCTGATGGGCATGCTCTATCGCAACTCGGACCTCGAGGTGCGGTTCAGCCTGAACATGAACGTGCTGATCGACGGGGTGACGCCCAAGGTCTGCTCGATGAAAGAGGTGCTGCGCGCCTTCCTCGATCACCGGCAAGAGGTGCTGCTGCGCCGCTCGCGTCATCGCATGGCCAAGATCGACCACCGGTTGGAAGTGCTCGAAGGCTTCATCGTCGCCTTCCTGAACCTCGACCGTGTGATCGACATCATCCGCTATGACGACGACCCCAAGGCCGCGCTGATGCGCGAGGACTGGGGCATCGATCATGTCCGGGCGACCAGTGAGGCCGACTATGTCTCTCCCAAACCGGGCGAGGGCGAACTGTCGGAAGTTCAGGTCGACGCCATCCTCAACATGCGCCTGCGCAGCTTGCGCCGTCTGGAAGAGATGGAGTTGGTTCGCGAACGCGACGCGCTGATGGAAGAACGCGCCGAACTCGAAGATCTGCTGGCCGATCCCGCCCTGCAATGGGCCAGGATTGCCGAGCAGTTGAAAGAGACCAAGAAGACCTTTGGCAAAGACTACGAAGGCGGTGCGCGTCGAACGCAGTTCGCCGAGGCCGGGCAGATCGAGGAAGTTCCGCTTGAGGCGATGATCGACAAGGAACCGATCACGGTCGTCTGCTCTCAGATGGGCTGGATTCGCGCCATGACAGGCCATATCGACCTGAAGCGCGAGTTGAAGTTCAAGGACGGCGACGGCCCGCGTTTCATCTTCCACGCGGAAACGACCGACCGGTTGCTGGTCTTTGCCTCGAATGGCCGATTCTATACTGTCAGCGCAGCCAACCTGCCGGGTGGGCGCGGCATGGGCGAGCCTTTGCGCCTGATGGTGGATCTGCCCAACGAGGCGCAGATCATCGACATTCTGATCCACAAACCCGGCCGCAAGCTTTTGGTGGCTTCGGACGCGGGCAACGGCTTCGTGGTGCCCGAAGATGATGTGCTGGCGCAGACGCGCAACGGCAAACAAGTGCTGAACGTCAAGGGTGACGAGACCGCGATGATCTGCAAGCCGGTTGACGGAGACCACGTCGCCGTGGTGTCGCAAAACGGCAAGTTCCTTGTTTTCCCAACCCAGGAGCTGCCCGAGATGACGCGCGGAAAAGGCGTGCGTTTGCAAAAGTACAATATGGCGCGTGGCCGGCAGGGAACGCTCGAGCTGGATGGCGGTTTGTCGGATGTAACGACCTTCAACTGGGAAGAGGGCCTGAAATGGTCCATGGGCGGCGACAAGACCCGACATGAGGCGGATATGACGCAATGGCTGGCAAAACGGGCCAGCGTCGGGAAAAAACCGCCCTATGGCTTCCCGCGTGACTATAAGTTTTCGTGATCGCGCAGCAGCGCGGGTGAATTTCCGCCGATACGGCTTGGCACAACCCGTATCGGTGCGCTAGATCAATAAAAAACAGGCCTATCGAGACGAGACATGTTGCGCATTCTGACGCTGATCACCGGACTGGCCCTGATGGCCGCTTGCACACAGACACAGGTGTATGAGCCGCCTGAATCCCTCGGAGAATTCAAGCTTCGTGTGAATTATGCCTTTGCGGACAAGGCCGTTCAGGGACCTGTATCGCGGGACGCCACACCTGAAGAATGGACAAAAGCGATCCAGAACGCGGTTGATATTCGCTTGGGGCGTTACGACGGCTCGCAGGAATATGACGTCGGCATTAGTCTGGAGGGCTACATGCTGGCTCCGCCGGGGATCCCTGTGATTTACAATCCCAGAAGCACTGCGATTGTGCTGGTCAACGTCTATGACGTGAAGAATAAAGAGTTTCTGGCCAAGGGGAAGCAATTCCAGGTGCTGGAAGACACCACCGGCGGAAGTGCATTTAAAGGGTCAGGGCACGAGCGCACTAAAGAAGAACAGATGAGCGGCCTGGCCCTCAAAATAGCCGACCGTGTCGAGGAATGGCTGGCTGAAGAACATGAAGAAAATGGCTGGTTTGACAAAAGGCCGGACCTGATCCAGCCGTTGGAATCTGTCGAGGTTACGCAAAATCCAACGTGATCGGCGCATTTCCCTCAGGATGTGCTTGATTTTCCCCTTTGAACCAAATATCTCGCGCGCGCAGATGTAACCACGGGACCAAGGGTCCCCCAAATCGCAAAAGGGCGCCTGAGGAATGGCAAAGGAAAAGTTTGAGCGTACAAAACCGCACGTCAACATCGGCACGATTGGCCACGTTGACCACGGCAAGACCACGCTGACCGCAGCAATCACCAAGTATTTCGGTGACTTCAAAGCGTATGACCAGATTGACGGTGCGCCGGAAGAGAAAGCGCGCGGCATCACCATCTCGACCGCCCACGTGGAATACGAGACCGACAACCGCCACTATGCGCATGTCGACTGCCCCGGCCACGCCGACTACGTCAAGAACATGATCACCGGTGCGGCGCAGATGGACGGCGCGATCTTGGTTGTGAACGCCGCAGACGGCCCGATGCCGCAAACGCGTGAGCACATCCTGCTGGGCCGCCAGGTTGGCATCCCGAAGATGGTTGTGTTCCTGAACAAAGTTGACCAGGTTGATGACGAAGAGCTGCTGGAACTGGTTGAGATGGAAGTTCGCGAACTGCTGTCCAGCTACGACTACCCCGGTGACGATATTCCGATCATCGCAGGTTCGGCTCTGGCGGCGATGGAAGGCAACAACCCGGAAATCGGCGAGAACAAGATCCGCGAACTGATGGCGGCTGTTGATGAATATATCGACACCCCTGAGCGTGCCGTTGACCAGCCGTTCCTGATGCCGATCGAAGACGTGTTCTCGATCTCGGGCCGTGGTACCGTTGTTACGGGCCGTGTCGAGCGTGGCGTGATCAACGTTGGCGACGAGATCGAAATCGTCGGCATCCGCGACACCACCAAGACCACCTGCACCGGCGTTGAAATGTTCCGCAAGCTGCTGGACCGCGGCGAAGCGGGCGACAACATCGGCGCGCTGCTGCGTGGTGTTGACCGTGACGGCGTTGAGCGTGGCCAGGTTCTGTGCAAGCCGGGTTCGGTGACCCCGCACACCAAGTTCGAAGCCGAAGCCTATATCCTGACCAAGGAAGAGGGCGGCCGTCACACTCCGTTCTTCGCGAACTACCGTCCGCAGTTCTACTTCCGTACGACGGACGTGACCGGCACCGTGACCCTGGCCGAAGGCACCGAGATGGTCATGCCCGGCGACAACGTGTCGTTCGGCGTTGAGCTGATCGCGCCCATCGCGATGGAAAACGGCCTGCGTTTCGCGATCCGCGAAGGCGGCCGCACCGTGGGCGCCGGCGTTGTTTCCAAAATTATTGAATAATTCGCGCAAGCGAATGATCAGACGGAAAGGGCGTCCCGCGGGGCGCCCTTTTTGTTGCTGTGATTTATTGCTTCGACTGTTGAACGGCAATAAACTGCATCGGCATTTGTTAAAGTAGTCTGCGACAAGGAGTAGATTGGGTGGAGGAAGGCGAGACTGATATTGAAGAAAGTGGGCCCAAGTTGCCACTTCAAAATGCTAAAGGAGAACTGACTGAGGCGTTAGAACTGCGATACAAGAAGTATGAATTGCGGCTTGTTGGCTTGGGTGTTTTGATCTCATTGTTGGGATTGGGTTTTCTGGGATGGCAACTAATAATCTTAAACAAGCAAACGATTGTGCTAACTCAGTCAGTTTATAACCAAGAAAGGTCAATTTCGTCTAAGGACAAGATGGATGACTTTGGAATAAAGCGCTTTTTACTCGAAAGATTTTCACCAGATGTATCACCTGAATTTGTCGAAGGGCGGTATTCAGGTGAGTTTGAACATTTTGAGTTTGAGTGGAAGGTCAGAAACAATGGAATTAATCGTTTAGCTGCAGCAAACTATTTCACATTCGATTTTGTGCGTTGCTTTAATAGAGACTTCTGGACCGGAGCGCATTGGGAAACTTTCGCGGAATACCAAACAGCCCAAGACATTACAAATAATGACGGTGAAGGCAGCGCGCTCCTAGGCCTCGACTTAGAAAAGGAAAAGACCACTTGGGTAACGCTACATTCGGACGTTGCCACGCCTGTTAAGTACCACATCCCTTTTTCGGGAAGTGACTACGCTAATTTTCAGGAAGGCGAGAGGATAGGAGTTCAGGTGCTTGCGACTATTTTCGACCCAGACCAGTCATATTTTAGAGATGAGCTAGAAGCACTTGAGTATAGATATGGCACGCAAGTAATCGTAAAAGGCCGTCCATTGGTATTTCCTGCAATTGTCTACACACTTAGTCGAGTTGAAATGTTCGAACTTACATCTGAAGGTTGGTCCAAAATACCCAGTGATGAATCCTGTACGAAATTCATCTTGGAAGATACTGATTGATTGGCTCTTATTGCTTCCAACTTCCCCCTTACCAAACTCTACCAACCCCACCAACACGCGCGCGTTCTCAACGAGAACATCAAGGCGGGGTGATTCCCGCTTTTGAGGCGTGACGAAGGTTGGCGATGCGCGTCTGTCCTCCTCTTGCCGCAACGTCAAGGAAACGGGCAGAGCGTCTCATGTGGGCGCGGTCCGCGCGGATTGAAGCCCCTATTTGGCAAGGGCTGTGATCCAAACCGGCGGCTGACGGTCTTGCCGACAGCCGCTGGTGATTGCAAATCAGGACAGTGCTGATTCAGCCGCCGCCCGAACAGCCCGGATGTTCTCACCATAAACCTCCGGCTGATCCACCGATCCGCCCTTGAACACCGCGGAACCGGCCACCAGCACATCCGCACCCGCCGCGGCCACCAGCGGGGCGGTATTCGGGTCGACGCCACCGTCAATCTCGATATGCACCGGACGATCACCGATCATCTGGCGCAGTTTTTTGACCTTGCCGGTCATGTCGATGAATTTCTGGCCCCCAAAGCCGGGGTTCACGGTCATCACGCAAACCAGATCCGTGAGGTCCAGCAGATGCTCGACCGCTTCGGCGGGGGTGCCGGGGTTCAGGGCAACGCCGGCTTTCATTCCGGCACCGCGAATGGCCTGCAAGGTGCGATGGGTGTGGGGGCCAGCTTCGACATGTGCGGTCAGAATGTCCGCTCCGGCATCGGCATAGGCCTGGATGTAGGGATCGACCGGCGTGATCATCAGGTGAACGTCCATCACCGTTTTCACATGCGGGCGAAAGGCTTTCACGGCTGGAGGGCCAAAGGTCAGGTTTGGAACGAAATGGCCATCCATCACGTCAACATGAACCCAGTCGGCGCCCTGCGCTTCGATGGCCTGAATTTCCTGTCCGAAATTGGCGAAATCGGCGGACAGGATAGACGGCGCGATCTTGATGGTGCGGTCAAAGCTCATGGTGGCCTCGTATCAGCTGAAGAGTCGCGGATGCGTATACCCGTGAGCCGGTGGGATGGATAGCCCCCGCAAACGCTGTGTTGCCACAAAACTCTCACCGCGTGGCATCTGACCCAATGGGCTGAGACCTGGGACCGGCGGTCGGATGCGGCTGAGAACCTTTGTTGGCTTATGCCTCGTTCAGGGTCAGCGTTACACGCTCACCCGCGAAAACCGTGCGGCCGTACTCGACTGGCCGTCCATCCGGGTCGGCATTGATGCCGACCGAGAAGAGAACAGGAGCACCTTCAGACAATTGAAGTTGCAACGCCTGCGTTGCGGTCGCCCCGCGGGCGGTCAGGCGAGTCGACACGCGGACGTAATCCCTGACGCCGCAGGCTTGCAGCGCTTTGGTGACAGATTGGGTTTCGGTCAATGTCTGCAAGATATCCGGAAATCGTTCCGCGGGGAAAACGCTCTGAAACAGGGCTATGGGCTGCCCGTCTGCCAGGGACAATCCGTCATAGACGTGCACTGGATCACCCTTGTTCAGGCCCAGAGCTTCGGCTTCGGCTTCATCGGCGACGCGCGTGGTCAAAGCCAGGATTTTCTTGCCCGGTATCTTGCCGCTGGCCGAGATGTTCTTGTGATAGCGCACCCTTTTGCCGATCGGATAATCCGTTGGCCGTGCCGCAACAAAAACGCCCGCACCGCGCCGAGCGTGCACCAGACCCTGATCAGACATGTCAGCCAAAGCGCGCCGTACCGTGTGGCGGTTGACGCCATAGGTGGCGGCCAGCTGGGCTTCGGTCGGCAGGCGATCTCCGGTTTGATAGCGTCCCTCGGCGATGTCCGAGGTCAGGCGCAGGGCAATACTTTTCCAGATCGGCGTTTTGCTCACACCACCAAACCTTCAAACGGTCGCAGATTGCGTTTTGACAACCTGTCAGTTAACATTTGTCTAGTTGTATAGTTCATGTAGACAACCTGTCCAAGAGGCTTTGATGGCAAACCAGACGGAAATCGGGATCAAGGCACGGAAGGAATGGATGGGTCTGCTGGCGCGCGCGCCGGACGCCGCCCTGATGACGCTGTGGGACGGCATTCAGGACTGCCCGAGTTTCGAATGGCTGCGCAGGCCCGAAGTGGGTGGTGTCATGGTGCGTGGCCGCATCGGAGGAACCGGCGCTTTGTTCAACCTGGGCGAAATGACCGTTACGCGCTGCTCGGTCGTGTTGCAGGATGGTACGGTCGGTCACGGATATGTTCAGGGCAGGTCGAAATCCAAGGCAGAAGCGGCGGCATTGATTGATGCGATGATGCAGACGGTCGCTTCTGATGATTTGCAGGAACGGCTGCTTGATCCGTTGAGGCTGCAAATGCAGTCGATCAAGACAGCGCGCGCCGCAAAGGCAGCGGCCACCAAGGTCGAGTTTTTCACGCTGGCTCGGGGGGAAGACTGATGCCTGATCAAATGCGGTTCTCGGGGGGCTTTATAGACGCACCTGTCGGCGCGGCACATGCATTCCGCGCGGCCATGACCGTCATGGCGCGTCCGGGTGAAATCCGCGCGCTGGCTGGCTGTGAACCACCTGCGCCCTTGTCCGTCGCGGCTGGCACGCTGCTTCTGACGCTTTGCGACGCCGAGACAAATGTTCACCTGGCGGGTGAAGCCGATACCGGTTCGGTGCGCGAATGGCTGACCTTTCACACGGGTGCACCGATAGTGGCGGCGGAAGAGGCTGATTTTGCCCTAGGCACGTGGGATGCATTGGCGCCGCTCAAAACCTATCGTATCGGGACGCCGGAATACCCGGACCGGTCCGCGACGCTTGTTGTGGAATGCAGGCGGCTGGAGCAGAATGGTGCGGTTCTGAGCGGCCCCGGCATCCGGGACACGGCGCGGCTTTCTCTGCCGGATGTTCAGGCTCTTCAGAACAATGCGCTGCTTTACCCTTTGGGGTGTGATTTTTTCTTTACCTGCGGTGAGGCGGTCGCGGCTCTGCCGCGTAGCACGCAAATCAGGTCCAGGGGGTAAGCCATGTATGTCGCTGTCAAAGGAGGCGAAAAAGCCATCGAGAATGCCCATGCGTGGCTTGCCGAAGAACGCCGCGGTGCAACAGATGTCGCGGAACTGAGCCTTGCGCAGATCCGTGAACAGTTGAGCCTTGCGGTGAACCGGGTCATGGCCGAGGGGTCGCTGTACGATCCCGACCTTGCCGCGCTGGCGATCAAACAGGCACGCGGCGATCTGATCGAAGCGATTTTCCTCGTCCGCGCTTACCGCACGACCCTGCCTCGTTTCGGCTGTTCCAATCCCGTCAAAACCGGCGACATGGCCTGTGATCGCCGGGTCTCGGCCACGTTCAAAGATGTTCCCGGTGGTCAGGTTCTGGGGTCAACCTTCGACTACACCCACCGACTGCTGGATTTCAAGCTGGCGGCCGAGGGCGAAATTCCAAAGGCGCCTGAAGGCCCCGTGCGGCTGGAACCGACGCCGCATATTACCGCATTCCTGAAGGATGAGGGTATCATTCAGGATGAACCGGCCCGCGATGACGTTCCGGGCGATCTGACCCGTGAACCGATGGAGTTCCCG
The DNA here is from genome assembly GCF_024628725.1 of Ruegeria sp. YS9. Taxonomy (NCBI): domain Bacteria; kingdom Pseudomonadati; phylum Pseudomonadota; class Alphaproteobacteria; order Rhodobacterales; family Roseobacteraceae; genus Ruegeria; species Ruegeria sp. YS9. The sequence goes on from NZ_CP102409.1 coordinate 525,387, forward strand.
TCCACCCGCCCGGTGCGCCTTCAGTCGTTGACCCGTGGGGACGAGGGTTTTGTGCTGGGCATGGCTTATTCGACCCAGCGCGGTTACGCCCGCAACCACGCCTTTGTCGGAGAATTGCGTATCGGCAAGGTCGTGGTTGAGCTGGACATCCCCGAGCTGGGCTTTGCCATCGATATCGGCGAGGTCGAGCTGACCGAATGTGAAACGGTGAACCAGTTCACCGGTTCGAAAACGGAACCGCCGCAGTTCACGCGCGGCTATGGGCTGGTCTTTGGCCAGTCTGAACGAAAATCCATCGCGATGGCACTGGTCGATCGGGCCTTGCGGTGGGAAGAGTTGGGTGAAGACAACGTGGGCGCGCCCGCGCAGGATGAAGAATTTGTCCTGAGCCATGCGGACAACATTCAGGCTACCGGCTTTCTCGAACATATCAAACTGCCGCATTACGTCGATTTCCAGTCCGAGCTGGAACTGCTCCGCAAACTGCGCCGAAAGGCCCAAGAGCGCATGTCAGAGGAGGCCGTGGAATGAAAGCCGTCGTTTTTGATATCGGAAACGTGCTGGTCCAGTGGGATCCGCATCTGGCATGGCTGGAGGAGATGGGCAGCCGCGAGGCGGTGACAGAGTTCCTGACGCGCATCAATTTCCCCGAACGCAACCTGAGGGCCGATGGAGGAGAGATGTTCGCCGATCTGGCCGCTGAACTGGATAATGCGGAAGATCGGCAGCGCCTCAGTGTTTACGTTGAACGTTATGCCAGAACCGTTCCGCAAAAGATCGAGGGGACCTGGCAGGTGCTCTATCGGTTGAAAGAAAAGGGCACTCCGGTTCACGCGATCACCAATTGGTCAGCGGAAACCTGGCCTGTCGGAGTGGGGGCACATCCTGAATTGGGCGAAGTGTTTGGTGTCACCGTCGTGTCGGGGCAGGAGAAGCTTTTGAAGCCTCAGCCAGAGATTTTCAATCTGCTGTGCAAGCGGGCCGGGCTTTTACCTGAGAACTGCATTTTCATCGATGACGGGCTGCACAATGTCGAAGGCGCGCGTGCTGTGGGCATGGATGGGATCCACTTCTCCGCGCCGCACGCGCTGGAACGTGCTCTTGCAGAAAGAGGCTGCTTATGAGCGCATACAATTTCGCCTATCTGGACGAGCAAACCAAGCGGATGATCCGCCGGGCGATCCTCAAAGGCTTGGCCATCCCGGGGTACCAGGTGCCGTTTGCCAGTCGCGAGATGCCGATGCCCTATGGCTGGGGTACCGGGGGCGTACAGGTTTCAGCCGCTGTGTTGACGCCCGAGGATACGTTCAAGGTGATCGATCAGGGCGCAGACGACACGACCAACGCCGTATCCATCCGCAAGTTCTTTGAAAACACCGCAGGGGTCGCCACCACGGAAAAGACGGAAAAGGCCACAATCATTCAGACCCGCCACCGCATCCCCGAGACGAAGTTGCGCGAAGACCAGATCATAGTTTATCAGGTGCCGATTCCGGAACCTCTGCGCTTTCTGGAACCGCGCGAGACCGAGACGCGCAAGATGCACAGTCTTGAGGAATACGGGCTGATGCATGTGAAACTGTACGAGGATATCAGCCAGCACGGGGCGATTTCGACCGCTTATGCCTATCCGGTGAAGGTGTCGGGGCGCTATGTGATGGACCCGTCCCCAATTCCGAAATTCGACAATCCAAAGCTTGAGATGGACGCGATCCAGCTGTTTGGCGCCGGGCGCGAGCAGCGCATTTATGCGGTGCCACCGCATACCAGGGTCGTGAGCCTCGATTTCGAGGACTATCCGTTCGAGGCCACCAAGGCCGATCATCCCTGCGACCTGTGCGGGGCCGAAGACAGCTATCTGGATGAGGTCATCATGGATGACGCGGGCAGCCGGATGTTTGTCTGTTCCGACACGGATTACTGCCGGTCACTCCGTGAGGCGGGGCATGCAGGCCGATTGGCCGGAAAGAACGCGCAATGACTCCTTTGTTGCAAGTCAAGGGCGTTGAAAAACGCTATGGCCGCCGGATCGGATGCGCGGATGTGAATTTTGATCTCTTCCCCGGAGAAGTGATGGGAATCGTTGGTGAAAGTGGGTCCGGCAAGTCGACCTTGCTCAACTGTATGGCCGGTCTTCTGAAGCCTGACGCCGGGCAGGTGATTTTTGATACCCGTGCAGACGGCCCGGTCGATACGGTCACAATGTCCGAGCCAGAGCGCCGGATGCTGAGCCGCACCGACTGGGCCTTTGTCCATCAACACGCGCGCGACGGGTTGCGGATGTCTGTCAGCGCAGGAGGCAACATAGGCGAGCGGCTGATGGCCGTCGGCGAACGCCACTATGGCAGCATTCGGGGTAAGGCCATTGACTGGCTGAGCCGGGTCGAAATTGACGAGAGCCGCGTCGATGACCGCCCCAGCGCGTTTTCGGGCGGGATGCAGCAACGTTTGCAGATTGCGCGCAATCTGGTGACAGGTCCTCGGCTGGTGTTCATGGACGAACCGACTGGTGGTCTGGATGTGTCGGTGCAGGCGCGTTTACTGGATTTGTTGCGCGGACTCGTGCGTGAAATGAGGTTGAGTGCGATCATCGTCACCCATGATCTTGCCGTGGTGCGTCTGCTAGCGGACCGGTTGATGGTGATGAAACGCGGTCGCGTGGTCGAGGCCGGGCTGACGGATCAGGTACTGGACGACCCGCAACATGCCTATACGCAGTTGCTGGTATCCAGCGTTTTGCAGGTTTGAGGCTTTGGGGAAAGATGAAGCGATGATTGAACTTGTTGATGTCAGCAAAAGCTTCACCCTGCACAATCAGGGCGGCGCCACGATCCCGGTGGTGAAAGGCGCGTCTCTGAAAGCGGAGCCGGGTGAGTGCGTCGCCCTGACCGGGCCGTCGGGCGCAGGCAAATCCACGCTGATGCGGGTGATCTACGGCAACTATCTGGCGGCCTCTGGTCAGGTGCTGGTTGCCGGGTTGGACGTGGCCCGGGCTGAACCGCGACAGATCCTGTTGCTGCGTCGTGACACTTTGGGCTATGTCAGCCAGTTCCTGCGGGTCGTGCCCCGGGTGCCGACGCTGGACGTTGTGGCCGAGCCGCTGCTGGCCGTGGGCTGTGACAGACAAGTGGCAATGGACAGGGCAGCCGGGTTGCTGAAACGGCTGAATATTCCCGAACGCCTGTGGACCCTCAGCCCAACGACCTTCTCGGGCGGCGAAAAGCAAAGAGTGAACATCGCGCGGGGCTTTGCGCCCGAATATCCGGCAATGCTGTTGGATGAACCGACGGCAAGCCTGGATGCACAGAACCGGGAAACCGTTTTGTCCCTGATCGAAGAGGCCAAGAACAAGGGCGTGACGATTGTCGGGATTTTTCATGATCTCGACGCACGCGAACGGGTCTGTGACCGCGAGGTCGATGTCTCGGACTTCACGCCGGGGAAGGCTGCATGACGCTTGCTCCGGTCATAGCGGTCGTCGGCCCTTCGGGTGTCGGAAAGGACAGTGTAATGAACGCGTTGGTGGCCCGGGCGTCGGGTGTTCAGCAACTGCGGCGGGTGATTACCCGCCCCGAAGGCGAAGACGGCGAAGATTTCGACCGGGTCTCGGTCCAAACATTTCAGCGGATGGAACGGGATGGTGCGTTTGCGCTGAGTTGGCATGCGCATGGGCTTTGTTACGGCGTACCGAAGACGATCACGCGGCAGCGGCAGGTGGCCGAGGCCGTTCTGGTCAACCTGTCACGAACGGTGTTGCTTCAGGCGCAGGAAGTGTTTGGTGATCTGATCGTGATTTCCCTGACGGCAAAGCCCGAGGTTCTGTCCGAACGCCTGTCCTTAAGAGGGCGGGAAAGCAAGGCGGAACAGACGCGGCGTCTGGACCGGGCCCAAACGTCTTTGCCCAACGGTTTGAACCGGGTCTTGGAAATCGACAACTCTGGTGCGATGGAAGATACGGTTGCCGAAATCCTGTCGCAGCTTCAACCGGAGAGCGCGTAGCGATGGATCAGGTGAAACCGCCCGTCCTCAGCCTCGCCCGCAAGGGCCAGATCCGTGATCTGGAAGGGCTGCGGCAGCAATGGGGCCAGATGGGTTTGCAGCGCGTTTCGAGTTGCTCTCAGGGTTGGTTTGTCCAGCTTGCCGCTCAGCGTGATGTGAAAGCGGAACGCGTTCAGTACGTAAGGATAGCCCCACTGAACCAGGTTGGCGTCTTGCTCTGGGGTCAACCCGGCGGCGCGGCGGCGGGCCAGTGCGGCCTCGGAGGTGGGCGCACGAAAACTGTCCAGTTCCCGAACACAGGCCGCGGCAAGCGCATTCAACGCCCGCGTCTCACCCAGCGGGCGCAAGGCCAGAAAACGGCCAAACCGAGCGATCTCGAGGCCACCCAGCGACACAGTCGGTTGGCGGGAGGCGAGCGAGATGCACGCCTCTTGCAGGGCTTCGAACGTTTTGCCGTCGCGCAGTCTGAACGGTGGCTTCAGCGTCGCGTGCAGCCCGTACTTGCGCGGCACCTCCGTGACAGCGGCAACGTCGATGCCTTCGACAATCGGATGGGCAACCGGCTTTCCCGCCTCCATGTCCCAACCCAGCCAGCTGGTTGCAAATTTCGCCCATTCCGCGCCCGCCGGTGGCGCAAAATAGATCGCGTATCGCGTGAATGTCATATCGGCCTCCGTTTGCGTGGCCTGCCTCGGTCTCAACATGCGTGAAGTTCAGATGACAGAAGACTTGATCCTTGCCAATGCCACGCTTGTATTGCCGCATGAAACCGTAACCGGCAGTGTCCGGATTGTGGGTGGGACCATCGCTGAAGTCGACACCGGAAACGGGGTTCCCGCGGGTGCGATAGACTGCGAGGGCGACTATGTCAGCCCCGGCCTTGTCGAGTTGCACACGGACAACCTTGAACGTCACATTCAACCGCGTCCACAGGTGAACTGGCCCCATGCCGCCGCCATTCTTGCGCATGATGCGGAATTGGCCAGCACCGGTATCACGACAGTGTTCGATGCCATGCGGGTTGGATCGATCCCGTCGGGCGCGCGGCGGTACGGGAAGTACGCCCGTGGCCTGTCGCAGGAGTTGTGGGACCTGCGCGAACAGGACGCGCTCAAGATCAGCCACTTTCTGCACTTGCGGGCCGAGGTGTGTTCGGAAACTCTGGTTGAAGAGCTGAACGAATTTGGACCGGAAGACAGGGTTGGGCTTGTGTCCATAATGGATCACACACCCGGACAGCGTCAGTTTCGCGATATGGGCAAGCTGGAAACCTATCTGAAAGCCAAATATGCCATGGACGATGACATGTACTTTCAGCACGTGGCGCAACTGAAAGGGCTTCGAGATCGCAATGGCGATCTGCACGAGGCCGAAGCTGTCAAGGCGGCCTGCCGTTTCGGAGCAGTATTGGCCAGCCATGACGACACGACGGAAGATCAGGTGAAAGTGTCCGCAGGTCACGGCATCCGTCTGGCCGAGTTCCCCACGACCGTCGAGGCGGCACGCGCCTGCCACGAAAACGACATTCAGATCATGATGGGTGCGCCGAACATAATCCGTGGGGGATCGCATTCTGGCAATGTTGCGGCCTGTGAGCTGGCCCAGCTTGGGTATCTGGACATCCTGTCTTCGGATTATGTGCCGTCGGCCTTGTTGCTGTCGGCGGTTAGGCTGGGCGAAATCTGGGGCGACATGGCACGCGGGATGAAGACGGTAACGCTGGCTCCGGCTCGGGCGGCAGGGTTGGAGGAACGGGGTGAACTGCGCGCCGGCGCCCGCGCTGATGTCATCCGCTTCCGGATGCGCGCGGGTGTACCCGTCCCGAGTTCGGTCTGGGTGCGCGGTCGACGCGTGGCGTAATCAGGCCGTGTAGAACAGGTAACGGTCCGGGGCGATTGTCCTGGGCCCCTGGATCTGGGCAAAGCCGATCAGGGGCTGACCTGAAATCAACAACCCTCCGGGCTGCATGACTTTCGCGATCAGCGGGCTGAGCCGCTCTGCTTCGGCAACGTCCTCGTGCTTGATGCCGCGTCCGAAATCGTAATGCGCCAGCGCGATCCGATGCCCGCCGGCTACCAGTCTGTGCAGCATTGGTTCGGCTTCACCCATCAGGAAATCCTCGGCCGGGGGGGTGCTGTCCGGATGGCATTGCAGGACCCGGTCCATCACCCAGATCCGGCGTTCTGGCAGGATTTCACGCAGGTGATCATAGGTGCGGCCATTGCCCAACCCCATGTCCAGCACATCGCCCGGCTGACCGCTGATCCGCTCGGCTGCCCAGTTCAGTCCGTCACGTTGTGCCGTCAGTCGGCGCAGCATGGAATCCAATCGGCTCATGGTGATGTCCTCATTCGTTCTTTGGCGCGATCCAGGCTGTGGCAGGCCCGCTCAGCAATTTGTTCAGCAGGGCCTCGGTAAAGGCCCAGATGCCCTGGTCATGGACCAGATGATGGGTCAATATGCCAAAGGGCTCGGTGTTGTCTGAACGGCCTTCGCGTCGGTCTCGCAGAAGACCAACAGTCTGTGCGATCAGGGCATCGGGTGAGATCAAGCCACGCGACCCGCGCCAGTCGATCGGGTCAAGGTGGGTGTTGATCTGCTCAAGCCCCGGTGCGGCCAGACGCGATTTGCGGGGCGTTGCGGTGGACAGGATGCGGTATCCCAGCTTTGGCAACTGTTTGGCCATCTCGGGCGCAATGCGATTCCAGGGGGGCACGAACATCTGTCGCACATTGTCACCAAACAGGGACCGAAGACGCGCCATCCCGGCCTGCGCATCCGTCACCATCACGTCCAGCGGACGGTCGAGCCGAAACTCGGCCTTCTTCTCACCACGGGGCGCATGGTTTGTATGCGCCCACCCGTGCACGACCGGAACAAGTGACGTGCGCCCGGCAACGTATTCCGCCAGCGCAGGCGTCGCGTCGCGTGGGATGACGGCCAGATGCACGGGCAGGCCCAGTTTGTCGGCCAGCCCGGAAAGGCGGTCCAATTGCGGTGTTGGCGCAATGGCATCATCATCGCGCCACCACAGAGGCAAGGGCAAGCTTTCGGCACGCCAATGGTTCAACTCGATATCAAGTGGGCGCCAGTCGGGGTTCATGTACGCTGCTCCAGCAGGCGCTTGGCGATGTGAACGGATTGGATGGCCCCGTCAAAACCGAAATCCTGTTGTACACGGGGGCCGTCGGCCAGGACACGCTCCACCGCCTGCGCCAATGCCGCCCCGCTCAACGCTCTGCTTTCCAGAACTTCGATTGCGGGCAGATCGGACAGGCTCTGCCCGCGCAGCCCCTGTTCCACCTCTTTGCCGTCGTCGAAAGGCACAAACACGGCGGCGGTACCACTTTGAAGGATATCCATGGCAGTGTTGTAGCCGCACATGCTTACCGATGCCGCTGCAAGGGGCAGCATCTGGCGGAAATCCGGCCGCACAGGTTCCAGAACAACCGAAGCTCCTTCGGCCATCCGGGACAATTCCGCGATCCGCGCCTTCGCATCCGTTCCACCGACCAGCAGGCGCCAGCGCCTGTTGGGCATCTTTCGGGCGGCCTCGATGGCCGCGCGAAAGATCGGTTGCCCAACGGATCCGCCGCCAGCGCTGACCAGGATTTCATTCTGACCCGCCGCGTCGGGGTGCGGTCGGGGCAATGCAGGCGCCACAAAGCCAGTGTAGTGAAGTCGCTTGGCCAGTCGCTCCGACACCGGCCAGCTGACCGACAGGGGCGTAACGCTTTCGGTGGAATGAACCAGAATGCCGTCATAATACCGGGACACGATTTCATCCGCGCGCTCGACTTTGGCAGGTTTGGAGGGCGGAGCCAGAATGTCCCGGATCGATCCGAGAATGACGGGACGCTCAGGCAACGCGATCGCCGCATTCAGGGCCGCATCGAACTCGGCCGACAGTGATCGTCGGCCAAAGGGGTAAAGCTCGGTGATCAGGATCTGAGGCTGGAAGCTGTTCACCGCCTGCACCAGGGCGGCCTCACGCGCGGCGTGATAGGCCGCGTCAGCCTCGTCGCCGCTTTCGGTCAGCAAACGGGTGAAGTTGGTTCCGTCTGACCTGAGCGGCGGCAAGCCGAACAGGGTCATGCCCGTGTTGTCCAATTGCGGCGCGGGCATGCCACCGGTCACGACCATGACGTCGTGACCATCATCCCGAAAGGCCCGCCCCAATGTCAGCGCCCGGCTGAGATGCCCAGTGCCCAACAGGTGCGTGACGATGATCATCACCTTCATTGCGGGGCCTCGCGTTTGATCAGGCGAACGGGGTCGGCGGCGGCGGTCATTGTTTTCATGTCGACGATATACAGCCGATTGCGTTTGATCTTAAAGGGGGCAGGCCCTTCAAAATTCCAACCCCAGGCCTGAGCCAGAATGACCCGCATGATACCGATATGGCAGACCGCAACCGTATCTTGCCGCAACTCGGACAGCCACGGGTCAAGCCTGTCCCGAACCTCGGCCGGGCTTTCCCCGTTTGGTGGGCGGAAACCCCAGCTCCAACTCTCGATGTTACGATATCCGCTGGATGTGTCCGCGATCAGGTCAACCCCGCGCTGACCTTCCCAATCGCCCCAGTTCATCTCGGTCAACGCGTCCGAGGTGTTCGGGTCGCGACCTGTCACAATCCGCGCCGTCTCACTGGCGCGGTGCAGGGGGCTGGACCAGATGTCAGCCCTGGCCCAGTCCTGCGGCAATCCAAAGCCCGCCAATTCGGCTCGGGCGTCATCGTCCAGCGGTATGTCGCTGCGCCCCTGGATCCGTCCCGCGCGGTTCCAATGGGTGTGCCCGTGGCGGAGCAGTGCAAGCCGGGTCATGATGCGTCCTTCAGCAGGGGTCGGAGGGTTGCCCACAAGCGCTCGGTCGCCTGTGGCATCAGGTGGCGCTCTGCCACGTAGTTGCGTGCCGCAGCGCCGAGAGAGTGGCGCAGCATGGAATCCGAAAGAAGCGCTTGCATGCCTTCCGCAAATCCCCTGGCACCGCTTTCGACAGACGGATAGGCCGCAGGGGACAGAACATCGCGTACACCGGGCCGATCCTGCGCGACGACAGGCAATCCCGCGGCCTGCGCCTCAAGGTAAATCATCCCGTAAGCCTCCTTCACTCCGGGCCATGCAAGCAGAGATGACTGTTGATAGGCGCGTTGCAGTTCTTCTCGGTCAAGCTGACCCAGAAAACGCACCCGCTGTCCGAATGGTGCCATCAGGGCCTCAACCTGCCTGCGCGCCGGGCCGTCTCCTGCGATGTTGAGGTGCCAGTCCCCGATCAAATGCGCCAGGGCTTCGGACAATATCTGATAGGACGCCAGCTTGTCCCCATGCCGCATCATGCCGACGGTCAGCATGGGTTTGCCCCCGATGGCGGCGGGGGGCAATTCGGCCATTGGCAGGAACGGAGGCAATTCGACCAAAGCCTGATCGCCAAAACGATCCCGCTCCAAAGTGATCAGGTCGTTGGCCGTGTGATAAAAGATCACATCCGCTGCATCGCAGGCCTGATGCGCAGCCCTGGCAAACTCAGCCCACGGCCCGCTTAACCGGCTTGATGCGCGGGTGCTTTCCAGCTGCACATAGGGAATGCCACGCGCCTTGCAAACCCGAGGGCCCAGCAGGTCAGGTGCCTTGTAATAGTTGTGGTAGGTCACCCACAGACCTGTATCTGATGGCATGTCAGCGACAAGTCGTTTCGCTTCTTCTTCTGCTGCGCGCCTCAGGGTATGTTGCAGGTCTTCGTCGCCGCTTTTGTCATAGATGCGCAAGTCGGACGCCAGATCGACCGTATCACCCTCGGCGGTCAGCGCCTGCATCAGATTCCGGGCCATTTCACGGTCGCCCGAAGGTTTCGGGCTGTCAGGAGATTTCATCGGGGCATAAAACGCGACCCGCGCCATTACGCGTTTTCCATGCACATGGAATTGAGGCGTTCAGACAGCCGTGCGATGCCGGGGGCCATCCGGAACTCGGCGATCAGGCGATCATAGGCCGCATGCGCCATCTTTGACGCTTGCTGCGGATTGGCTGACAAACGTTCCATGGCCTCTGCAAGTGCAGAGGGGTCGTCATCGGACAAAACCCCATGTGTTCCGGTTTCAATAAATTCGGGGATCGCCGAGACCGGAGTCGACAGGATTGGCAACAGCTGAGACGCGGCCTCCATCAGCACATTCGGCAACCCGTCGCGGTCTCCGTCCTTCGCGATGCGGCTGGGCAGAACGAACAGGTCGGCATCACGCATCGCTTCGATGACTTCGGGCTGGTCGCAGGCCCCTTTCCAGGTGATCCGGTTCGCGATGCCGGCTGCGTTCGCCTGTGCCCGCAAAGCGTCACCCAACACGCCACCGCCGATATGGGTCCAGTGCCAGTTCAGGTCATCGGGCAGCAATGCAAAGGCCGCGATCAGACGATCGAAGCCTTTTTTCTCGACCAGCCGCCCGACGGAAATCATGTGAAAAGGACTGCCCGCAGCCCGCAGGTTTCGCGTTGGGGGCTTGGGAAAGCGAGACAGGTCCAAACCGTGATAGATCAGGTCCACGCGCTTGGGGTCATCGGCCAGGCTGCGCAGATGCTCGGCTCCGATGGCCGTGCAGGTGGCGCCGAACGTGGCCCCGCAGGATGCGGCTTGCAGCTTTTCACGTTTTTCCCAATCCGGCGACGTCCAGATATCCTTGGCATGAGCCGAAAAACTCCACGGCAATCCGCGCATGATGGCGGCGTAACGGGCAACGGAAGACGGCGTGTGCATGAAATGAGCGTACAACCCTTGCGTCCGGGCAGGCAATTCAGCGGCCAGAACACAGGCTTGCCCAAACCGGCGGATGCGATTGGGTGTCGGGTCGCGCTTCAAGTCCTGACGCCAGATCCGATAGGCCCTGTCGTAACCGGGAAGCGTTTGGGCCAAAGCCCGTGCCGCCCAGACCCGTTTGGGTTCGTCATGAAGATACTCGGGAAGGTATCGGACCTGCCCTGTGAAACGGTCATGCAAAGGATGGCGTTTCGTGTCGGTCGGGTGCCGCAAAGACCAGATGTCAAAATGATGCCCGGCATCCAGCAAGGCGACAAGTTCCTGCGCAATGAAAGTTTCAGACAGTCGTGGCCAGCCTTTGACCACAACCGCCAATCTAGGAAAATCTGAGGTCATCCGGTGGCTCGTTCCTGTTCCCAGGTCAGCAGGCTCTCGATGCGGTCGGTGACATAGTCCAGCCCGTCCAGCAATCCGCTCTGGATGGCTTGGGACGGCAGGGACTGGTGCGGCAGTTCCCGAATGGCGCGGATCATCGCCTCGGGCGTCAGGCCATCCCGGTTTTCATCCAGCATTCGGACAAGGCCCAGCCCTTCTGCACGCGAGGCCCGTATCCACTGTTCCAGACGGGGCGTGGTGCGCGGGACGATGACGGCGCGTTTGTCAAAGGACAGAACCTCGCAGAACGTGTTGTAGCCGCCCATGCAGACGACGCCTTCGGCGCCTGCAAACAGTGTTTCGATCTGGGATTCGAAACCAACGGCGGTGACGCGACCGTTCAATGCGGCAACGCGGGTTTCGAAATCTTCGCGCAACTCGCCAGACAGGAAGGGGCCGTAGACCAAAACCGCGCGCGGCGACAGATCCGGATCTTTTTCATATGCAGACAAGACAAGATTGACCATCGCCTTGCCGTCGCCGCCACCGCCGGGCGTGATCAGGATATAGGGTTGTTGCGGAGGCTCGCCGACCGGACCAAGATCGCGGCGCAGATATCCTGTCCAGTGGATGCGGGACTGCGCCGCAGCGCTCAGCGGCAACCCCTGTGTGGGGTCATGAATCGACTGCAAGCCGTAAACCCAGATTTCGTGATAAAACCGTTCGGTGGCTTCAACGGCTTCCTTGCGCGCCCACTCGGCGGCCAGGACTTCGGGTTCATCTAGAACATCGCGCAGCCCAAGCACCATTTTGGTTCCGCAGTTCTTTTGCAGGTATTTCAGTGTCGGCAGCAGCTCACCCCGGAACCCCGTCGGTTCCTTGTCGACGATCAGAACATCGGGGTCGAACTGCTGAACAGCGGTTTGAATCAGACCCGACCGCAATTCGGTCACTTCTTCGATGCCCATTCCGATCGTGCGTGCAGCATAAGACCCGTCTGCGCGTTTGGTGACACCGGGCAGGCGCACGTGATCAACGCGACGGGGAAAGGTAAACCGTCCGGCCACGGGTGATCCCGTCAGGATCAGCGCCGACGCGCTTTGGTCCGCCTGCGTGATCGCGGCCGCCAAGGCCCGAGACCGGCGAAGATGGCCCAGTCCGAACGTGTCGTGACTGTAAAACAGGATACGCGGCGCGCGGCCCGGTTTGGAATTGGTTTTGCCTAGGCTCATCGTGTTGCCTGTCTTCTTGATCCCGGTTCGAAATCCGCGCGTTTGCAAGCGTTACTGTATATATCCCCGTCACGCTTGCCAAAGGAGGAAATGCTCTTCCGCAAATGTTCCAAGCATTGCGATTTGGCAACAGCATATTGACGGTTTCGCGTCATGTCGCACCAAGGCTTGAGAGGGATCGCAAAAGAACCGGTGAACTGGCAAAGGGGCAGGGCCTTCAAACTCCGTTCATATTCAATTTTGGCCAGATTGAAAACATCCGGAATCAGGCGGTGCGCCAAGAACACGCCGGAACACGATATTGAGCAGGGCGCGCCCGAGTGTTTGAACTGCCTGAAACGCTTCTGTAATCTGACCGCTATCGGAAAAACTGGATACAAAACCCTATGAAACACACCTTTCCGGCCGCAGTATTTCTGGCTTTTTGGGCTTTTGTTCTGGCACTTCCGGTCAGCGTCTCAGCGCAGTCGTCCTTGATTCCGGGGTATAGCTCGGGCAGTTCGTCTGAAGCCACGCAAGAAAGTGATTTGGCGGCGGCAATTCGCGCGGCCAGTGAAGCCGGGGCAAGTGTGATCGTCATCGACAGCGCCGGGCAGGTTGTGACAACAGCCGGCAGCACGGATGCGGGCACGGGTGATGCGGCGGGCGATTCGAACAATCCCATGGGTGAGGGATCGCAGCTGATGAAGGCGCAGGAGCGGTTCTCGAAATTCCGTGAGTCCATGCAGTCCCGGCTCGAGGCGTTGCCGTATTCGGTGTTCGAAGTGAAGTATGTCCTGCGTCAGACCAGTCCGGACGGTCGCATTCAGACCTATGTGGAAGTTCTGGGCTGGAACATCCTGTTCCTGCTGTTGGGGCGCTGGCTGTCTATCGAGATTTACGGAAAACGCATCGCGCGCCGCTGGGTTGTTGCGCGGATCAAGGATGAACCGCAGGGCTACCGTGAAAAGATGCCTTTCCTTCTGTTCCGGTTCCTGATGGGTATCGGAGCGACCATATTTGCCATGCTCATGGCCCTGATCGTCGGATATCTGTTTTTTGGCGAAGCAGACGATATCTCGATCCAGTTCACGGTCACGGCGATCTTCACGGCGTTCTTCCTGTCGCGCACGGTGTCCGATCTGTGGCGGATGGTTTTGTCACCCTACCTGAGTCAATACCGGCTGCCACCGTTCTCGGACCGGGATGCCAAGCGACTGTATCTGTGGGCTTCGGCACTCGCGACCTATGACATCACGGTTGTTCTGTTTTCGACCTGGGTTGCGGATTTCGGGCTGAACTACAACGTCTACGCCATGGTCTATGGCTGCCTGACAATGGTGGGCGCTTTGGGCAATATTCTGATGATCCTGTTCAATGCCCGGGCCATTTCAAATGCAATCCGTGGCGGACGAGCGCCGGATCAGGTGTCCTGGTTGTTGCGGTTCGTATCCTTCGGCTGGGCGCCTGCACTGATCGTCTATGTCGTGTTCAGCTGGTTCCGTCTGGCGGTTGATCTTGCACTGGAGAACCCCACGCCGCTGCCGCTGATCGCAAGCAGCTATATGATCTTCATGTCCGTCGTCGTTGCCTATGGTGCAATGAACTACGTGCTGGAGCGGTATTTTGACCGTTCACGCAGGATCAACGAGATAAACGAAGAAACCGCCGCTGCCGAAGCAGATGCAGAGCCCGTGGAAACGCCCGAGGCAGAACAGCGCAAACAGTATCTTCTGACCTATGAAGATCTGGCCCGCCGGGTGGCTGGAATTCTGGCCTTTGTGATCGGTGCCTATGCCCTTGTGGTGATTTGGTATCCCGATGCGGACTGGAGCGAGGACCTGCCGATTGCACGCATGCTGGACGTGATGGTCATCATCTTCATCGGCTATATTCTGTTTCATTTCTTTCGGATCTGGATCGACAGCAAAATAGCGGAAGAAGTCGATGATGGCTCCGAGGCCGAACTGGGCGATGAGGGCGGAGAAGGCGGCCAAAGCCGTCTGGCGACACTGCTGCCATTGTTCCGCGGCGCTATTCTGGCCGTTGTGGTCGTGACGATCATGCTGATCGTTCTCATGGAACTTGGTATCAATGTCAGCCCGTTGTTTGCAGGTGCCGGTGTGGTTGGTCTGGCCGTTGGCTTCGGGTCTCAAACACTGGTGCGAGACATCTTTTCAGGGGCGTTTTTCCTGATGGATGATGCCTTTCGGAAGGGTGAGTACATTGATATCGGAGACGTCAAGGGAACGGTCGAGAAAATCTCGGTCCGGTCCTTCCAACTGCGTCACCATCTTGGCGCGCTGAACACGATTCCTTTTGGCGAAATCAAGGTTCTGACGAACTATTCCCGTGACTGGGTGATCATGAAACTGCCGCTGCGCGTGACCTATGACACCGACGTGGAAAAGGTGCGAAAGCTGATCAAGAAGCTGGGGCAGGAATTGCTGAGCGATCCTGTGATCGGCGAAAACTTCATACAGCCGCTGAAGTCCCAGGGTGTTATCGAAATGCAGGATTCAGCGATGATCATCCGGGTCAAGTTCATGACCAAACCGGGCGATCAGTGGCTGGTACGCAAGAGGGTCTATCAGGAGATTCGCGAGCTGTTCGCGCGGGAAGGCATCAAATTCGCGCATCGCGAAGTCACCGTGAGGTTGGCGGATGGCAAAGAGGCCGATGACCTGACGCCCAAACAACGTGAGGCCGTGACAGGTGCGGTGCAGGCGGCGATTGATGAGGATTATCTGGACGATATCGGGCCAGGCGGCGATGATCGTTAGGGGCGCTCCCGTCGCTTTGGACTGCGTCTCTGACGAGACGCCACCCAAAGCCTTGGGCCCGGCCGCGCGTCCCGCGCGGCGGATGGTCAGTTGGCGGTGAAGGGCCAGACAGGGTCCGAAGCGCCCAGTTTCGACGCAGGCAAATCCCAACGCATCGTCGCTTCGCCGACCCTCAGCGCAGGGTTGAGGCGATGGCCCGGCCCCCAGCCGGAAGTCTCTGTCGCCGTGCCGTAATCTGTTGTTGCCGGGCTGATGGGCGCGGTTTCTGCTTCGTCCTTGCCGAGCACGGCCAGAAGTTCGGCGGTACGCGCCAGAGAGAGATGTGCGTGCATGATGGAATTGCCCGATGCGGCCTCGGCCAGCGCGGACAGGACGGCAGCAGCCATCAGGTAGCCCGTTGCGTGGTCCAGAGCCTGAACCGGCAACGGGGTCGGCTTGTCCGCGTTCGCCCAACCCATCCCGGCATGGGCGATACCCGCGCTCATCTGGACAAGGCTGTCAAACCCGCGCCGGGTCGACCATGGACCTTGCCAACCATAGGCATCCAGCGTGACTTCGATCCGGTTCGGAGCCAGCTCGTCACGTTTGGCCCGTGTCAATCCCAGTGCATCCAGCGCGCCGGGCCGATACCCGTGTACGAACACATCGGCCTGAGACAACAGCCCGTGCAGACGTTCAAGGCCGGTTTCGGATTTCAGGTCAAGATAGGCGCAGTGTTTCCCCAGCGAGATGTCAGGGATCACCCCCGGTTCATCCCAGCCAGGTGGGTCGATGCGCAGAACTTCGGCCCCAAAACCGGCCAACGTACGCGTTGAAACCGGACCGGCCAGAACACGTGTCAGATCAAGCACCCGCAACCCTGCCAGAGGCCGATCAGGGGTTGCCTGAGGTCTGTCGCGCAAATTGACATAGCGCGGTCCCTGCCATCCGATCAATGGGTCGCGCGACACGGCGCGGCCTTGCGGATGATCAAGCCATTCCACTCGGCTGCGCATGGCAGCGGCCACCCCACCTTCGGCAACAACCGCCGTTTCCAGATCCGATATTGCCCAAGACCTGACGGCTTTTACCACGGCTTCACGCTCTGGCCGGGTACCAAGGACTTTCAACGCGGCAGAGCGATGGCGGGGCAGGTTTGTGTGCAGCCTGATCCAGCCATCCGCGGCTTTGTAATCGCCCGCGACCGGGTCCCACAAACTGGGCATGTCCCAACCATCCGGCTTGAAGGAATAGCCGAACCACAGAGATGCCAGCCGGTGATCGATTGTGACCTCAGGTGTCTTCGGAGACAGGTTGAGAGCCTGGATCAACCGGGCCATTTCCCGCCCCACGGCTGCGAAACTGGCGGTGGCCAGTTCGGAAACGGCGAAGGCGCTTGGCAGAACACCGGCACCGACCCTGTGATAGCTGTCAGCAGCGGGAAGCGTGGCCAGAAGACTCATTGCTGATAGGGGTCGAGACTGTCGCGCAGCCCGTCACCAAGGAAGTTGAACGCCAACACCACGACAATGATCGGCAGCATCGGGATTGCCGTCCAGGGATAGATCTCGATCGAAGCGAGGTTCTGCGCGTCATTCAGCATCACGCCCCAACTGACCGCAGGTGCGCGCAGGCCGAGGCCAAGAAAGCTGAGCGCCGTTTCCCCCAGAATCATGGCCGGGATCGACAATGTGGCCGATGCAATCAGGTGCGACATGAAGTTGGGCAGCAGGTGCTTGCGGATCACACGGCCCGAACTTGCGCCCATCATCTCGGCGGCTCTGACGTATTCCTCTTCCCGCAAAGACAGGAATTTCGCGCGAACCGAGCGCGCCAGGCCCGGCCAGTCAAGGATGCCCAGAATGATCGAAATGATGAAGAACACCGCGACCGGGCTCCAGTTCGAAGGCACGGCGGCAGAAAGGGCCAGCCACAGCGGCAGTTCCGGCAACGAACGCAGGATTTCGATGACACGGTTGATGGTCCAGTCGATACGCCCGCCGAAATAGCCGGCCATCGAACCGAACAGGATGCCAAGAAAGAAGGACACCGAGATACCGATCAGACCCACCGTCAGAGACAACTGCGCGCCATAGAGAATACGGCTGAAGATGTCTCGGCCCAGCCGGTCGGATCCCCACAGGAACAGCGTGGTTCCTTCCGGCGGGCAGAACAGGTGTGTGTCGGACGGTATGAAACCGGCCAGCTTGTATTCAGAGCCTTCGCAGAAGAACCGGATCGGGCGCGGGTCTTCCGTGTCGGGGACGAACTTCCATTGGAAGGTTTCAAGGTCCGCTTCGGCGACGATCGGGTAAACGTGGGGGCCGATGAACTCACCCTCGTGAAACCAGTTTACCGATTGTGGCGGCGCGTACAGGTGCTCTCCGTTTCGGTCATTTGGCCCGTAAGGCGCAACAAACCCCGCAAAGGGCAGCATAAGATAACAAAACAGCAGGAAGATACCCGAGATCAGGCCCAGCTTGTGGGTTTTGAACTTGCGCCAGACCAGAACCCAGTTGGGGGCATCCAGATCGGCGCGTTCCAGTTGCTGAATCGAGGCCTGCGGATCAAACGGCGCATCATCGACGTAGCGGTTGTCAGGACGGTTAGTCATGCTTCGCGCCCCTCATACCGAATGCGCGGATCCAGCATCACCAGCAGGATATCCGAAATCATCGTGCCGATCAGCGTCAGCAGGGCGACGAACATCAGGATGAACGCTGACAGGAACTGATCCTGCGTCTTCAAAGCAGTCAGCAATGTAGGGCCGATGGTTTGCAACCCCAGAACGACCGATACCAGAACCGAGCCGGACACCATCGATGGCAGCAGGTTGCCGATATCGGCGACAAAGGGGTTGAAGGCCACCCGCAGCGGATACTTGGTCAGCATCCGTGACGGGGCCATGCCCTTCGCGATGGCGGTTTCCACATAGGGCTTGCCCAACTCGTCCAGCATGTTCGCGCGCAGACGCTGCATCATCGCCGACGCGCCTGAAGTGCCGATGACGAAGGTCGGTACGATCAGGTGGATGAGGATGGATTTCAGTTTCTCCCAACTCATCGGCTGGCCTTCGAAACTTGGATCCATCAAGCCCCCGATCGGCAGGTTGAAATACTGGTGGCCGTAGTAGAACAGGATCAGCGCCAGCAAAAAGTTCGGCGTTGCCAGCCCCAGATACCCCACGAAGGCCGAGGTATAATCGATCCATGTCCGGGACCGCGCGGCGGCGATAACGCCCAATGGTAGTGCCACGGCATAGACAAACAGGATCGCAGCCAGATTGACCACAACCGTCAACCAAAGCGTGTCACCGACGATTTCGGAAACGGGGCGGTCGAATTCAAAAGACCAGCCATAATTGCCCTGGATCAACCCCGAAAACCCGTGCGGTCCGGGCCAGAAACCCATCCAGATCAGGTATTGTTCCCACATGGGGCGATCCAACGCATATTCAGCGCGCAGGAACTCTGCCTTTGCGACACCCGCCGACTGGCCCGAGGCCTGAAGTTCGGCGATCTGGTTGCTCAGATAGTCGCCGGGCGGAAGGTTGATGATTACGAAAACCAGAACCGAGACCACCAACAAAGTCAGCAGCATCGTGAAAAAGCGATACACCACGTAGCGCAGCATGATCATTTAGCTGCTCCTGCTCAGTCGGCGAAAAAGAATTCGTCCGGCCGGTGAATGCCGAAATGTGCACCGGGTTCCCAGGCCCACATAGCTTGTTCCGGAACATTGCGCAGACGGTTTGACACCACAATGGGCTGGGGAGCGCCGTTCAGGATGCCTATGGCATAGACCTGATCGGCGTGGATGTTCAACATTTCGCTCCAGACAGCTGCGCGTTCTTCATCGGTCGTGGCGATTTGCCATTCATGCGCCAATTCCATCAGGCGCTGCGCCTCTGGCATGTCGGGGGCCTCACCCGCTTCGCCACCGGTCTGGTAGTATTGCCCCCATTTTGGCCAGGCCAGGAACACCTGGTCAGTCGGGGCCAGATAAGCCGGGGAGGTGTGCGCCTGCGGAATCCCGTCATCCCAACCGTACCAGACGGACGCCATTGAGTTGCCCGCGAACACGCGGTTGCGCAGGATGTCCCTGTCCAGCGGGCGCATGACCAGTTTGACCCCAATATCGCGCCAGGTGTCGGTTACGATCTGAAGGGCGTTTTCGACCTCCTGCCGCTCGCCTGCGGTTTCGATCACCAGCTCCATCGGACGGCCGTCAGGCAACAGGCGAATGCCGTTTTTGTCGCGCTGATCCAGACCAGCCTCATCCAAAAGCGCATTGGCCTGATCGATATCGTATTGCGCCCAGGCCGCGGCGTTTTCTTCACTGTAGAAGGGCGAGGCGGGAAGAACCGAGTTCGCGGCAGGGTGTGCGAGTTTGAAATATAGGGCCTGATTGATGGTCTGCCGGTCGATGGCCAGCGACAAGGCGCGCCGCACGCGAACGTCCCTCAGTACATCGCGCCAGACGTCATCAGAGAAGTTCAGGTTCGGGTAGATCGCGATCTGCGAGGCCACGCCGGTTTTCCACAGCAGCGTTTTGTATCCGCCTTGTGCTTCGCCTTTCTTCAGGATCGACGCGTCTCGGAAGGCAAGGCCACGGCCTTGCAGATCGCTTTCACCGGCGTTGGTCTTGGCGGCAACAAGACCGGGGGCGACGATCTCCATCTCGACCACGTCAATATAGGGAAGCTGCACCCCCTTGCTGTCGATGCGGTGATAATAGGGGTTGCGCACAAAGTTGTGACGGATTTTCTTGCCCGAGCTGGCGTTCAGCCACGGCTGCAACGTGGGAAGTTCGTGGTTGTCGAATTTGTAAAGATTATCCAGCTTGTTGTGCAGCGCCGCCCAACTTTTGACCCGGGCATCTTCAACCTGAAAGGCAAGCTCTTCCGCGTCCGCGTATTTCTCGTGATACTGTTTCAGAAACGCGGCCGGCCGGTAAATAAACGGTGGTCGTGCTTGTGCCAGAGATTGCAGGAAGTCCGGGTTGGGGTCATCCCATTCGAAGATCACTGTGGTCTCGTCAGGAAACGTGACCTTGGGGGCTTTGCCTTCGACGATCAGAAAATCAGGTGGGCCAGACGGGCTGAGCAACTCGTTGTTGGCGACGTCCTCCCACCAATAGCGGAAGTCTTCCGAGGTAAAGGGTGAGCCGTCCGACCACTTGTGCCCTTCACGCAGTTTCAGGGTGAATTTGCGATTGCCCTCGTTTTCATACGAGGCCAGCAGGTCGGGTACCAGTTCGTAATCCTGGTTGAACCCGACCAGCCTTGCATAACCATAGACAACCATCTGCCGGATATCTTTGGATCGCGTGACCATGGTGCGCAGAGTACCGCCCGGTTTCCCGAATTCTCTTCCTTTTGCGGCCAGATCCACGATCAGAGGGTCCTTGGGCAAACGCTCCTGCACCGGCGGAAGATTGCCGCTTTCAACCTCGGCGCTCCAGAAGGCGCTTTCCTGAGGTGTCGGGATTGTCTCTGCCGCCGCGGACAGGGTCCCGGAAAACGCCAGCATTGCAGCCAGCAGCAGAGGGCGAATGGTATCAAACATGGCAACGTACCTTATGGCCCGGTTCCAATTCCACCAATGAGGGTATCACGGTGTCCGAGAAACGAAAGGCTTCATCCCAACTGTCCGGCGCGCCGGCACCCTGAGAAACCAATTGCAGGTCAATCGGGCGATTGATGTCGGGTTCGGGTTGAGCGGCAATCAGCGCCTTGGTGTATGGGTGGCGCGGATTGTAGAAAAGAGTTTCAGGCGGTGCCTGTTCGACGATCAGACCCCGCCGCATGACGGCAACTTCGTCAGCGATCCGTGCGACAACGGCCAGATCATGTGAGATGAACAGGTAGGACAGATTCAGGCTGTCCTGCAGGTTTTCCAGCAAGGTCAGGATTTGTTCCTGAACAGATACATCCAATGCCGAGGTGGGTTCGTCGCACACGATCAACTGCGGGTCCAGCATCATGGCGCGGGCCACGGAAAGGCGCTGTCGTTGCCCGCCGGAAAACGCGTGCGGATAGCGTTTGAGCATATCACCCGTCAGGCCGACGCGCTGCAACATCTCGGCGGCTTTGTCGCGCTGTTCGGCTGTTGTGCCGATGCGGTGGATTTCCAGTGGTTCGGTCATGGCGTCCTGGATGCGCATCCGGGGGCTGAGCGAACTATAGGGGTCCTGAAACACCATCTGCGCCTTGCGCTGAAACGCCGTGCGCTGGGCTCGGGTCATGTTGTGCACCGTGATCGGGTCGGCATCGGGGGCGGTACGAAACAGGACTTCACCACCGGGGTCGGGCAATTCAGCCCCCAACGCGATGCGGGCCGCCGTCGTCTTTCCCGATCCGCTTTCACCGACAATTGCCAAAGTCTTGCCGCGCGCCAGATTCAGGTCGACTCCACGGCAGGCATAGATTGCTTTGTCGGACTGCCAGCCTTTGCTGGATCGCATGGTGTAGGTCTTGGACACATCCTTCATCTGAAGGATCAGATCCGTGTCGGGCATCGGTATGCCCACCGCATCCTGATCCGGTATTTCCGGCGCGGCATCAAACAGCTGCTTGGTATACGGGTGTGCGGGCGCGGTCAGGATCGGGGCGGCGGGGCCGGCCTCCATGATACGTCCCTTGTGCATGACGACGACCTGCTCGGCCATGTTGGCGACGACACCCAGATCATGAGTCACCAGAATGAGCGCCATGCCAGTTTCGCGCTGCAATTCCTTGATCAGGCCAAGAACCTGCGCCTGGGTGGTCACGTCCAGAGCGGTGGTTGGCTCATCCGCGATCAGCAATTCGGGTTTGGACACCATGGCCATGGCGATCATGGCACGTTGGCGCATACCGCCGGACAACTCGAAAGGGTACGAGTCATAGGCCCGTTGTGGATCTGGGAAACCGACGCGTTCGAACTGCGTCAGGACCTTTTTGCGTGCCGCGGACTCGGACAGCCCGCGATGCAGCCACAAAACCTCGCTGACCTGATTGCCGATCTTGTGCAGCGGGGACAGCGATCTCATGGGCTCCTGAAAGATCATTGAAACCCGATTGCCGCGGATGTCGCGCAACGCACGTTCGGACACTGTGGTGAGCTCGCACATGCCCTTGGAATCGTTCAGGGTAATCGTTCCGCTTCGAATCTGCGCCGTGCGGGGCAGAATGCGCAAGGCGGCGCGGCAGGTGATTGTTTTCCCCGATCCCGATTCACCGACCAGGGCCAGCGTCTGTCCCGCTTCGACATCGAAGTTCACATTCGTGACCACGGAATTGCCCGTACCAAAGCCGATACTGAGGTCTCTTACGGACAACAACGCGCTCATGCGGGTTTTCCACCCGTTTGACCGTTCGATGACATCGGTTACTTCAACTCCCCGTGATTTTTTGTTCAGTGTCGCGCGGTTCCGCCCGTCTAGTCAAACCCGTTCTTGGGCCGAAATGTCGCGAAATCGTGAAACTATGGGCTTCGTCGCTACACAAAGTCTTGAGATTTTGTCATCAAGGGCGGCATCGGGCGCATTTATGCTCTCGATTGGTATCAAGGAGATATTTTCCGGTGTCCGAGAATCAAAGCCGTCTGGATCTGTTCATCGATCGCATGGTGTCACAGCGCGCTTGTCTGGATCACGCAATCCGGCTCACTGCGGGCATGACGGGTCCGGTGTTCGAATTGGGTTTGGGCAACGGGCGTACATATCACCATCTTGTGCAGCACATGGATGGCCGCCCGGTCTATGTGTTCGAACGCGCGGTGGCCTCGCACCCCGACTCGACCCCGCCCGAAGATCGCGTGATTCTGGGCGATGTGCGGGACACCCTGCCTGCATCGGTTGAACGGTTCGGCGCGTCAGCCAGCCTGATCCACGCGGATCTTGGTGGGCACAATCGCGAAAAGAATGACAAATTCGCGCGGTTTGTATCTCCGCTCATCGAGCCTTTGCTTGCTCCGGGCGGGCTGATGGTCTCGAGTGATCGGATGTATTTCGAGGGGCTGACCGAGATGCCGTTGCCCGAAGGCGCCGTTGAAGGGCGCTGTTTCATCTATCGCCGCTGACCGAAAAGGGGTAACGGCATGATTTTTTACGACTGCTCCACTGCTCCGAGCCCGCGCCGCGCGCGGATGTTCATTGCCGAAAAAGGGTTGGATATCGAAACCCGTGAGGTCTCGATTGCGAAAGGTGAACAATTGAGCGAAGCCTTTCGCGCCGTGAACCCACGGGCCACGATACCGGTTCTGGTAACGGATGACGGAACCGTTCTGACGGAAAACCTGGGCATTGCCGCTTTTCTTGAGGCGCAGTTTCCTGAACCGCCTTTGATGGGCCGAACCCCCGAGGAAAAGGGTCTGGTCCTGATGTGGAACGCGATTGTCGAACAGCAGGGCGGGGCGCCGATTGCCGAGGCTTTGCGCAACGGCCATCCCGCCTTCAAGGATCGCGCCATTCCGGGCCCCTCCAATCATGCGCAGATCCCCGAACTTGCGCAGCGCGGGCGCGAGCGTGTGGCATCCTTCTTTGAAATGCTGGAGTCACGTCTGACGGAAAGCCCGTTTGTGGCCGGTGATGTATTCTCCTTGGCGGATATCTCGGCCTTTGTTTTTGTCGATTTCGCCCGCGTCATCAAGATGCGTATCCCGGAAGACAACGCCGCCACCCTGGCGTGGTTTCAAGCCATCCAATCTCGACCAAGCGCAAGCCTGTAAAACTGCCAAGCCGAGCCGGGTTGCGTTGTGGTTTGTACTGTACAGAAATGTCTAGACAGATGTGAACAGTGCCACTAGCGTCTCCTCAGATTCTGTTCAGGGGAGGTCGGGATGAAATCCCAATATCGCGTCGTGGTCATCGGAGGAGGCGTTGTCGGGGCCTCGGTTCTGTATCACCTGGCCAAGTTCGGCTGGTCGGATGTGGTCATGTTGGAACGCCGGCGGCTGGCGTCTGGGTCGTCCTGGCACGCGGCGGGGGGCATTCATGCTTTGAATGCCGATCCGAACATGGCGTCTTTGCAGGCCTATACCATTGATCTGCTCAGCGAGATCGAAAAGGAATCGGGCCAGAATATCGGCCTGCACATGACCGGTGGTCTGACGCTGGCGGGAACCCCCGAGCGGTGGGAGTGGTTGCAAGCCAATTACCGCATCTTCCAGTCCATCGGCATCGACGATTGTGAATTGCTGTCCCCGGAAGAGGCGCAGAAGCGCTGCCCGATCATGTCCACCGACGGCATTCTGGGCGCGATGTGGGCCGACCGCGAAGGCTATATCGACACCACCGGCACCGTGCAGGCCTATGCCAGTGCCGCCAAGAAGCGCGGTGCCGAGTATTATGAGGAAACCAAGGTTGAGGAACTGATCCAGACGGCGGATGGCTGGCAGGTGGTGACCGACCGGGGCACGATCACCTGCGAACATGTGGTCAACGCTGCCGGCCTGTGGGCCAAGCAGGTGGGGCGCATGGCAGGGGTCGAACTGCCGGTTTCTCCGCTGAAACACCATTACCTGATCACCGACACGGTGCCCGAGGTCGCAGCGGCTGATTTCGAGATGCCGATGACCGTGGATCTTGAGGGCTTCACCTATATGCGGCAGGACCAGAAGGGCGTTCTGGTGGGCATCTACGAGGTCGATCACGAACACTGGGCCATGGACGGCGCGCCGTGGAATTATGGCGAAGAGCTATTCCAGGAGCAGCTGGACCGCATCGAAAACGAACTGACGCTGGGGTTCGAACGCTATCCGGCGATCCAGAACGTGGGCATCAAGACATGGGTGAACGGCGCGTTCACCTTCTCGCCCGACGGCAACCCTCTGGTCGGTCCGGTGCCGGGCAAGCGCGGCTATTGGACCGCCTGCGCGGTGATGGCCGGGTTTCTGCAAGGCGGCGGCGTCGGCAAGACGCTGGCCGAATGGATGATCCATGGCGAGCCCGAGGCCGACGCCTGGCCGATGGATGTGGCGCGCTATGGCGACTATGCCCAGAACAAGCGCTATATCCGCGAGACGACCGGGCAGTTCTATTCCCGCCGCTTCGTGATGACCTATCCGAACGAGCAACTGCCCGCCGGACGGCCGCTGAAAATGGCACCGGCGCATGATGCAATGACCGAGGCGGGTTGCAAATGGGGCGTTAGCTGGGACCTTGAAGTACCGCTTTATTTCGCGCCGAAAGGGTTCGAGGAAACGCCGACGCTCAAGCGTTCGAACGCGCATGACATCGTGGCCGAGGAATGCAAAGTGATCCGCGAAGGTGCGGGCTTGCTGGATATTTCGGGCTTTTCGCGGTTCGAGGTTTCCGGTCCGAATGCGGAAGCCTGGCTGGATAAAGTAATGGCCTCCAAGCTCCCCGCTCCGGGTCGTGCGAAACTGGCCCCGATGCTGGGTGAGGATGGGCGCCTGAAGGGCGATCTGACGGTGCTCAACTGGGGCGACGGGACCTGGTGGATCATGGGCAGCTATTACCTGCGGGCCTGGCATATGCGCTGGTTCGACGATCACATGATGGATGGGGTCAATATCCGTGATCTGGGCGAGGAATACTGTGGCTTTGCCGTGGTCGGGCCGAAGTCACAGGCGATTGTCGAAAAACTGGCGGAACAGGATATTTCGGGCTTGAAATTCATGGGCTGCGGCGATTTCGATATCGGCCTCGTGCGCGCCCGCGTCGCCCGCATGTCGGTGACCGGAGAAAAAGGGTACGAGATCAACTGCCGCTATGGCGACCACATCAAGCTGCGCCGCATCCTGCTGGAAGCGGGGGCCGGGGAAGGTATCCGCGAATGCGGCTTCAACGCGATGCTGTCAACACGGCTCGAGAAGAGCTTTGGCATTTGGTCGGCAGAGTTCACGCAGGCCTATACACCGGGCATGACCGGAATGGATCGCTGGATCGACTGGGACAAGGACTTTGTTGGAAAGGCGGGCGCGATTGCCGAACGTGACGGCAACGGCCCCGCGCAAGTTCAGGCGACACTGGAAATTGATGCACTGGATGCAGATGCCAGCGGATACGAACCGGTCTGGGCCAATGGCGAGCGTGTTGGCTTCGTAACCTCGGGCGGCTACGGGCATTATACCGGCAAGTCTTTGGCGATGGCCCTGATCGATCGGGACAAGGCGGAACCGGGCACGGAACTGTCCGTCCATGTGGTGGGCGTTGAACGTCCGGCGCGCGTGATTGCGCCGTCGCCTTATGATCCTCAGGGCAAAGCGATGCGAGGCTGATCATGACTGCTGCGGAGCGCGGACGCCGACGGCGGGGGCGGGGGGCTGAAGCCGCCCCGCAGCCCGGTCGCGATGTGAACTATCGCCAGCTCAGGAATCCTTTTCCATTGATGGAAGTGTTCCCGGCCGACCAAATCGCGGACATGCATGACACCGCGTTGCGGACTCTGGAAGAGTTGGGGGTAAAGACCCTGCTTCCCGAGGCGCGGAAACTGTTCAAACAGGGTGGCGCGCGGGTGGATGAAGACAGTGAGATGGTTTTTTTCGGGCGCGAGATGGTTGAAGCCGCAGTCGCGTCAGCGCCCAAATCCATCGGCTGTCGCGCCGGTGCCCGGCGTCGCGATTTCACGCTGGAATTGGGCTCTTTGGTATTCCAGCCCGGAGCCGGCGCCCCGAATGCCACCGATCTTGAACGCGGTCGGCGCCCGGCGACGGGTCAGGATTATCTGGAGTTCCTCAAGCTCACCCATCATTTCGACGTGTTCCAGATGATCTCGCCACAGGTCGAGCCGCAGGATGTGCCGACCCATCTGCGTCATTACTTCACGACTCGGGCGCAGATGGAACTGACAGACAAGTTTCCGTTCTTCTTTTCGCGTGGAACCCCGCAGGTGATGGACTGCTTTGAGATGCTGACCACGGCCCGCGGTCTTTCGGATGATGCGTTCCGGGGCCATGCCCACTGCTACACCATCATCAACACCAACAGCCCGCGCACGTTGGATATTCCCATGGCGCAAGGTCTGATCGACTTTGCCCGCCACGGTCAGATGTCGATCATCACACCCTTTACCCTGATGGGCGCGATGGCACCGATCACCGTGGCCGGGGCGATCACCTTGTCTCATGCCGAGGCCCTTGCCGCGCTGACTTTGACCCAACTTGCCAATCCTGGTGCTCCGGTCTGCTATGGCACGTTCACCAGTAATGTTGACATGAAGTCCGGCGCGCCCGCCTTTGGGACGCCGTCGCACTTTCAGGCATCGCTGGCTGCCGGTCAACTGGCGCGGCATCTTGGTTTGCCCTGGCGTTCGGCTGCCGGATCGGCGTCAAACATCAACGACGTGCAGGCCGCGAACGAGAACCAGTTTGGCCTTTGGGGATGCCTGATGGCCGGGGCAACGGTGATCATCCACTCCGCAGGCTGGTTGGAAGGAGGGTTGACGGTTTCCTTCGAAAAGCTGGTCTGCGATGCGGAAGTGCTGAACATGGTCGCCGAACTGTGCGCAGGTGCGCAGGCGGGGCCGTCCGAGATTGGGTTTGAATCTGCATTGAGTGAGGTTGAACCCAGTGGCCATTTCTTTGCATCAAGCCAGACGATGGAGCGCTACAACACTGAATTCTATCAACCGCATGTCCATGACTACGCCAATTTCGGCACATGGGCCGAGCGCGGGTCGGTGGACGCAAACCATCGGGCAACGGACGTTTGGAAGGGCATTCTGAATGACTTTCAGGCGCCCGCTGTCGACAATGATCGGATAGGTGATTTACATGACTTCATTGCCCGTCGTACCGCCGATGGCGGGGCACCGCCGGAGAGTTGAATGAGCCCGAAACCGATCCTTCATCGCGATGACCCCGAGGCCGAGCCCTTGATCGGCAACATCAAGGTCACGCGTGACGACTGGCTGAACGTGGCGATGGATGTGCTGATTTCGGACGGGGTGGATCAGATCAAGGTTCTGAACCTGGCCGAACGGATGGCAGTATCGCGGTCGTCGTTCTATTGGTACTTCAAATCCCGACAAGAGTTGCTGGATGCGCTGCTGGCCCGCTGGCAGGCCACCAACACAGCCGCTTTGATCGCGCAGGCCGAAGCTCCGGCCAAGACGATCACAGCGGCCGTCTGCAACGTTCATCGGTGCGTGGTGAACACCGATTTGTTCGATACTGCGCTGGATTTTGCCGTACGTGACTGGGCGCGAAAATCAGGCAAGGTGCGGCGTATGCTGGACCAGTCGGACGCCCGCAGGCTGGAAGCCCTGCACGCCATGTTCGCCCGCTACGGCTATTCCGAGATCGAAGCCGAAACCCGGGCACGCGTGCTGTATTACATGCAGATCGGTTATGATCTGGCGCAATTGAACGAACCTATCGAGATGCGGCTGTCGATGGTGCCGCATTACCTTTACGCCTTCACAGGTGTCGAGCCGAAGCCTGAAGAAGTTGAAGAATTCAGCGCGTATTCTCTGCGCTTTTGGAAAGGAAACCAGACATGAGCCAACCAGACGCAATCATCATCGGTACTGGCGTGATCGGCGCGGCCATTGCGTTCGAGATGTCCAAGGCAGGTTGGAAAACCCTGTCATTGGACCGGAATTCTCAGGTCGGGCACGGTTCTACCGCGGGGTCCTGCGCAATTATCCGGATGCATTATTCCACATTCGATGGAACCGCGTTTGCCTGGGAAGGCTACCACTACTGGCGCGACTGGGCCGAGTATCTTGGCTTGCCGCAAGACGCCAACCTTGCGCAGTTCCGCGAAACCGGCTGTCTGGTCATGAAGACCGAGGCGAACGGGATGCTGGAGAAGCACATGCGCAATTCGTCCGAGCTGGATTGCCCGTTCGAGGAATGGTCAGGTGAAAAAGTGCTGGACCGTTTGCCGGTCTATTCGCTGGACAGCTTTGCCCCGGCGCGGCGCATGGACGATCCGGAATTCGGCCAGCCCAACGGGCGCAAAATGACGGGCGGGGTATACTGGCCTCAGGCGGGCTATGTCACCGACCCGGCCCTGTCGGCGCAGAACCTGATGGATGCTGCGAAGCTGCACGGGGCCGAGGTGCGTACCGGCGCTGAAGTCACGGAGATCCTGACCGAGGGCGGGCGCGTTTCCGGCGTCAAGCTGGCTTCGGGCGAGGAAATCCACGCCAAGGTCGTTGTCAATGTTGCGGGACCTGGTTCGTCGATCATCAACAAGATGGCCGGCGTTCTGGACGATATGACCATCAAAACCCGGCCCTTGCGGCAGGAGGTCGTGCATGTTCCCGCCCCCGAAGGGTTCGATTTTGAACACGACGGAACCATCGTTTCGGACAGTGACATCGCCTGCTATTGCCGCCCGGAACACGGCAATCACATCCTTGTCGGATCGGAAGACCCGGAATGTGATCCGCATCAGTGGTGCGAGGACGATGTGAACTACAATCGGGAATTCACCGACCAATGGACCACACAGGCCATGCGGTACGCGCAGCGTGTGCCCAGCCTTGGCATTCCTTCAAAAACGCGGGGCGTGGTTGACCTGTATGATGCGTCTACCGACTGGATTCCGATCTATGACAAATCCAGCCTGCCGGGGTTCTACATGGCCTGTGGTTCCAGCGGAAACCAGTACAAGAATGCGCCGATTGCGGGCAAGATGATGGCGGCACTGATCGATTACTGTGAAAACGGCGCCGATCACGACGCGAACCCTTTGCAGTTCGAATTGCCATACATCAAGCGGGCAATCGACGTGGGTTTCTACTCACGCAAACGCCCGATCAATGAGGAAAGCAGTTTCTCGGTTCTGGGCTAGCCGCGTTTCGCAAAAGGTCTATGTCATGTGGGGCTGTCAACAAGCGTGGCCTCACTATGACCGACCCAAAGACCACCGTATTGATCCTTGGCAGCGCCCCATCGGCGCTGGCGGCGCGGGCATGGTCGCGCGCGCCTTTCACACATATCGTCGCCATCAACAACGCATGGCGCATCCGAGAAGACTGGGATTACCTGATCCATCCCGAAGACTTCCCGGCAGAGCGCCGCCCTGATAAAGTTCTTGGTACTCAACACATAGTCACTGCCGACGAATACGTCCCAAGACAGAATGACTATGGTGGGTTCGTCTATGCCGGCGGAACGATGGCTTTCACGGCAGGCTATTGGGCTTTGTCAGCCCTGAAGCCGGATGTTCTGGCTTTTTCCGGCTGCGACATGATGTATTCAGGATCGGGGCGAACACATTTTTACGGAAACGGCACAGCGGACCCTTTGCGAGAGGACGTGACACTGCGTTCGCTTGAAGCGAAATCCGCCCGTCTGGGGCTTTACGCAGCCGCACAGGGGTGCAGAACCGTGCGGTTGTCCAGCGCGCCAAGCCGGCTTGTATTTCCGTCCGTCAACATATCTGACCTGACGACCGTACCGCTTCCCGATGTAACTGCCATGCATAATGTGCGGCAAACTGAAGATGAACTTGGATACTATGTTGCTTCGGGCCGGTATTGGGAAGTTGAACACAGGTTCGATCCTGATGAGATTGATGTGTTGGATCGGATGTGGCTAAGGGCCTATCAGCTAGCCGTATCGGAAAACGCGGCCTGGCACGGTCAGGCGGCGGCGAAGGTAACCCAGGCCCAAACCATCGCAACATAAGTCAGGTTGTGCATCAACTGATCCAAACCGGCGGCGCGCCAAAACGCGGGTTGCGTTGGCTCAAGCCGCTTTTTGTCTGAATAGCTGGCCTTGACGAAATCGATATTGAAATGGATGAACCATTCCAGCGCCGCGACGATCAGAATAAAAAGCAGCGGCGCGCCGAACACCAAAAAAACGACGACAGAACCCACAACATGCACAGCGGCATGTTGCGCGCGTCCCAAATGAAAATACTCACCCCGGCCGGAAAGCATCTTCGGTGTCTGGAGGTAATAGTCAGCGAACATATGCTTGATCAGCAAAAGACAAAGCATAAGAAACACTGCGCCAATACTGGCAGTCAAAAGAACCCTCCCGATATCGTTCTCAAGCCAACATTAGGCAATAAAACGGGCGCGCGTAAATGAACTAGTTCACATACGGTCAAGAAATTTTCCAAAAGGGAAAAATTTGCTTATCCTGTCTGGATGGTATTTGATTCATGCTGTTGAAATTGCATGCATTACGTTCAATCCGCGTCGTCGGTCAGCAGCAGGGGCAGGTTCCATAGAACGCACGATTTTCCGCTTTATCTGGAAATACTCCAAACGCGAACAGCTGATCCTGCTGGCCGTGACGGCGACGTTGTTTCCTTTGCTGTACCTCACACTTGAGCTGCCAAAACGAATAATCAATGACGCGATCGGGTCGTCCACCACTGAGGTAACGGTCTGGGGCTATTCCATGTCGCAGACCAATTTTCTGATTGTTCTGTGCTTTGCCTTTCTGGCGGCTGTGCTGTGCCACGGCCTGATGAAAATGCGCATCAACACCATGAAAGGCGTGCTGAGCGAACGGATGCTGCGGCGCTTTCGCTATCAGTTGATCAGCCGGGCGCTGCGCTTTCCTCAACCCTATTTCGAGCGTGTCAGCCAGGGTGAAATGGTGTCAATGATCACCGCCGAAAGCGAGCCGATGGGCGGCCTGATGGGCGACGCGATCAGCCAGCCGGTTCTTCAGGCCGGCCAAATGATCACCATACTTTCCTTCCTGTTCCTGCAAAGCGTCTGGTTCGGGCTGGCCGCCGTGGCGCTGATACCCTTGCAGGCCTGGTTGATCCCCAAGCTGCAACGCCAGATCAACCTGCTGAACAAAAAACGCATTCAGGAGGTTCGCGTTCTGGCGGCGCAGATCGGCGAGAACGCGGTGGGCGCGTCCACCCTGCGGACCAATGGCGGCTGGCGTTATCGCCGGTCGATGGTCTCGGAGCAATTGGGCCGTCTGTTCGGCATCCGTTTCCAGATCTATCAAAAGAAGTTCTTCATGAAGTTCCTGAACAACTTCATCTCGCAACTTACACCGTTCATGTTCTATCTGGTTGGCGGTCTGTTGGTGCTTCAGGGTTCGGTTTCGCTGGGGGCGCTGGTTGCCGCATTGGCCGCGTACAAGGATCTCAGCTCACCATGGAAAGAGCTGCTGACCTATTACAACCAGACCCAGGACATGTCGCTGCGTTGGGATGTGGTCATTGACCGGTTTGCTCCGGCCGGAATGCTCGATGAAGCCTTGTTTGAAGGTGAACCTGCCGAGTGGCCGCACCTGAACGGCAACATCGTGCTGGACCACGTTTCGGTGCGTGACATGGATGGCAATCAGGTGCTCGATGATCTGGACCTCAGCTTTCCTGCCGGAAAGACAATCGGGATCGCCGCCCCCAGCGAGGAAGATCGACGCGCCATCGGCGAATTGCTGACACGGGAAATACGCCCCAGTGCTGGCCAGGTGCGGATCGGGGACCTGAAACTGGCCGAGCTGCATCAGGCGGTTGTCGCCGCGCGTATCGGGTATGTCACATCACGCCCTGTCATGTTTCAGGGTACGCTGGGCGACAACGTGATGATGCCGATGCGGTTCAAACCGCTGACTGACCCGCCGGACGATCCGGACTTTCTCGAAACCCTGAGGGCGGGAAACAGTGCCGATCCGTTCAGAGCGGAATGGCTGGACCCAACTTTGGCCGGCTTTCAGGACGCCGCGGAACTGCGTGCCTGGTGGTTGCAGCTGATTGACGGAATGGGGTTTGGCGCAGCGCTGTTCCAACGGGGCGCCGAACAGAGTTTCGATGCGGCCGAGCATTGTGAACTGGCAAAGAAACTGATCGAGCTGCGCCCGGTCGTTCAGCAGGCTGTTCGTGATGCCGGGCTGGAACAACAGGCGCTTGTCTTTGACCGGAACGCGTATAACGCGGCCCTGCCCGTGGCTGAAAACCTGCTTTTCGCAACGCCACGTGTTCCCGTGACACAAGCTTTGCTTGCGCAACAGAAGGTTTTTCTGGGACAGTTACGCGAATTGGGGCTGGACGAGACACTGATCGCGTTGACTCGCGACGTGATCGAAATGCTGCGCCAGATCTTCGGGATCGATGGAACGGACCACCCGCTGTTTCAAAAACTTGGTCTTGATGCAAAAACCTATGAAATTGCCGTGGATCTGGTGGACCAGACTCGCAAAGATGGTTCGGACGGGCTGGATGACGAGCAGCTTGCAAACATGTTGGCGGTGCCATTTGTGATCTCTGCCGAACAGATCGGACCTGCGTTCACCGATGAACTCAAGGATCGCATCCTCGAACTGCGGCACAGCCATTCCGAGAAACTGATGGAGCGTTTGCAAGACGTCTTCGTTCCATTGGATCCAAATGTCTTTGCGCCCGGACTGACGGTCATGGAAAATGCGCTATTCGGAAAAGTCAGCCAGATTGGCGGTTCCCGTTCAGACGAAGCCCGCAAGCTGATTGTCGATGTGTTGGCTGAAAACGGCGCGCGCCCATTGGTCACAGAGTTGATATATGATGTCCAGGTTGCTTTGGGCGGTCAGAATCTTCCGGCGGTATTTGCCGAGCCCTTGGCCTTTACCCGTGCGACGATCAAGAAACCTGACATCCTGATTCTGGAAAATGCGCTGGCCAGCTACGACATGAAAACGCAGGTGGCGGTCTATAAACGGCTCCGTGAACTGCTGCCGGACACCACTGTTGTCTATCTGAATGATCAGTTCGAAAACCCCGGTGCATTCGACATGTATGTTGAAATCCGGCAAGGTCGTGTGGTCTCGGACGGAGGGCCTGTGGAGGTGGAGGAAGACAGTGCGGCATCGGCGGACTTGACGCGGAAACTACGCGCCTTGGAGCAAACCCCCTTGTTTTCGGGTCTGGATCGGCGTCAGCTGCGCCTGCTGGCCTTTGGCGCGCGCTGGTTTGATGCCGAGCCGGGGCAGGTGGTGTTCTTGAAAGATGACCAGCCCACCGACGGTGCCTATGTGGTGCTGGAGGGCGAAGCAGGTCTGTACCTGCCACAAGAACAGGGGCCTGACCAACTGATCACCAAAGTCGGGCCCGGCGCATTGGTCGGAGAGCTGGGCCTGATCAGAAAAGAACCACGTGCGCTGAGCATGGTGGCGGAAACGCCGCTTTCCTGTTTGCGGATCGGTGAAGAAGAATTCCTTGCCGTTGTGGAAAACGATGCAGCGACCGCATTCAAGCTGTTGCAGGTTATCGCCGGTTATGTGTCCAATTAGCGATCAGCAGTCCGTGCCGCAGAACAAATCGTAAAGCAGACGGATCACTTTTTCCGTGGCTCCGTCGCGCAATGAATAATAGATCGTTTTGCCTTCCCGACGCGTCGAGACCAACTCTTCCTCGCGCAGGCGCGCCAGCATCTGGCTGACTGCGGCCTGCCGCAACTGAAGCAGCTCCTCAAGCTGGCCGACGGATTTTTCACCTCCGCCAAGATGGCACAAGATCATCAGGCGCCCCTCATGCGCCAGTGTTTTGAGAAATGCAGCCGCGCGTGCAGCATTGTCTTTCATGTCCGGCAGAGCGTCCGTTGGGCGTGCCTGAGCTTCGGTTTCGTTAAGTGCCACTTTCTGACCGTCATATCGCGATTTGTGATGGCAATATGCATCAAGGCGACTGGTATTGTCACCCCTCGGTTGCCGGAGCACCCCCCTGAAAAGCATTGCCTTCAACGTAATTACATGGGTCCTCCTGCATTTGCAGATGCAACCCGTCGCCGTCATATGGGTGCGCGCGGGCCAGGTCTTCATCGACATCGATCCCAAGGCCCGGAGCATCCGGGGCGGCGACGAACCCATTCTCGATCCGGATCGAGCCCTTGATCAGTTGATCGTGGAACGGTGTTTCGATGGTTTCCAGAAGCAGCAAGTTGGGAATGGAAGCGGCCAGATGGATGTTGGCGGCCCATTCGACCGGACCGGCATACAGATGCGGTGCCATCTGAGCGTTGAAGACCTCGGCCATGGCTGCGACTTTCTTCATCTCCCAGATTCCGCCTGCACGTCCCAGCGCCGGTTGCAGAATCTCGGCGGCTCCAGCGCGCAGGACGGCTCCGAATTCGGCCTTTGTGGTCATCCGTTCTCCGGTGGCAACCGGAATGCGTACATTGCGGGCGACGCGGGCCATATCTTCGATATTGTCAGGCGGTGTAGGTTCCTCGAACCAAAGGGGCTGATATGGTTCCAACGCCTGTCCCAGCCGAATTGCCCCGGCCGTGTTGAACTGGCCATGGGTGCCGAACAGCAGATCGGCCCTGTCGCCCACGGCCTCGCGGATCGCCTTGCAGAAGGCGACGGACATGGAAATGTCGCTCATCGCGGGCATGTGCCCGCCGCGGATCGTATAGGGGCCGGCCGGGTCGAATTTCACGGCGGTGTAGCCACGTTTTACCATTTCGGCCGCCGTTTCACCGGCCTGTTCGGCAGAGGTCCAGAAATCGTTCAGGTTGTGCCGGGGCAGGGGATACAGGTAAGTATAGGCCCGGATCCGGTCATTCATCCTGCCACCCAGCAGCGCATGGACCGGTCTGTCCCGATCTTTGCCCAGAATGTCCCAGCAGGCGATTTCCAACCCCGAGAATGCGCCCATCACCGTCAGGTCCGGGCGCTGCGTAAAGCCGCTGGAATAGGCGCGACGGAACATGAGCTCGATGTTTTCGGGGTTCTCGCCCAGCATATGCCGGTCGAACACGTCCTGAATGACATGACGCATCGCCTCGGGCCCCACGGACGAGGCATAACACTCACCCCAGCCCGTGATGCCAGTATCGGTCGTCACTTTGACAAGTATCCAGTAGCGCCCGCCCCAGCCCGGGGCGGGCGGGGCGGTGACGATGACGTCGAGATCCCGAAGTTTCATCCCAAATCCTTTCGGTGGGTCAGGTCCTGTCGAACAGGATCACATTTCGCTTGGCCGATCCGGTTTTTGTGTCGGCGATGGCCTCGTTGATCTGATCCAGTGACCAGCGGCCCGAGATCAGCTCATCCAGTTTCAGCCGTCCCTGCTTAAACAGGTCCACCATCCAGGGTATGTCGCGCTGAATGACAACGTCGCCCATTTTCGACCCGACAACGCCCTGACCCAGGGCTGCCAATACAACGGGTTCATAGCTGGCCATGTCACCGGAATGTGGCATCCCGATCATGATCGCCTTGCCGCCGCGCCCAAGATAGCGCGGG
Organism: Ruegeria sp. YS9; assembly: GCF_024628725.1. Taxonomy (NCBI): domain Bacteria; kingdom Pseudomonadati; phylum Pseudomonadota; class Alphaproteobacteria; order Rhodobacterales; family Roseobacteraceae; genus Ruegeria; species Ruegeria sp. YS9. Next base: position 561,582 of record NZ_CP102409.1, read on the forward strand.
GCCTGATCATAGGCGGGAATCGCGCCGACAGTGATCAGAACGGCATCGGCGCCGCGTCCCCCCAGCGCCCTGTATGCGGCTTTCCATGGTTGATCCAAGCTGGCGAGGACGCCGTGGGTTGCGCCGAACTCCTTGGCGATCTCAAGCTTTTCTTCGGTCATGTCCACGGCCACGATCCGCCGCGCGCCTGCAATCCGCGCGCCTTGAATTGCGTTCAGGCCGACACCACCCGCCCCAATGACCACCACGTCCTGACCGGGGCGCACGCCCGCCGCATTCACCGCAGCGCCGACTCCAGTAATTACACCGCAGGACAGCAGGCTGGCCAGTTCCTTGGGCAGGTCATCCGGGATTTTGACGATCTGGCGGTGGCTTACCACGACCTTTTCGGCAAAGGCCCCGCATGCCATCGCCTGTTCGAGCGGGCCGCCATCGCCTGTTTTCAACGGACCTTTGACAGTATCGTAGGGTGTTTCGCAAATAGTCGGTTGCCCGCCTGCGCAGGCAGGGCAAGACCCGCAGGCGCGGATCAGGGTCACCACCACTGGGTCGCCGACCTTGAAGTCCCCGGCCGCCTCTCCGACCGCGCTGATCACGCCTGCGGCTTCGTGCCCGTAAACGGCTGGCAGGAACCCTCCCCATGCGCCGTCGGCATAGGAAATGTCCGAATGGCAGATGGCCACGGCATCCAGTGTCACCTCGACCTCGCCCGAGCCGGGGGGGGCCAGATGAACGTCTTCGATCACCAGTGGTTCGCCAAATGCCCGGCAGACTGCGGCTTTGATTTTTTGCATGTTTTCCCTCATTCCCGTTGGGTTCACGGTGGCGCGGGAAAAGGCGGCTCGCAAGGCAGAAACCGCCATTTGCGTGTCGTTGTTACGCTACGACAGGCCGGGACCGTCTAAACAGAAGAAATCCTGCCAGCATCAACAAGAGTGCCAACAGAAAAGGGGCGCCGGGCAGGTAGAGCGGGGTGTCGGGTCGAATGAACTGCGCGAATACGCTGGTCATCACCAACGGTGAGATCACCATGGAAAGCGCATGCAACGCAGTCAGGACACCTTGCAATTCGCCTTGCTGCGAATCTGGAGTGGCCCTTGACATCATGGCCTGAAGAGCGGGCGTGATGACCGCCCCAATGGCGGTGATTGGGATGAGAAGCAGTGCGATCAGGCCGTTGGTCAGAAAGGCCAGAATGGCGAAGCTTATGATTTCGAAAACCATGCCGTAGATGATTGTACCCCGCTCGCCTAAAAGCCGGATGGCCGGGCGGATCAGGCCGCCTTGCACGACGGCCATGCCGATACCATAGACACCAAGCGACAGGCCGATCATCTGCGCGGACCAACCGAAGCGCTCGGTTGTGAAGTAAGACCAGATGGCGGGATAGACGTAGATTGAAACCGAATACAGGAAATAGACCCACAGCATCGGCCGGATTCCCGGCAATGCTGCAATGGCGCGAAGCGAGTTCACCGGATTTGCACGCCGCAGGTTGAATTCACGCCGATTCTCGGTGGTCACTGTTTCGGGCATCACGAAATACCCGATGCAAAAGGTCAGCGCCGCCAACCCTGCCGCAGCCCAGAACGGCGCCCGGGTTCCAAATTCGCCAAGCAATCCGCCGATCACCGGACCCAGGACGAACCCCACGCCAAAAGCGGCACCCAGAAGGCCGAAATTTGCGGCCTTGTCTTTTGGGTCGGACACATCCGCCATGAAAGCCGCCGCTGTAGAATGGGTGGCCGCCGTGATGCCTCCAATGATGCGTCCGACCAGCAAAAGCCAGATGCTGCCCGCCACGGCCATGACCATGTAGTCCAGCGCCATGACGAACAGGGACACCAGCAATACCGTTCTGCGTCCGTAAGCATCGGACAGGTTTCCCAGAATGGGTCCGAAGATGAATTGCATTGCCGCAAACGCAGTACTCAGCACTCCGCCCCAGATTGCGGCATTGGCCAGGGTGCCGCCCTGAACCTCGACAATCAGTTGCGGCATGATCGGCATCACAAGGCCAATGCCCATGGCATCGATCATGACGATGCTGAGGATGAAGAAAAACGGCAGACGCATGGGACCAGAACAAATGAGTTGTGTGCGGCACCCTAGGCGCGCCCGACGAATGAGGGAAGAGAGAGTTCGCCCTCATGCCCCATGTCGTCGCGACAGGTTGCTAAAGTTCGTTTGCCAGTTCGGTCAAAAGCTTGGCCAATTCCTGCGGATGTGAAAAAAAAGGTGAATGTGAGCTGTCGATTGCGCGCCGAAGATCTTCGGGAACGCAGGCACTCATGTCTGCCTGGTACTCGGTTGGAATCGTGCGGTCATCGGTTGTTCGGATATAGGCCTTGGGGACTTTGGCAAAGCGCGGACCAACCGGCAGCGGTGTTTCTTGTGGATGGATGGCTTGCGGACACAAGCGCGCGTATGCGTATGGCAGGATGTCGTCCGGGCAATCGTGATAAAACAGCTGTGGGATGGCATCCACGGATACGGTGTAGGAAAGCCCGTCCGCAGATTTTTCCACTGCGTGCGCAATGGTTTGCCGTGGCCCGCGCCTGCGCATTTCCGCCATCGAAAGACCATCCCGAGGGACATAGGCACACAGGTAAATCAAGGCACGCATTGCATCCGGGCGGGCCTCGGCCGCGGCGCTGATCGGAAAGCCGGCCCAGGAATGGCCGACGACAATCGTATCGGGTGTACAGGCGTTCAAAATGGCATCGCGGCAACTGTCCAGCGTGACGTCGGCCACCGGTGTGGGATCTGCACCATGGCTGGGCATGTCGATGGCGCGGGCGGTATGGCCCAGGGCTTCCAAGGCGGGGATCAGGTCGCGCCAGCACCAGGCACCGTGGCAGGAGCCGTGGACCAACAGGAAGGATGCCATTGTCATTCTCCTTCAGCCATGTCCGATTTCGGTCAGAAATCCGGTCAGGATTTCTGCGTATTCCGCGGGTTTCTCAACACAAGGCAAATGCCCTGCGCGGCGCATCAGCTGGAACCGGGATCCGGGAACCAGATCAATCGTTTCCCGCACCAGATCGGGTGGGGTCGATCCGTCTTCGCTGCCCGCAATCCCAAGCGTGGGCAGGCGCAGGCCGCTTGTGGGCGCATAAAAATCGGTACCGGCAATGGCGGCACAGCAGCCCAGATACCCTTCGACTGGTTGGCTGACCATCATATCGCGCCAAGGCAGGTGGTTTTGCGCGCGGCGGAATTCGCGCGAGAACCAGCGCTCCATCGTGGCATCGGCCAGAGCTTCGATCCCGCCCTCTCGCACCGCCTGAATGCGCTCTTGCCAGATCGAAGGCGTGGCGATCTTGGCAGCGGTATTCGACAGCACCAGCGCACGTATCTGGTCCATGCGTTTGACCGCCAGCCCTTGTGCGATCATCCCGCCAATCGAGAGGCCGACAAAGACGCAATCGCGAACCTGAAGATGATCCAGAAGCGCCTCTGCATCCCGCACCAAAACGCCCATCGAATAGGGTGCATGGGGCACCGAGGATTGCCCGTGCCCGCGCTTGTCATATCGGATGATGCGCAGCCCGTCGGGAATGTATGGCAGCACCGAGTCCCAAAGATGCAGGTCGGTTCCCAGGGAATTGGCAAACACAATGGGTGCACCGTCCGGGGGGCCGTCGATGCGATAGTTCAGTTTCACGTCGCCCAGATCAGCGATCATCATGACAAAGGTCCTTGTCGTCACGGCGGTCCAGATGCAATTTGCACGGCTTTCGCACCCATGTCAGGTCAGGAATTCCAACGCCTTAGCAAATATTCCCGGATCGACATTCCCACCCGATGTGACGACGATCACATCGTCACCCTCGATCTCGTCACCCCGGAAAAGGGCCGCGGCCAGGGCTACGGCGCCGCCGGGTTCCAACACGATTTTAAGGCGCAGAAAGGCATGGGCCATGGCCTGCAACGCCTCGTCTTCAGTGACAGAGAGTCCGGGCCCACAAAGACGATGGAGGATCGGAAAGGTGATATCGCCGGGCTGCGGTGTCAGGATCGCATCGCATATGTTACCCGACGCCGCAGTGTTGTTTTGAATGCGACCTGACGCCAATGATCGTTTGACGTCATCGAACCCTTCCGGCTCACAGGGGCGCGCCCGCAAATTCGGCGCGTGTTTCTCCAGCGCCAGCGCAATGCCCGAGGTCAAACCTCCGCCGCCGCAACAGATCAGAACATCCGCCTGCGAAACCCCAATTTCCGCTGCCTGCCTGGCGATTTCCAGCCCGGTTGTGCCTTGCCCCGCAATGACTTGCGGTTCGTCATAGGGGCGGATCAGGGTCAGACCACGTTCTGCCGCGATGGCTTCGCCAATCTCCTCCCGGCTTTCATTCGCGCGATCGTACAAAACGACTTCTCCGCCCAGCGCGCGGGTATTGTCGATCTTGAGTTGCGGCGCGTCCGACGGCATGACAATGACCGAGGCAATCCCGTGCTTCGAAGCGGCCATCGCAACGCCCTGCGCGTGGTTGCCCGATGAATATGCGATCACGCCGCGCTTGCGTATGCCCACATCCAGCGCCGAAATGGCCGACCACGCGCCGCGAAACTTGAAACTGCCGGTATGTTGCAGACATTCCGGTTTGATCCAGATCCGGCGGCCCGCGAGGGTGTCGAGAAAGGGCGACGACAGGATCGGTGTTTCGCGGACATGTCCTTTCAGCCGATCTGCGGCGGCTTCGATCATCTCAAGTGTGCTCATGCGGCGTTCTTCAATACCTTCTGTATCAGGTCCAGTGATTGGGGTTCGTTCAGGAACGGAACATGCCCGCGATCCGGTACCTCGACCGAGATCAGGTCCGGGTGTCGATGCCGCATCTCGGCCAGAGTGGCCACGCCCAGAACATCGGAATTCGCGCCCCGGATCACACCGGTGGGAATGTCGCGCAAGGCTTCGAAGAACATCCATAGATCAGGGGCTGCCCCGCTTGCAGCTTGTTCAAGAAGCGCCTTGCGCAGGGCTGGATCGTATCGCAGCTTCAGCCCATCTTTGCGCATTTCATACTGAAATTCTGCCTGTTTGCGCCAGGTTTCCAGTGGAACACCGGGAAACTGCGGCTCCATTACGTGTTTCAATGCGGCGGCGGCTTCATCATAGGTTTTGGCCGTGGGTTGCGCCCCCACGTAGGCCATGATCTTGGCGATACCTGACGGCTCGATAACCGGCCCCACGTCATTCAGAATTACGGCGGCCAGACGTTCAGGATGGCTTGCGGCCAGCGCCATGGCGATCAGCCCGCCGCGCGATGTTCCCAGAATGACTGCTTTCGCGATCCCCAGATGATCGAGCAGTTCAATCGCGTCATGGGATTCGCGAAAGATATTGTAGTTCATGAAATCAGGGTCGTACTCCGAACGCCCGCGCCCCCTGTAATCCATAGCGATCATGCGCAGGCCCGAGGCATGTGGCGCAAAAAACGAAAAATCGCGGCTGTTTCGGGTCAGACCGGTCAGACACAAAAGCGGCGTACCGGTGCCGGTCTCTTCGAAATAGATGCGCCTGCCGTCCGTTGTCATGAACTCTGACATCAGAGACCGGCCAGTTTGGGAATCGAGGTCAGATCAGACAGCACATGCGCAGGTGTCCAGGGAAGGCGGTCCATGGGTTCACCAATCCGATTGACCCATGCGGTCACAAAACCGTACCCGCTGGCCCCGGCAGCATCCCAGCCATTCGAACTGACGAACAACACGTCACCGCGTGCGCAGCCAAACCTGTCTTGCACCAGATCATAGACGCGTGCATGGGGTTTGAAGACGCCGACGCTTTCGACCGACAGCACATCATCCAATACATCCCCGATTCCGGCGGATTTCACGGCTCCATCCAGCATGGGGGGTGACCCGTTGGACAGGATCGCCGTTTGCAGCCCGGCTTCCTTGAGGGCTTTCAACATGGCCGGAACTTCGGGATAGGCCTGCAATTCCCAATAGAGATCAAGCAGACGTTGGCGCAGGTCCGGGTCGCCTTGCAGGCCTGCGGCCTCCAGAGCCCAATCCAGCCCGTCCTGGGTAACGTCCCAGAAATCCGCATGTGCATCCGCCACGGCGCGCAGCCATGTGTATTGCAGTTGTTTCAGACGCCAATGCGCCGCAACTGTGGTCCACTTGTCTTTCAGGGCTTCGAAACCCGGCTCGTCTGCCGCCTGTCGGGCAGCGGCAGCAACGTCGAACAGTGTTCCGTAGGCGTCGAACACACAGGTCGTGATCGCCATATGATCCTCCTCTGATTGCGCGCAGGTTGGCACATCGGGGAATGGGGTGAAAGGGCCGAGGCTTTACAACATTGTGGCAACCTCTAGGGTTGGCTGCTTAACCCCTTAGAACGGCCGGAGGCCACGATGACTGAAATAAAACAGGGCGACACGGTTCGCATCCACTACACCGGGACGTTGCTGGACGGCAAAGTCTTTGACAGCTCGGACGGGCGTGATCCGCTGGAATTCGTGGTCGGGTCGGGCCAGATCATCCCAGGTTTGGACAGTGCCATGCCGGGTCTGTCCACCGGGGACAAGACGCGGGTCGAGATTGCCTGCACGGACGCCTACGGCCCGATCAACCCTGCGATGCGCCAGGAAATTCCCCGCGAAGGCATTCCAGACGACATTCCCCTGGATCCCGGGACACAATTGCAGATGCAAACGCCAGAAGGTCAGGCCGTGCCTGTAACGGTCGTGGATGCAAACGAAGCCACCGTTACCCTGGATGCAAATCACCCGCTGGCAGGGCAGGATCTGATTTTCGAGATCGAAGTCGTTTCAGTCAACTGAGACATGTTTCGGGCCGGACGTCCGGCCCGGATATCACCCTATCAGAGCGTGAATCGCGGCCCGCACCTGTGGCTGCGTAAAGAAGACAAACACCAGCAACAGTGAAGTCAACGTAAGCAATAGCACCCTGGCCCGTTGGCTGAGAAAGCCGGGCTTTCGCCGGCTTTGCGTCGCGCGTGCATTGTTTGCAATGATTTGGTCTAGCTTGCTCATATTGATTTCCTGCCGCGAAATGATGGTGAAATCTGGGCAGCGGCAGGGAAAGATATGGTCACATGGCTTCGGGCTGTGGCATGCCCAGTACGTGGAAACCACCGTCAACGCGGATGATCTCACCCGTTGTGCAGGCGCCGGCATCTGACGTCAGGTACACTGCCGTTCCGCCGACAGCTTCAAGTGTGGCGTTAGAGCGCATCGGTGCATTCTGATCGCAGAATTTGTAGGTCTTGCGGGCGCCGCCGATGGCTGCACCGGCAAGGGTTCTCATCGGCCCCGGGGAAATCGCGTTAACGCGGATGCCATCGGGGCCAAGATCGTTGGCCAGATAACGCGTTGCTGATTCCAGCGCAGCCTTTGCGACACCCATCACGTTGTAGTTGGGTACGACCCGGTTGGAGCCCTGATAAGTCAGGGTCAGCAGAGACCCGCCATTGTCTTTCATCAACGGATAGGCGCGGCGCGCGACCTCGATGAAGGAATAGGCCGAGACATCCATCGAATGCTTGAAATTTGCTCGTGTGGTATTCAGGAACCGACCTGTCAGCTCGGACTTGTCCGAATAGGCGATCGCATGGACCAGGAAGTCTATCGTTGGCCAGCGTTCGGCCAGCTCGCCAAAAGCGCGATCCAGCGACTCGTCGTCGGTGACATCCGCATCGACCATGAAATCGCTGCCCAGGCTCTGAGCCAGCGGCTCCAGCCGCTTTCCGAATGCCTCGCCCTGGTAGGTGAATGCCAGTTCGGCGCCAGCCTCGTGCATGGCCTTGGCAATGCCCCACGCAATCGAGCGGTCATTGGCCACGCCCATGATCAGGCCGCGTTTACCTTTGAGAAGATCCGACATTACTTTCACCCGTTATACCTTGACAGAACCATGGATCCGTTCGTGCCGCCAAAGCCGAAGCTGTTGGTCATGACACTGTCCAGTCCTGCATTTTCAACCACTTGAGTTGCAATTTCACCGGGCTGAATGCCTTCGGCAAGCGTTTCGACATTGATGGATGGCGCAATGAAATCATTGTCCAGCATCAGCAGGCAGAAAATCGTCTCGAGCGCGCCAGCTGCGCCCTGAGCGTGGCCTGTCATAGACTTGGTCGACGAGATGGGGGGCACATTGCCTTCGCCAAAGATGCGGCGCACGGCCTCGACCTCACCCACATCGCCGACGGGGGTCGAGGTGCCGTGGGCATTGATATAGCCAACCTTGCGCCCCTCGGGCACGGTATCCAGCGCAAGACGCATCGCGCGCTCGCCGCCCTCACCTGAAGGGGCAACCATGTCGTGGCCGTCTGAAGTTGCGGCATAACCCGTAACTTCAGCATAAATTTTGGCGCCGCGGGCCAGGGCGTGGTCCAGCTCTTCCAGAACAACGATTCCGCCGCCGCCCGAGATCACGAAACCGTCGCGGTTTTCGTCGAACGCGCGCGAGGCTTTGTCGGGTGTGTCATTGTATTTCGACGACATCGCGCCCATTGCGTCGAACAGGCAGGACAGGGTCCAGTCCAGTTCCTCGCCGCCACCGGCGAACATCACATCCTGCTTGCCCAGCATGATCTGTTCGGCCGCGTTGCCGATGCAATGCAGCGAAGTCGAGCAGGCGGACGTGATCGAATAGTTGATGCCCTTGATCTTGAATGCCGTCGCGAGATTTGCCGAAATCGTCGAGCACATGCATTTCGGCACGGCAAATGGCCCGATCCGTTTGGTCGCGCCCGTCTTCAGAACGGTCTGATGCGCCGTCAGCATGGCGCTGGTCGATGGTCCGCCAGAGCCCGCAACCAGTCCGGTGCGGGGATTGACGATCTGGTCTTCGGTCAGCCCGGAATCGGCAATCGCCTGGCTCATGGCGATATGTGCATAGGCGGCCCCGGGACCCATGAAGCGCAGTGTACGCTTGTCCACATGCTGGGCCACGTCGATCTTGAGCGTACCCGCGATCTGGCTGCGAAAACCATGTTCCGCCATCTGCTCGCTTGCCACGATCCCGGATTTACCTGCTTTGAGCGAGGTCAGAACTTCTTCGGCATTGTTCCCGATCGAGGATACAACCCCCAGACCGGTGACGACTACTCGACGCATGTGCGCACTCCTTGTTTCAGACCGTTCGGGCTCAGGCCTCGGAAAGAACGACCTTCATGTCCTTGACATCATAAATCATCTCGCCATCGGCTTCGACAATGCCATCTGCCACACCCATTGTCAGGCGACGCGTTTGAATCGCTTTTTTGAAATCGATTTTGTACGTCAGCATCTTGCGGTCCGGGCGCACCATGCCGGTCAGCTTTACTTCGCCGACGCCGACGGCCATGCCGCGCCCCTGCCATCCACGCCAGCCAAGGTTGAAACCGGTCAGCTGCCAAAGCCCGTCCAGCCCCAGACAGCCCGGCATGATCGGGTTGCCCGGGAAGTGGCATTCAAAGAACCAAAGGTCGGGTGTGATGTCGAATTCGGCCAGCACATGGCCTTTGCCGTGCAGGCCGCCATCGGCAGAGATGTCGGTGATCCGGTCCATCATCAGCATCGGTGGGGCGGGCAATTGTGCGTTGCCGGGGCCAAATAACTCGCCGCGAGCGCATTTCAGCAGATCATCTTTGTCAAAACTGCTTGGGAACTGGGCCATTCTGCCGCCTTTCCTGCCGGGGGTCTGTCTTTATATCTGGCCTCGTCTAGCACCCGTTTGCAAGGTCCTGCAAGAGCGGTGCGCCACATCATGTTGTGTTGGTTCTTATCCTGCGAATGAATTTCATTTGTAATTGCCGGTGATGCGCCCCTATATATAAAGGCAGCAATAATGGGTATCGGATCGATGACACCTCAGAGCCGCGAAATCGCAACGGGTTGGCTGGTGAATGCCGGCTTGCGACCGACGCGTCAGCGCGTGGCGCTGGCCGAGCTTCTGGTGGGCGACGGCCGCCATCGCCATGTCACCGCAGAAAGCCTTTTTGAATCGGCAAAGGCGAATGGTGATGCCGTGTCTCTGGCAACGGTCTACAACACTCTGCGTGCTTTTTGCGATGCAGGTGTGCTGCAAGAAATCACAGTGGACGGATCCAAAAGCTATTTCGACACGAACACGCATGATCATCCCCATTTTTATTGGGAAGACGACGCAAGGCTAAGTGATGCGCCATCGGATCAGCTGGTCATTCAGCGTCTTCCCGAGGCGCCGGAAGGTGTCGAAATCGCGTCTGTCGATGTCGTCATTCGCTTGCGCAAGAAGTAAAAGACCTTAAACGCCTGTCAGCCCGGCCACCAAAACACGTTCTGTCTTTTCTATGACCGTGTCAGAGGGTCCCGTTCCGTGCCGTGCCAGAACGACGGATTCTGCTGTGTCCGGATTGGCAATCGGCACGCTGACCAGATGCTTGTTGTCATAACTGAAGCTGCTGGGTGGGCTGGCATAGCTGATCCCGATTCCCTCACCATGAGCCGCAAGGCTGCGTTGAATCTCAAGGGATGCGGCCCGGTGCGCGACGGTAGGGCGCAGCCCGTGTTGGCGGAACAGGCCGAGAATGTGTTGAGCGGACAATCCTTCCGAAGACAGAATCAGCGGATAACCTTCCAGCGCTGCAAGGGTGACTTCTGTGGTTGCCGCCAACGGATGATCCGGGGACATCAAGGCCTTTGGTCTGCTGTCGAACAGCTTTGTACGGGCGAACCCCGCATCCATGGTCAGGTCGTATGTGATTGCGATGTCAATCTGGCCATCCATCAATCCATTCAGCAGCCCTTCGAAGGACCCGGCCACATACGTAAGGTTGATATCGGCGAATGTGTCGCGAAGAAGTTGCAGGGCCGGAGCCAACAGGAAGGGGGCCAGGTCCGTAAAGCAGCCCAATCTCAGTTTGGTTGTTTCCGGTACGGAGGTATCGGACGCCTCGATTCGGGCGGCATTTTTCAGCAGGACCTCGGCATGATCTATGAACGTACGCCCCTGAGGTGTCAGTGCCATGGCCGCCCCGCGCCGGCGGACGAACAGCGGATACCCCAAATGGGCTTCAACGCGCGTCAGCGCAGTAGACAAGGCCGGTTGTGAAACGTTGAGATGTTGGGCCGCCGCCGACAAACTGCCGTGACGCCCGACTGCACAGACATATTCATATTGGCGCAGCGAAATATATAACATGAGATTAATAATAACTTCGAAAGATATGATTTGAACAGAATACATTTTTCCGGGCAAAAACAAAAAAACTTCAGGAGCTTCCAATGCCACACCCTCTTGTTTCTCAGCGGATGATCGACACTTATCAGGCGGATGGCGTCGTACTGGTCAAAAGGCTGTTTGCCGATTACGTGGATCAGTTGCGGGACGGGGTGGCTGCGAATATGGCCGATCCCGGTCCGTATGCGTCCGAAAACAAGAAGGCCGGTGAAACAGGTCGTTTCTTTGATGATTATTGCAACTGGACCCGGATTCCACAGTTCCGCGAAGTGATTGAGACATCTCCCGCAGCCGAGGTCGCCGCGGATCTGATGCAATCGAAACGTGTTCAGATGTTTCACGATCACGTGCTGGTCAAGGAACCCGGTACGTCGATGGCGACACCATGGCATCAGGACGGTCCCTATTATTTCGTCGAGGGTCAGCAGACGATCAGCTTCTGGTCTCCGCTTGATCCGGTCAGGCAGGCCACGCTGCGTTGTGTTGCCGGGTCACACCGTTGGAAGAAAGAGGTTCTGCCGACCCGCTGGGTTTCCGAGGACGGCTTCTTCCCGGATGAAGGTCAGTACATCCCCGTGCCGGATCCGGATGCCGAAGGTATGAAGGTCATCGAATTCGAGATGGAGCCCGGCGATGCCGTTGCATTCAACTATCGCACGCTGCACGGCGCGCGCGGAAACCAGTCAGACAGCCGTCGCCGCGCCTTTTCCTTGCGGCTGGTTGGCGACGATGCCCGGTATGTAGAGCGCCCCGGCCGAACCTCGCCCCCGTTTCCCGGTCATGACATGACGCCGGGGCAGCGCCTGCGCGAGGATTGGTTTCCGATTTTGTTGCAGCGCCAGGCCGGCTCAGAACCACTGTCCTGATTCGATCAGTCCGAGATCCAGCAACTGGCGGGACTGCCATTCAAACGGTACCGAGTTGCGCCAGCGAAAGCTTCGGATGTCAAATGTTGACCCTGCATTGGATTTCAGCGCTTTCGCGGCCCGGAAGGAACAAATGGCGGCCGTCAGGTTGTGATGCCAGGGACAGGAATAGGTATTGTATTCCGGTTCGTTGAAGGTGTGGTCGGGCCTCAGCACCAGGTGCTTTTGCGCCTTGAACACTGCGATACGGTCGATCCTGCGACGTTCGTAGGGAATGTGGTCCTCGAACCGCCACCGCAACCCGCCGGAAAGATCCACCTGACGGTCCAGCGGTTGGCCGCTTGGGTCGTGGCGGGTATGGGCATAATACCCAGCGCTGTCGAACATGGCCTGATCGGGGGCCACGCCGTTGGGATGTGCGATCAGATCCTCTGCGTACAGGTCGATGACATAGCTGAGCATCGCATTGCGACGCTCTTCACCGTGAAAGACAAGCATCTCGCCGACGCTACGCGTTTCGCAGTAGGGAAAAAACAGGTATTCGGCGTTGTAGCAATAATACATCCAGATACCGGGTGCGGCCTGAATGATCCTGTTTATGGTTTCGAAGACGACCAGCCGGGGAAAACACTTCAAATTGACCCGATGCACCTTGGCGGACAGGTCTTCTGTCAGGTGAAACTCGTCCGGTGCAAAGACGATGACGGATTTGAAGCCCAGCCTCAGATGATGGTGCAGCGTGCTGGCCAGCTCCACTTCGTCCTCGGCAAAAATCAATGCTACGGGGCCTTTGGCCAGTGCGGCCTGTCCCGATTTCAGGAAATGGTCGAGGGAATCGTACGTCATCGGGTGCTTTTTGGTCCGGCCTTTCTGGAAAGTCCTGCCAAATTCGGGTAAATGCGCCCGCATTGCAAGCGGCGTTCGAAGCGTATAGATGACGCCGATCCAGCGAATGCAAAGGCCCGTCCCATGTCCGAACCGAAAAAGCTGTTTATCAAGACTTATGGCTGTCAGATGAATGTCTATGACAGCGAACGCATGTCCGAGGCGCTGGGCGGGCAGGGCTATGTCGAAACCAAAACGCCTGACGATGCCGACATGATTCTGCTGAACACCTGTCACATCCGCGAAAAAGCGGCTGAGAAAGTGTATTCGGAACTCGGTCGCTTCAAGGGGCTGAAGGCCGAAAAGCCTGACCTGAAAATCGGTGTGGCGGGATGTGTTGCACAGGCCGAAGGTGAAGAAATCATGCGCCGCCAGCCGCTGGTCGATCTGGTCGTTGGCCCGCAAAGCTATCACCGTCTGCCCGAGATGGAGGCCAAGACCCGAGCGGGCGAAAAGGCGCTGGACACTGATTTCCCGGAAGAAGACAAGTTCGAAAAGCTGAAGAACCGTCCCAAGGCCAAACGCGGCCCGACGGCGTTTCTGACGGTTCAGGAAGGCTGCGACAAGTTCTGCGCCTTCTGCGTCGTGCCTTATACACGTGGGGCCGAAGTCAGCCGTCCGGCGGATCGCATCATCCGCGAAGCCCATGATCTGGTTGAACGCGGCGTGCGCGAGATCACGCTGTTGGGTCAGAACGTCAACGCCTATCACGGGGCCGGACCCGACGGAGATATGACCCTGGCCGGGTTGATCTGGGAACTGAACAAGGTTGACGGGCTGGAACGTATCCGTTTCACCACGTCCCACCCCAATGACATGGCCGATGACCTGATCGAGGCGCATGGCACCTGTGACAAGCTGATGCCGTATCTGCACCTGCCGGTTCAGTCGGGCTCGGACCGTATCCTCAAGCGAATGAATCGCAGCCACACGGCAGAAAGCTATCTGCGCCTGATCGAGCGCATTCGTGCGGCACGCCCGGATATCGTGATGTCGGGGGATTTCATCGTCGGCTTCCCCGAAGAAACCGAAGAGGATTTTCAGGCAACGATGGATTTGGTTGAAGAGGTCAAATACGGCTACGCCTATTCCTTCAAATACTCCACACGCCCGGGAACACCTGCGGCCGAGCGGGCTCAGGTTGATCCGGCTGAGGCGGATGATCGGTTGCAGCATCTTCAGGCCCTTATCACCCGTCATCAAAGGGAAATTCAGGACGGTATGGTTGGCCGTACAGTCCGCGTCTTGTTCGAAAAACCGGGCCGTCTGCCTGGTCAAATGGTCGGAAAATCCGAGTATCTTCACTCGGTTCACGTAAAAGGCCCCGAGATTGCCGTTGGTGATCTGAAAGAGGTCCGGATCACCGAGTCAGGCGCCAACTCTTTGGCGGGCGAACTGCTCTGAGTCGGTGAGATTCCGCCGTTCAGGCACCATAGTTGGTGTTTGTTTCCAAAATTTACCCTTGATTTATTGCTTGGAACTATGTTCCGAGAGGAGCCATGTTTTTTGGGGCGCCAGTTTTTGCGTCTAAAAAACGATTATACGCCGATCCGAAGGTCGGAGTGATGGAGGTATGAGTGTCAATCTTGAAGAGCTTCAGGGCCTTGAGCCTGGTGAAAACCTTGCCCGTGGCTTCCGCGGTCACTCTACTTGCCAGCGCGACGATTGCCGGGGATTTGAAAGGCAAAACAACCGATCCAGTTGTAATTAGCCCCAAGAAATTCAGCAGTGACGTCAGTGCATTTTACCTGGGGATTTCTGGTGGCTACGGTTCGGGCAGGGACGATCGATTTGGTCTGAGAACGCCCGCCGGGCTGTTTGATGTCGGCGACCTCAAAGTGTCCGGAACTTATGGTGGCTTTCGCGGTGGTTGGCGCGGTGTTCTGCCTTCCAGGTGGGGGCGTGATTTCGTCTATGGTTTTGAAGTCAGTTATGATTTCGGATCCTTGGATGACAGTGTACGGGCCCAGATCGGCGGGTCAAACGTCGAGGGTGGGGCCGAGATATCTGACGTTTTGTCCCTCAAATATCGAAGCGGCCTGACAAGCCGAAACGGTCGGGTTCTCTACTTTTTCAGCGTCGGGTACCTGTGGGGCGATGTTGAAACGACCAACAGCATCACATCGGGAACTTCGGTACAGAGCTTTTCGGCGTCGGACAGGCGGGGCGGATACACCGCAAGCATCGGTGCCGAACACAAGCTGACCGACAATTGGTCAGTCACCGGCGAATACGAATACGTCCAGTTCAAATCCGAGGACGTTCAATTCGGTTCGGGCTTTTCCACGAAGTCGACACCGAAATACGGCGGTTTGAGATTCGGGCTGAACTATACTTTCTGATGCCCGTCTGACATGAATTTTTCTTTACCGTGATCGGCGCTTTTGTCATCCGTGGGCTTATTTTTGAAACTGTGGCTTGCGCCCACCGAGATTTGTTGGCTACGCTCGGGGTGAACCGCCAAGACAGGAGAACGGATTGGCCATCGGTGCCCTGACCCCACCGCAAGATGAAATGCCCCAACGCGAGGCGTTTGTAGAGTTTCCCGACAACCGATTGTTGATTGACCTGTGTGGCGAATACGACCGCAATCTGACCGACATCGAAAGCAAGCTTTCCGTCCAGATCGTACGCCGCGGCAATCAGCTTGTCGTGATGGGCGATGAGGACGCTCAGAAGCAGGCTATCGAGGTGCTGCAATCGCTTTACACGCGGCTGGAAGGCGGGCGTGAGGTCGAGGCCGCGGACGTGGACCGGGAACTGCGGATGGGTGGTTCGGAACAGGGGACCGGCAGCCGAGACGGCGATCAGCTGGAAATGTTCAAGGGCGGTTCAGTCGAGATCAAAACCCGCAAGAAACTGGTGGAACCGCGCACGGACGCCCAGAAGGCTTATGTGCAGTCACTGTTTCAAAACGAGCTTGCATTTGGCATCGGACCTGCCGGCACGGGGAAAACCTATCTGGCTGTCGCCGTGGGCGTGTCGATGTTCATTGGCGGACATGTGGATCGAATCATCCTCAGCCGCCCGGCGGTCGAGGCGGGGGAAAAACTGGGCTATCTGCCCGGTGACATGAAAGACAAGGTCGATCCCTACATGCAGCCGCTGTACGACGCGCTGAATGATTTTCTGCCCGGCAAGCAACTGGCCAAGCTGATCGAGGAAAAGCGAATCGAAATAGCGCCGCTGGCGTTCATGCGTGGACGCACGTTGGCCAATGCGTTCGTGGTGCTGGACGAAGCACAGAACGCCACGACCATGCAGATGAAGATGTTCCTGACTCGTCTGGGCGAGGGCAGCCGCATGGTAATCACCGGCGACAGGTCTCAGGTCGATTTGCCACGCGGCGTTCAGTCCGGGCTTCAGGATGCGGAAAGACTGTTGAAAACGATTCCCAATATCAGCTTCAACTATTTCACGTCCAAAGACGTGGTTCGCCACCCGCTTGTGGCCGCGATCATCGAGGCGTATGAGGCGGATGCGGGCCGCGAAACCAGTTGATTGCAAGGCTCATTCACAGGGCTGTTGTGCGATAAGATGAATCTGGAACTCACTGTCGAAGACGACCGGTGGCAAGGGCTTGAAGCTTTGTCGCGGCAGGCGATATCCGCCGTCCTGTTCCATGCGGAACTGGACCCGGAGTGTTGCGAGGTCAGCGTTCTGGGTTGTGATGACGCGCGCATTTCGGAACTGAACGCCGAGTTTCGCGGCAAACCTACCGCCACCAATGTTCTGAGCTGGCCGGCAGAAGATTTGGCCCCGGACAAAGCCGGGCAAGCGCCGCATCCGCCAAAGCCGGATTTCACCGGTGAAATTCCTTTGGGCGATATTGCGATTTCCTTCGACACATGTGCGCGAGAGGCCGATGAGGCAGGCAAGGACATTGACGATCACGTCATTCATTTGCTTGTTCACGGAACGTTGCATTTGCTGGGATATGATCACATTCGTGACCCCGATGCCGCTTTGATGGAAGGGATTGAGGTCGAGATACTTGGCAAGTTGGGTATAGATGACCCATATAAGGTATAAAGTGGGTCATGTGACCCGATCAGTTGGAACAAGGTAATGGGCGAAACAGACGGCAGTTCTGGGGCAGCGCAAAGCGCGCAACCTCAGGACAGCGGCAATGATACAGAAGAGAAAAGCGGGTTTATTTCCCGAATTTTCGATGCGTTTTCGGGTCAGGAGACTCCTCAAAACCCGGTGATGAATGGGCAGAGCGCAGCGGCAGCTCGGCCTCATGGGATGATGAACTTGCGCCGGATGCGCGTCGAAGACGTGGCCATTCCAACGGCCGAGATCATCGCGGTTCCTTCTACCATCACCAAGGATGAACTGGCCGACGTGTTCCGGGACAGTGGGTTGTCCAGAATCCCGGTCTATGAAGGAACGCTGGATACGCCGTTGGGTTTCGTTCACCTCAAGGATTTCGCACTGACCCATGGTTTCAATGGCGGTGCGGACAAGTTTGACCTGAAATCCATGTTGCGCACGCTTTTGTTCGTGCCGCCTTCAATGCCGATCGGGGTCCTGCTGACCAAGATGCAGACCGAACGTCGCCATATGGCGTTGGTGATTGATGAATATGGCGGAGTCGACGGGCTGCTGACGATCGAAGACCTGATAGAACAGGTCGTGGGTGAAATCGCGGACGAACACGATGCAGACGAAGATCAGCTCTGGGTGCAGGAAAAGCCGGGCTGTTACGTTGTGCAGGCACGTGTGCCGCTTGAGGACTTCGAGGCCGAGATCGGCAGATCCCTGACCAGCCACGAGGATGTGGATGAAGAAGACATCGACACGCTTGGCGGGCTTGTGTTCATGCTGTCCGGGCGTGTTCCGGCGCGGGGTGAGGTCGTGATCCATCCGGAAGGACCGGAATTCGAAGTGATCGAAGCCGACCCGCGGCGCATCAAACGGTTGCGCGTAATGCTGCCGGACGTGGCTGCATGACGCCTGTCCGGGGCTGGCCGTCATCGTTGAGATTTTTTGCCGCGGCCGCACTGGGCGCCGTCAGCGCTTTTGGCCAGGCGCCGCATGGGTATTGGGGCGCTACGGTTCTTGCGCTGATTTTGATCGTTCCGGTTTTCCTTGCCAGTGAAACCCGCGCTCGCGCGGGGTGGATCGGCTGGTTCTTCGCCACCGGCTATTTTGCACATGCACTAAGCTGGATCATCGAGCCCTTTCAGGTGGACGCAGAGCGCCACGCCTGGATGGCACCGTTCGCGCTGGTGTTCATGGCCGGCGGGCTCGCCCTGTTCTGGGCGGTTGCGTTTCGACTGGCGCGGCATGTTGGCGCGACCGCCATGCAGCAAGGCGTTTTGCTGATCGCAACGCTGTCGCTGGCCGAACTGGCACGGGGATATGTGCTGACCGGATTCCCCTGGGGCGGAGTGGCGCAAATCTGGGTGAATACGCCCGTGGCGCAAGTGCTGTCTCTGGTGGGGCCATATGGCTTGAATGCGCTGACATTTGCCGTGGCGTTTCCGATAGGGGCAGCACTGGTTCAGGAAAGACGCGTGCGTGCACTGGTCCGGCCACTGGGATTTGCGGTTGCGGCGGCGGTGCTGGCGATTGGCTATGGGTCGATGCGGCCAACGGTTCAGGACAGCCCGCAAACAGTTCGTGTTGTTCAGCCCAACGCGCCGCAGCACCAAAAGTGGGACCCGGCTTTTGCGCCCTTGTTTTTCGCCCGTCAGATTGAGTATTCAGCCGCTTTGCCCGGACCGGACCTGATCGTCTGGCCCGAGACCTCAGTTCCAGCCTGGCTGGGCAGCGCACAACCGTATTTGACGGCCATCGCGGATGCCGCTCAGGGGACGCCCGTGGTTTTGGGGATCCAGCGCGGAGACGGCCCGAGGATCTTCAACTCGATGGTCTATCTGGATGAAGCCGGGCAGCAGGGCGGTCTGTATGACAAACACCATCTGGCCCCTTTTGGGGAATATGTGCCTTTTGGCGAGTTGATGGGCCGTTTTGGGATTTATGGGATGGCGGCCACGACGGGGCATGGATTCAGCGCGGGGCCGGGGCCTGATCTTTTGGACCTTGGCGAATTGGGAAAGGCGTTGCCTCTGATCTGTTACGAAGCCGTGTTCCCGCAGGATGTGAACGGTGCGCCGGGCCGGGCAGACTTTCTGTTGCAGATCACCAATGACGCATGGTTCGGAACGCGTTCCGGACCGTTTCAGCATCTGGCGCAGGCCCGGATGAGGGCGATTGAGCAAGGTCTGCCGATGATCCGTTCGGCCAATACCGGCATATCGGCCATGATTGACCCGCTGGGTCAGATCACGGCCTCATTGGCTTTGGGCAAGGCGGGATACGTGGATGCGATCCTGCCGCAGCCACAACGGCCAACAGTTTATTCCCGCATCGGGGACAGCCCCGTTCTTGCTGCGCTATTGTTTCTTGCTGCACTGGCGTGGTTCAACATCCGCCGCCTGACCAAATAATTAGAGATTGACCCCATCTTGAAGCGCGCGTATGCGTCTGTGACCTGTCACAACGGCTTCCTGGCGTGGCGGAGAAACCCCTAATGGAGCGCATTTATGTCCCGACAGAACTATACATTTACTTCGGAATCCGTTTCCGAAGGGCATCCTGACAAGGTCTGCGACCGTATCTCGGATGCTGTCCTTGATGCATTTCTCAACGAAGAACCAGAAGCCCGTGTGGCCTGCGAAACCTTTGCAACAACCAACCGGGTTGTGATCGGTGGCGAAGTAGGCCTGTCTGATCAAGACAAGCTGCACGACTACATGGGGCGCATCGAACAGATCGCTCGTGATTGTGTGAAAGACATCGGTTACGAGCAGGACAAGTTTCACCACGAAACCGTCGAAGTAACCAACCTGCTGCACGAACAATCCGCCCATATCGCTCAGGGCGTTGATGCGGCGGATGACAAGGACGAAGGTGCCGGCGACCAGGGCATCATGTTTGGTTATGCCACGACTGAAACTCCGGCGCTGATGCCTGCACCGATCCAGTATTCGCACGCTATCCTGCGGCGTCTGGCGGAAGTACGCAAGAACGGCACCGAACCTGCTTTGGGCCCCGATGCAAAGTCGCAGTTGTCGGTCGTTTATCAGGATGGCAAACCGGTTGGTGTCAGCTCGATCGTTCTTTCTACGCAGCATCTGGATGAAGCGCTGTCTTCTGATGATATCCGCGCCATCGTAGAACCTTACATCCGTGAAACCCTGCCCGACGGCTGGCTGTCGGCAGAAACCGAATGGCACGTCAACCCGACCGGCAAGTTCGTTATTGGCGGACCGGATGGTGACGCGGGCCTGACCGGGCGCAAGATCATCGTGGATACCTATGGCGGCGCGGCCCCGCATGGCGGCGGCGCGTTCTCGGGCAAAGACCCGACCAAGGTTGACCGTTCGGCAGCTTACGCAGCACGATACCTGGCCAAAAACGTCGTGGCGGCCGGCATGGCCGAGCGCTGCACGATTCAGCTGAGCTATGCGATTGGTGTGTCCAAGCCGCTGTCGATCTATGCCGACACGCATGGTACCGGCCAACTGGCGGATGCGGCTATCGAGAAAGCCGTGGGTGAGGTCATGGATCTGACGCCGCGCGGCATTCGCCAGCATCTGCAACTGAACAAGCCAATCTATCAGCGCACTGCTGCTTACGGCCACTTTGGTCGTCAGCCGAGCGATGATGGGGGGTTCAGCTGGGAACGCACCGATCTGGTCGATGCGTTGAAATCCGCAGTCTGATCTGAACAACACAAAGCGCGCCTTTCAGGGCGCGCTTTTTCCTCGTGTGTACCGCGCGCCCTTGCAACGTTCTCTGGCCCGCAGTATGGCGACCGCCATGAGCACCGAGACCCCACAACGCCCGCGCAGAAACTTCTATGGCCGCTTTAAGGGCAAGACCCTGAAGCCCAGCCAAAAGACCTATCTGAACGAAGATCTGGCGGCTTTGTCGCCCGGCGCGGTGGATTGGGAAACAAACCCTGAACGCAGACCGTTGGACCTGAACAAGTTGTTCGGCGGCAAGCCGGTCTGGCTGGAAGTCGGCTTTGGCGGTGGCGAACATCTGGTTCATCAGGCGCAAAGCAACCCCGACATCGGCATCATCGGGGCCGAGCCCTATATCAACGGCGTTGCCATGCTGCTGGGCAAAATCCGGCAGGCGAGGGTTGAGAATCTTGCTGTACATCCCGGCGATGCCCGTGACCTGTTCGACGTGCTGCCAGAGGCCAGTATATCGCGCGCCTTCCTTCTGTATCCTGACCCGTGGCCCAAAACCCGGCATCACCGTCGCCGTTTCGTGACACCGGAACATCTTGAACCGTTGGCGAAGGTCCTGAAGCCCGGATCGATCTTCCGGGTCGCCACGGACATCCCCGACTATGTGCGGCAGACGCTGGAGGAAGTCCCCCGCGCCGGGTTCGAGTGGCTGGCCGAACGCCCCGCAGATTGGCGCGAGCCGTGGGAAGACTGGATTTCCACACGCTACGAGCAGAAGGCCTTGCGTGAAGGTCGCACGCCCCATTACCTGACCTTCCGCCGCAAAGACTGATTGCCGCTGGACCAACCGGTGCCAATTCGCTAATCGGCTTGAGCACTGATAGCGCAAAAGGAGCCCCCATGTCCGGACACGGAACGCCCATCCCGATGACCTCGCATCCCTGCGGCCCGCTGACCGGCACGGCAGAGGTGCCGGGCGACAAGTCGATTTCGCACCGGTCGTTGATCCTTGGTGCGATGGCCGTGGGCGAGACCAGGATCTCGGGATTGCTCGAAGGTGAGGACGTCTTGGACACCGCAAAGGCAATGCGGGCATTCGGGGCAGAAGTCACAGATCATGGCGGCGGCGAATGGACCGTGCATGGCGTGGGTGTCGGCGGGTTTGCCGAACCGGATCAGGTGATTGACTGCGGCAATTCCGGCACCGGGGTGCGACTGATCATGGGTGCCATGGCGACCTCGCCGATTGTGGCAACGTTTACCGGGGATGCCAGCCTGAACAAGCGTCCCATGGCGCGGGTAACGGATCCGCTTGCGTTGTTTGGTGCGCAGGCCGTGGGCCGCTCGGGGGGGCGTTTGCCAATGACGATCGTCGGTGCGGCGGACCCGACTCCGGTCCGGTACGAAGTTCCGGTGCCCTCGGCCCAGGTGAAATCCGCCGTCCTGCTGGCGGGGCTGAATGCCCCCGGCAAAACCGTGGTTATCGAGAAAGAGGCAACCCGCGATCATTCCGAGCGGATGTTGTCCGGGTTCGGTGCCGAAATCACGGTGGAAGACACCGATGAAGGCCGGGTCATCACTTTGACGGGGCGCCCCGAATTGAAGCCGCAGGTCATCGCCGTACCGCGCGACCCGTCCAGCGCGGCCTTCCCGGTTTGCGCGGCGCTGATCACGCCCGGTTCGGACGTTCTGGTGCCGGGTATCGGCCTGAACCCCACGCGCGCGGGCCTGTTCACGACGCTGCGCGAGATGGGCGCCGACCTGACCTATGAAAACGAACGCGAAGAGGGCGGCGAGCCAGTTGCCGATCTGCGCGCGAAATACTCGCCAAACATGAAGGGCATTGACGTGCCGCCTGAACGCGCGGCCTCGATGATCGACGAATACCCCGTTTTGTCCGTGGTTGCCGCAAACGCCATGGGCACCACGATGATGGGCGGAGTGAAGGAACTCCGGGTGAAGGAAAGCGACCGCATCGATGCCATGGCGCGCGGTCTGCGCGCCAACGGCGTCACGGTCAACGAGGGTGACGACTGGTGGTCGGTCGAAGGGTTGGGCATCGGCAAGGTTCCGGGTGGCGGAACGTGCGAAAGCTTCCTGGATCACCGTATTGCCATGTCCTTCATGGTGATGGGCATGGGCGCGATGAACCCGGTAAGCGTGGATGATGGTGGCCCGATCGCGACCTCCTTCCCGATTTTTGAGCCGTTGATGGCGTCGCTTGGTGCAAAGGTAGAGCGCAGGTGAGCTTCACTGTCGCGATTGACGGACCTGCGGCTGCGGGCAAGGGCACGATCTCCAAGGCCGTTGCGGCGCATTTCGGGTTCGCACATCTGGACACCGGCTTGCTGTATCGCGCCGTCGGGCGGCGTACCCTCGAAGGGTTTGGTGCGCTTGAAGCTGCGCAGGCCCTGACCGCCGAAGAGCTTGAGCAGGGTGATCTGCGCACGGCTGAAATCGCGCAGGCCGCCTCCAAAGTGGCGGTGATCCCCGAGGTTCGCGCTGCCTTGGTGGATTTTCAGCGCGCCTTTGCCCGAAGGTCAGGCGGGGCGGTCTTGGATGGGCGCGACATCGGGACGGTGATTTGTCCCAATGCCGAGGTGAAGCTGTTTGTAACGGCCAGCCCGGAGGTAAGAGCCGAACGCCGGTTTCTGGAGCTTAGCGCAAAAGGGGCTGACGTGACGCGCGAACAGGTTCTGGCAGATGTCAAAGAGCGGGATGCGCGGGACGCAGAGCGCAGCGCTGCGCCGATGAAGCCAGCTGAGGATGCAGTGCAACTGGATACAACAGACCTAAGCATCGAGGCTGCATTGGCCAAAGCGCTTGAAATCATCAGCGCGAAACTGCCCGCGACGCGCTGACGTCGCAGGCAGGGGGGCAGAATTTACAGCTCGCCAACGGCGATGCTTTTGATGTTTGCCCACTGTTCATCCGCCGTTTTTGCGGTGGCGGGAACGTCTTTCAGGAAGGCCGCGCGGGTTTCTGCGTTCAGGAACAGGTACAGTTTTCCATCTGCTACCAGGTACTGATCCGGGTCACCGTCGAACTTCTTGCCGACCGATACGCCGAATGAACAGAACCCACCATGCTGCGGCAGGTAGGCCTCCGGGTTTGCTTCGAACGCTTCGAGGTTGGCGGCGGTGGTGAAGTAATAGGATGCGCCATCATAGGTCGCCGTGTGGGTGGCGAAGCCTTCGACCGGGTTGCCATCATTGACCAATGCAACCAGATCGACCCCATGTGCGGCAAGCGGGGCGCCTGCGGCCGAGATGCCGTTCGACACGTTGATTTCGTCGGCGGCAAAAGCCGGAGTGGACAGGGCGATAGCAGCTGCCAGGGCGGTGAAGACGATGGTTTTCATTACACGTTTCCTTTTGGTTCTGGGTTCGGGTCGATCGGATCGTCGACCGGTGAAACATAGTTAGGGGATGAAAGTTGTACGTGTAATCGCAGATAGCCCATCAGATATTGCAGATCGTACAAGTATCTGAATTGAGGGAAGGCGCATTCACCAAGCTTTGTTTGGTCAGTGTGGTTTTCGGTACCTATGCTGAAAGAATGCCCTCAGGAGTGTCATCATGATCCGATTAGCCCTCATTCTTGTTTTCATTGCCCGAAGCCTTGCCGCGCAAGAGACAGTGCAAAGCCCACCCGAAGCTGAACCGCCGATGACGTATGAACGGCTGGGCAACATTCTTTTTGCACTTGACCCCGAAGCAGAGCCGAGCGGCCCCGGGTTTCAATTGACGATTGCAGGGGTGCAGGTCTTGGTCATCACCGACACCAATGCGGATCGGATGCGGGCCATGGTCCCGATCCGCAGCGCCGAGGCCCTGTCGGAGGAAGACTTGATCCGAATGATGCAGGCCAATTTCGACAGCACGCTGGATGCCCGGTACGCGATCGCCAATGGCACCTTGTGGGCTGCGTTTATCCATCCGTTGTCCCTGTTGGAAAAAGACCAGCTGATCTCGGGGCTGGCCCAGACTGTGAACATCGCCAGGACATATGGCACCCTGTATTCCGGCGGCGCGGCAGAGTTCGGAGGCGGCGACAGCACCGATCTGCAACGAGAGCTGATTGAAGAGCTGCTGAAGAAAGGCGAAGAGATCTGAGCGGCACCGTGAATTTGGGATTGGCGTGACGCCAGCGGACTGGCCGTCGTTGCACGGCCGGGTCTTCAGTCCGGTTCGTCATAGGCCCTAGATGGATTCGGGAAAGCTGTTATAGTTTCTTCCCAGCGAAAAGGGAAAGCTGCGACACAACCCGCACATAAAACGGGGGCGCAGCAAAAAATTCCCAAGCCAACAGGGACAAAACTACATGAACAATCGTTTGAACAAAATCACCATCGTGGGTGGCGGTACGGCTGGATGGATGACCGCGCTGATCCTGGACATGGTATTTTCCCGCACGTCAGCGCCCAAGGATCGACCGAAAATATGCCTGATCGAAAGCCCGAATATCTCGACCGTGGGGGTGGGTGAAGCTACGGTTCCGCGCATGCCTGTCACGCTGCGTCAGGCGGGCATTTCAGAGCGGAGTTTCTTCCGCGAGACCAACGCGTCCTTCAAGCTGGGCGTGAAATTCTGCAACTGGAACAATGACGCCAAGGGCAATCGCATCGATTACATGAATCCCTTTGCGCACGGCCAGATGCTTGAAGGGCTGGAGGCCGCCGAGTATTACCTGCGCTTCGGCAATGGCGACAGGGATTTCACGCAGTCCATATCACCGCATGATGATCTGGCCCGTTTGTGCAAAGGCGCGCGTCCGTTGGGCCAGCCGGAATTCGAGCAACGGTTTGGGTATGCCTATCACCTGGATGCCGTAAAGTTTGCAGGCATGCTGACCAGGGTCTGCACGAAGCGCGGAGTGGAGCATATCCGGGATGAGGTGCAAACGGTCGAGTTGGATGAACAGGGCAATGTCAGTCATCTCATGCTCGAGGCAAAAGGCCGCCATGACATTGAGATGGTCGTGGATTGCACCGGGTTTCGCGGGCTGATCATCAACAAGGCACTCGGTGAGCCATTTTTGGATTACTCTGACTACTTGCCCAATGATCGAGCCATGGCGTTGCAGATCGAACATCCGGATCCTGACAAGATCGAAAGCGCCACAAGATCCACTGCCTTGGGCGCAGGTTGGACATGGCGCGTACCGCTTTTTAACCGCGTGGGCACAGGATATGTCTATTCGTCGGCACACCGCACGGACGATCAGGCCGCGGACGAATACCTTGAATGGCTGGGTGACAGCGGCAAGGGTTTGACACCGCGCGTGATCCCGATGCGGGTCGGTCGCGTGCGCAATGCCTGGGTCAAGAATTGCGTGGCCATAGGCCTGTCCGGCGGGTTCATTGAACCGCTGGAAAGCACGGCGATCCATATGATTGACCATGCGATACGCTGGTTCGCCGAGCATTTGCCTACGCGAGACATCGAGCCTTCGCTGAGGGACAGATACAATCGGCAGATGGACAAGCTCTATAACGAGGTTCTGGAATTCATCTGTTTGCACTATCGGTTGGGCAACCGTACCGATGACCAATACTGGATCGATGCGCGCACCGAGATGAAGATACCGGATCGGTTGGCCGAAAATCTTGAATTGTGGCAGTATCGCCTGCCGATGGACCACGATATCGAGTTCGCCACATTGTTTGACAGCCGCGTTTATCAAACCGTTCTGTTGGGCAAACAGGTCTATGATACCGGCTATGGTTCAGGCATCCGTGATCGACTTCGACCATTGAAGAAACCGATCTGGTTCCAGGGCATGAAGAACGCAAAAATGGATCTGGCGAAAATCATCAAGTCGATGCCGGATCACAAAACACTGTTGCGCGATATCCGGGGGGAGCTTGAGCAACCTGCCTTTGGAATGGCCGCGGCAATGAAACCGACAGTGGCGATGCCGGGCACGGCGCCAGCCCCTGTTGTCATCGAGAACATGCCGAACTTTGCTGAAATTCAAAGCGGCAAAAAGGATCTGCAACTGTTCTGAATGCTTCCTGCCCGTTGCGCAGGGAGTGTTTGCAGGAAAGGCGGGGCGTAAACTCCCCGTCTTTTTTGCTTCCGCCTGCTTTGTCGATGTGTAATGTAATTACATATAAACTGCGAAAGGCGACCGTATTGCGACAACAGAAGAAACAAGGGCAAACAAGGGGGCGGAACTTGCGGAGCACCCTCAAACGTCGGAGACGAAAGGCATCGCCTATGCAGGCTTACGACTCTCTGCCGTCAGGGCTGCGCCAGTGGTTGGCCTCGGCAAGCTTGCCGTGGAGCCCCGTTTCTGCGCAGAAAATCTGGAACCGGGCTGGGGGTGCGCGCAACCCTTCCGCAGCGTTGATGCGATTGGACGCAATCGAACAGGCCATGCTGCGGCGCGATGCCGGGGTTTGGAGTTTCAAAACCGGCAACGCGCCTGGGCACAGGGCCGCCAAACCTTGAAAATATGGGCTTTGCCCTTGCACATACCGGGGAATCCGCCTATACGCGCGCTGTCGATACACGGGCGGTCAACGTCCGGATGACGTTTCTGAGCAGGGCCGGGTTACCTCGGCCCTTTGTGTTTGTTTGCTCAGGGACGCACCGGATCACGCCTGAAGACATCATGAAACAAGACCGGCGGAGACAACCGCTCGGCCAGCAAAAACGTATTGTAAAGGAAAACAACGCCACATGGCTAACGCATCCATGGAGGAATTCGAAGCCCTCCTGAATGAAAGCTTCGAAATGGACACGCCCGAAGAGGGTTCTGTTGTCAAAGGCAAGGTTCTGGCGATCGAAGCCGGCCAGGCCATCATCGACGTCGGCTACAAAATGGAAGGCCGCGTTGATCTGAAAGAATTCGCAAATCCCGGCGAAGCCCCTGAAATCGCTGTTGGCGACGAGGTCGAAGTATACCTGCGCGCCGCAGAAAACGCCCGTGGCGAAGCCGTCATCTCGCGCGAGATGGCCCGCCGTGAAGAGGCATGGGACCGTCTGGAAAAAGCATATGCCGACGACCAGCGCGTCGAAGGTGCAATCTTTGGTCGCGTCAAAGGTGGTTTCACCGTTGATCTGGGTGGAGCAGTTGCATTCCTGCCCGGCAGCCAGGTTGACGTGCGCCCCGTGCGCGACGCCGGCCCGCTGATGGGTCTGAAGCAGCCGTTCCAGATTCTGAAAATGGACCGTCGCCGTGGCAACATCGTTGTGTCGCGTCGCGCAATCCTGGAAGAATCGCGTGCCGAACAGCGTGCGGAAGTCATCGGCAACCTGTCCGAAGGTCAGACCGTCGAGGGTGTCGTCAAGAACATCACCGAATACGGCGCATTTGTTGACCTGGGCGGCGTTGACGGCCTGCTGCACGTCACCGACATGGCATGGCGCCGTGTGAACCACCCATCCGAGATCCTGTCGATCGGCGAAACCATCAAGGTTCAGGTCATCAAGATCAACAAAGAGACCCACCGCATCAGCCTGGGCATGAAGCAGCTGCAGGAAGATCCGTGGGATCTGGTTGCGGCCAAGTACCCGCTGGGCTCGGTCCATCAGGGTCGCGTCACCAACATCACCGACTACGGCGCGTTTGTCGAGCTGGAAGCCGGTGTCGAAGGTCTGGTGCACGTGTCCGAGATGTCCTGGACCAAGAAAAACGTCCACCCTGGCAAGATCGTTTCGACCAGCCAGGAAGTCGACGTCATGGTTCTGGAAATCGACGGCGCCAAGCGTCGTGTGTCTCTGGGCCTGAAGCAGACCCAGCGCAACCCATGGGAAGTGTTTGCAGAAACACACCCCGAGGGCACCGAGGTCGAAGGCGAAGTCAAGAACATCACCGAATTCGGTCTGTTCATCGGCCTCGAAGGCGACATCGACGGCATGGTTCACCTGTCCGACCTGTCCTGGGACGAGCGTGGCGAGGATGCCATCCAGAACTACCGCAAGGGCGACGTCGTTCAGGCGGTCGTCTCGGAAGTTGACGTTGAAAAAGAGCGTATCTCGCTGTCGATCAAAGCCCTGGGCGGTGACAAGTTCGCCGAAGCCGTGGGCGGCGTGAAGCGTGGCTCGGTCATCACCGTCGAAGTCACCGCGATCGAAGATGGCGGCATCGAGGTCGAATACGAAGGCATGAAGTCGTTCATCCGTCGTTCGGACCTGTCGCGTGACCGTGCCGAACAGCGCCCCGAGCGTTTCTCGGTCGGTGACAAGGTCGACGTCCGCGTCACCAACGTCGACAGCAAGACCCGTCGTCTGGGCCTGTCGATCAAGGCGCGCGAGATCGCCGAAGAGAAAGAGGCCGTGGAGCAGTACGGTTCCTCCGATTCGGGCGCATCGCTGGGCGATATCCTGGGTGCAGCGCTGAAATCCGGCGACTAAGCTCGGGTGCAATCCCGAACAAGAATTACGGCCTCGCGCACCCGCGCGGGGCCGTTTTTGTTGCGAATCAATATGTTCCGATTCATCGGCTTGTTCGTGGTATTGCTCGCGCATTAAGTGTGGAAATTGGCCTGACAGGTAAAATTTCGCGCGAGAATGTGGCAAAATAAAGCCTCAAAACTCAGAGTATCCGTTCCCCCCTTCCGGGTTTTTTCCTATACTGTCAAAACAGTAGACCTGTCACACCGGCTGCCTGGGAGGGTATCACGCATGATCCGTTCAGAATTGATTCAGAAAATCGCTGACGAAAACCCGCATCTCTATCAGCGTGATGTGGAGCGGATCGTGAACACCGTATTCGAAGAAGTCACGGACGCCATGGCGCGCGGTGACCGTGTCGAACTGCGGGGCTTTGGTGCCTTTTCCGTGAAAAAACGCGACGCACGTGTTGGGCGCAACCCGCGCACGGGTGAAACGGTGCAGGTCGAAGAAAAATGTGTACCGTTTTTCAAAACTGGGAAGTTGCTCAGGGATCGATTGAACGGTAAAGCCTGACACCATGATGCGTTACCTTCGATATGCTTTTCTGGCGGCCCTCGGGATCGTTCTGATTTCCGTGTCTCTTGCCAATGTTCAGTCTGTTGAACTGAAACTGATGCCGGATGCTCTGGCCGAGCTTCTGGGTTTTAACCTCAGCGCGTCACTGCCGCTGTTTCTGGTGGTTTTGGGCGGTGTGGCAGCAGGATTGGTTATTGGCTTCCTGTGGGAATGGCTGCGGGAACACAAGCACCGCCGCGACGCGACCGTGAAGAAGACCGAAGTGCGCAAGCTTGAGCGCGAAGTCAAGAAACTCAAGAAAAAGCAAAACGAAGGCAAGGACGACGTTCTTGCCCTTCTGGATGAGGCGAGCTGAGCCTGATCGCTATGCCTGATGTTCGGTTCAAAATCTGCGGCCTGACCGCACCTGATCACGTGCGCGCAGCGGCGGAAGCCGGGGCAGGCTATGTCGGGTTTGTTTTCTTCCCGAAATCGCCGCGCAATCTGGATGTTTCGCGTGCCGTAGAACTGGCGCATCTGGTCCCAGTTGGCGTTGCCAAGGTGGCTTTGGTCGTGAATGCCACTGACGAAGAATTGGACGGGATCGTTTCGACTGTACCGCTTGATATGCTTCAACTGCATGGCAGGGAATCGCCCGAACGGGTTTCCGAAATTCGCGAGCGATTTGGTTTGCCGGTGATGAAAGCCATCGGTGTGGCCGAGGCCGAGGATCTGGCGGCCATCGATCTTTACTCGGAAGTGGCCGATCAACTGCTGATCGATGCAAAACCGCCCAGAGAATCCGAATTGCCGGGCGGCAATGGGTTGGCCTTTGATTGGCGGCTGCTGGCCGGACGGAAATACTGGCGGCGCCCTTGGATGCTGGCCGGTGGCCTGACACCCCTGAATGTTGCCGAAGCTGTCCGGATGACAGGTGCCCGTCAGGTGGATGTGTCATCCGGTGTTGAAAGTGCGCCGGGTGTGAAAGATGCGGACTTGATCCGCAACTTTGCAACCGCTCTTGGGTGATCTGATACACAACTTGCTGCGTATCTCTCGAAACGGAGGGATGGCGTATGCTGGCAACAGACCGCTTGGCCGATATGAACAGTTTTCACTACTTCTCATGGATCGGTATCGCCAGCTCTGAGCAGGCGATACAGGTCTGGCGTCAATGCACGCAGGCGGCAGAATGATGCGTTTTGCCCATGGCAAATCCCGCAGCCACCACCTATGAACAACAGATACGACGAGGGAGACACCCATGGCCAACGATCTTTTCAATTCCTTCATGTCCGGCCCTGACGAACAGGGACGTTTCGGCATCTTCGGCGGGCGTTTTGTCAGTGAAACACTGATGCCGCTGATCCTGTCGCTGGAAGAGGAATACAACAAGGCCAAGGATGATCCGACCTTCTGGGCAGAGATGGATGACTTGTGGGCAAACTATGTGGGGCGTCCGTCGCCCCTGTATCATGCCGAGCGCCTGACCGAGCATCTGGGCGGCGCCAAGATCTATCTGAAACGTGACGAGTTGAACCACACCGGCGCACACAAGATCAACAACGTGCTGGGCCAGATCATTCTGGCGCGGCGCATGGGCAAGACCCGGATCATTGCTGAAACCGGGGCAGGGCAACACGGTGTGGCGACCGCTACCGTGTGTGCCAAGTTTGGCTTGAAATGCATCGTCTACATGGGCGCACATGACGTACAGCGTCAGGCCCCGAACGTATTCCGCATGCGTCTTCTGGGGGCCGAGGTGATCCCTGTGACCTCGGGTCGTGGCACGCTCAAGGACGCGATGAACGATGCATTGCGCGATTGGGTGACAAATGTGCGTGACACGTTCTACTGCATCGGCACCGTGGCTGGCCCGCACCCCTATCCGGCAATGGTCCGCGATTTCCAGTCAATCATCGGCAAGGAAGCGAAAGAGCAGATGATGAAGGCCGAAGGCCGGTTGCCCGATACGATCATTGCGGCCATCGGCGGCGGTTCGAACGCGATGGGCCTGTTCTACCCGTTCCTCGACGACAAGGACGTCAATATCATAGGCGTCGAGGCGGGCGGAAAAGGTGTGAACGAGAAAATGGAACACTGCGCTTCCCTGACCGGCGGTCGGCCGGGCGTGCTGCATGGCAATCGGACCTATCTGTTGCAGGATGACGATGGCCAGATTCTCGAAGGTTATTCGATCTCGGCCGGGCTGGACTATCCGGGCATCGGGCCCGAGCATTCCTGGCTGCACGAAATTGGCCGTGCGAATTACGTCTCGATCACCGACAAGGAAGCGCTTGAGGCGTTCCAGCTGTGCTGCGCAACCGAGGGGATCATCCCGGCGCTCGAGCCAAGCCACGCATTGGCCCATGTGATGAAGATCGCACCGGAATTGCCCAAAGATCATTTGATCTGCATGAACATGTGTGGTCGCGGAGACAAGGACGTTCAGACCGTGGCCAAGTATCTGAACTTCGACATGTCCGATACCGAAGGCCGTTCGGCAGATTGATTGGAAACCGGGGCGGCATGTCCCGGTTGCTCTGACTTGGGATCGATGGCTCAAGCAGCCTTGAAAACATTTTTTTTTGGCGAAACGTCCTGAATGTCCAAAGCAGGACGTGCAGGGTAGTCAAACATGTGACATGTCCGCCGAAAGCAGGTTGCCCTGCAACAAAGATCGCCGCCAAGATGCATGTGAAGACACGTCAGAAGCCGGAGGAATCGCCGCCTGCCGTGAAACCTGGATCATTCATTGTGCGCGCATTTTGTTTCCCGACGGCTGCCAGTTGCTATCTCTATCTGAGATTGTTGCGAATACCCCGGCAGAAGCCGAGAATTTGTCACCGGCACATTTTGAGCTTGTGACTTGAACAGTCACGGCTTGCCGTGACCTTTCGCCGTGAAGACACCCTGAAAACACCGGGGTCCGAAGTGTTTTACGGCATTTTTCACCTTTGCCTTGCGGTTTGTGCGCGGCCATGTGGCCCGCACGCCAAAGTTGAGTCGTTTCCAATTCTATACAGCGTCTCAGAATTGAATTAACTATTGGGTAACTGGCGGTGTTGCGGCCGGTTCAGGGGCGTCTCTGCAATGGATGGGACAAGGGATGACGCGGTTCGGGGCACAGTAAAACTGCCCGGATACCCTGGTGTTTAGCACCCTCGCGGTGTTGTAGGAGGTAAAATGGTTAGGTCCGTTATTTCGAGGCTGTTGTGCCTCTGTTTTCTGATTTCAGCACTCATGATCGGAAGTGCGAAACAGGGCGCGGCCCTTGGGGGCGGCTTCATCATAACCTCGATTCCGACACCGAACGGCGGAAGTATCTTTTTCAACAATATCCCGCCTTCAGGCACTGCCTTTGTGTCCCTGGGGGGATCGGGGCAGGTTCCCGGCGGCAGTTTCTATTTCAACAACAGCATTCTGAACCTGACTGCAATCACGCCTGCCGGCCTTGCTTCTCTGGGCTATATCGGCGCGACCATTCTCAGCCAGGATGGCGCGGATTCCACCTATGCGGCTGACGGGTATCTGGGGATTACGTTCACCGCACGCGAATCCGTCGGCGGGCCGCTTTATCGCTATGAGATCGCGTTGTCTGGTGTAACAAACACCCAAATCGTCAACACGCGCGTTCTGGTGGATACCACGCAGCCGACCGCAGCGATCGGAGCCTTGACGCCGACCGGCAGCGGAACGTTTCAAGCAACCATTACGCTGAGCGAACCAAGCACCGATTTCACCGTGGGCGACCTGTCCGTCACCAATGCAACGGCCACTCTGACCGGGTCCGGCACCAGCTATGTCGCCACTTTGACGCCCCAGAGCAACGGCACCATCGAGCTTTTCATTCCCGCAGGGGTGTTCTCGGACGCGGCTGGAAATCTGAACCTGGAATCAAACAGGGTCAGCACGCTTCAGGCCGTGACAAATGCTCAACGTCAGATTCAGGCGTTTCAGAACGCCCGGGCCAACAGCCTTGTGACGAACCAGCCGAAACTGACCCAGTTTCTGCAACGGTCCGGGTCGGGTGTTCTGGACACGTCTGTCACGCAGGGCTCAGGGTATCTGAATTTCGCCAGTGATCCGTCGCGTCCCGTCTGGTTCAGTGTGACCGGCAACTGGAGCTCGCAGGATGATTTTGATAGCTCCTATGCACTGGCTGTTGTCGGGGCGCATCGTCAGGTCAGTTCGAACCTGTTGATCGGAGCCATGCTTCAGTTCGACTATGCCGAAACGGAAAACGGCCCGGCCAGCGTGGATGGTACGGGCTGGCTGGTTGGTCCCTATGTGGTGGCAAAAATGCCCAATCATGCGGTGTTTTTCGAGGGGCGTGTTCTTTATGGACAAGCCGACAACAACATCTCACCGTTTGGCACCTACGAGGACAGTTTCGACAGTGATCGCTGGCTGGTCCAGTCGCGCGTGACCGGTGAGATAAAGCGTGGTGCCCTGACATTGATGCCATTGCTGGACGTAAGCTATGCCAGTGACGATCAGAAAGCTTATACCGATAGTCTGGGCAATCTGATCCCACAGCAGGATTTCAGTTTGACGACGGCACGGCTGGGTATGGATTTCAGCCACCCGCTGCAAGTGTCACGCGGAGAGATGATGCTGACGGGCGGGCTTTCAGGGATTTGGAGCACGACTTCCGGTACCGGCACCGCCCCGGGCGTGACACCGATTGGCGACACCGCCCGTGCCCGCGCGGATCTGGGCTTGGATTACCGGCTGGAAAACAACAGCTTGCTTGCTGCAAACGTGTTCTACGATGGCATCGGTGAAAGCGGTTTCGAAAACTACAGCATCAGCCTGATCTGGCAAATGGCATTCTGACCTTGGGGCGAAACTGGATCGCGGATCAGGTCTCGCCCGGGCGCAATGGCTGTCAGGCATTCGCCTTGTTCTGAAGCAAGATCTCAAGCGGCACAATCTCGAGTGCGCGTTGGTGTGTTGCTTCCAGGTGAACCTTTGGGGCGCATCCTTCGTCATGGGCCTGTAGGAACCGGCCGGCACACAGACACCAGCTGTCACCGGGCTTGAGGCCCGGGAAATCGAATTCGGGCCGAGCGGTGCTCAGATCATTGCCGACGTATTTCGAGAATGCCAGAAACTCGGCCGTCATCACGGCACAAACGGTATGGCTGCCCTGATCCTCGGGGCAGGTATTGCATGCACCATCCCGAAAGAACCCGGTCAGAGGGTCGCGTGAGCAGGGCGCCAGAACACCGCCAAGTACATTGATACTGTCTTGCTTTTGCATGAAGGCACCTTACAGGCTTTCTGCGATCTTGCGGAACATTTCGATATTCTGGTCATTTACGCCAGTGTCGCGGAATTTCCGATCAGCGCCAGTAGACACAATCAGAACGCCGCGAGGTTGATTGAAATAAATGTATTGCCCATACACGCCCCGGGCCAGAAACTCTCCCTCATGCGCGCCTCGTGGAATCCACCACTGATACCCATACCCAATCTTCCCCTGAGCGGTCGGGGCGCTGGGTTGAGTTGCCTCGAATATCCAGTCGGCGGGCACCACTTGCCGACCGTTCAATACCCCATCTTGCAGGATCATTTGCCCGAACCGCGCAAAGTCACGTGTCGTGAAGTTCAAACCACCCAGAACGAAGGCGACACCAGCGCCGTCGGTGACATAGTATCCGTCGCGCTCAAGGCCTAGGGGCTGAAGGATTTTTTCCGTCAAAAGATCCGCAACACTGCGACCGGTCGCCCCGCGTATCACCATGCCCAAAACATGAGTGTCTATGGAAACGTATTGCCAAGTTTCACCGGGCGGTGCGAAACTGTCCTGCAATGAGGCTGCGAAATCGTCCAGTTCACCGCCCAGGGCAATCACACGGCCCATCCTGTTGATGTCAGACTTCGGGTCCAGATAATCCTCGTCGAACATGACGCCGCTGGCCATGTTCAGAACGTTCCGAATTGTCGCCGCGTTATATGCGCTGTCTGCAAGTTTGGGGGCGTATTTGACGACGGGATCATCCAACGACTCGATTGCGCCCTCTTGCAGGAGAATGCCGAAAAGCGCCGACAGATAGCTTTTTGCCACTGACCAGGAAATCCGGCGGTCATCGGGACCGGTGCCCAGATAGTATTCCTCGAACCGGATCTTGCCGTTGTGCATGATGAGCAAAGAAGTGACCGAGCGTTCATTGATCCAAGTGTCGGTGCCTTCAGGAAGATCGAAACCTTCGCCGTAGGGCAGTTCCCATGTTGGGGCGTTTCCGCGTGGCAGATCCACGGTCAGAAATGCTTCATCCATGTGGGAAAAGTTGTGAACGATCCTGTCCTCGGCAAACAGAGAGTTCACCGCCATCAGGCGCTGTAACTCTTCGCGTTTCCAAAGCCCAACGGCAGCGGCGGCCAGAGCCAACGCCAGCACAATGCGCAGAACCCACTTCAATATGGACCGCATCGCATAGCCTCCCTTGCTTGCGGGTATTGGAACGCGGACGTCCCGCTTTCGCAACGCCGACGTAACGGAAAGAGGGCGACGCGCTATTTGAACCTGTCCAACAGCTTTTGCATGGCGGACCGTTCGTCGGCCGGTGGTTCAGGAGGTGCCTTAGGCGCGGTTTCGGCTTTCGGGGCAGCCGTCTTGGACGACCGGGGCGGCGCAGTGCGCAGGGCCACCGCGTTCATGAATTTTCCACCATCGTCCCGCGCCAGATGGGGCGCTCCGTCCGAAACACCCCGAAGGACGTCATCCAGCCAGTCCGCCTCGGATTTCGCAAAGTCGCTCAGGACATAAGCCGAGACCATCTCCTTGCGCCCCGGATGTCCGATCCCAAGCCGGACACGATCATAGGCGGCGCCAATATGGTCGTGAATCGAACGCAGACCATTATGCCCCGCATGTCCACCGCCCGCCTTTACCCGCACTTTGCCCGGGGCGAGGTCCAACTCGTCGTGGAACACGACAACATCAGTGGACTCGAGCTTGTAGAACCGCATCGCTTCACCCACGGATTGACCGGACCGGTTCATGAAGGTCTGCGGTTTCAGCAACAGGATTTTTTCAGAGCCCAACCGCCCTTCCGAGATTTCGCCCTGAAACTTGGATTTCCATGGGCCAAACCCATGGTCTTCCGCAATCCGGTCCACGGCCATAAACCCGATGTTGTGCCGGTTCCGGGCGTATTTCTGCCCAGGGTTTCCCAATCCGACAAAGAGTTTCATGACCATGCTCCGCCTCTGTAGCCTCGAGGCTATGTGATGCCCGGAATCGCCATGGAAATCCAGCCAGCGCCGCGCGTGTTGACCATAAAAAAACGGGGCTCGTCAGAACCCCGTTTCAAAATCCAGACGTTTGATCCGGATTTATTCTTCTTCTTTGCCGACGACTTCGACTTCATCGGCTGCAACTTCCGCTTCTTCACCTTCTTCGTCGTCGCTCGTGGACAGACCGGTCGGTGCTGAGACGTTTGCGATTACGAAGTCGCGGTCGATGGTCGGCTTGGTGCCTTCGGGCAGGTCAACCGACGAAATGGTGACGACGTCGTTGATGTTCATTCCGGCCACATCAACGGTGATCTTCTCAGGAATGTCACCTGCGGTGCACAACAGCTCGACTTCCGGGCGGACAACGGTCAGCACGCCGCCCTTCTTGATGCCGGGGGCTTCATCTTCGTTGATGAATTCAACCGGAATATACAGTGCGATCTTGGTGGTCCGGCGCAGGCGCATCAGGTCCAGGTGGGTCGGCAGGTCTTTGACGACATCGCGCTGAACGTCGCGGCAGATGACGCGAACGTCTTCATGGCCTTCGACCTTCAGGTTCCACAGGGTCGACTTGAAGCGACCGGCCTTCAGGCGCTTGAACAGTTCGTTGAACGGAATCTGAATCGGCAGCGGATCTTTGTCGCCGCCAAACACAACGCCCGGAACCATGCCTTCGCGCCGTGTTTTGCGAGCGGCGCCCTTGCCTGTCCCCGTCCGTTCCAGAGCTACGAGATCAGGAATCTCTCCAGCCATGATAATTCTCCAATGTTAGGGCGGGTATCCTCCAAGGCTGTATACCCGCGTGAAGCCGCGTCCTTATCTCGATTCATCCGGTTTGGAAAGGGGTAATTCACAGCTTGCCGTATTGTGGGGCTCAGCCGCGCGTTCCGAAGTGTTCTTCGCCAGATCAGTGAAGGGTCCGCTGCTTCATCTGGCCAGAAATATCCCGGGGGAGGCGCCCGGAACGGGCGGCGGGGGCAGAGCCCCAAAACTCCCGCGGAATCAACCTTGCCAACGACCACCGAAATCTTCAGGTACCAGAAGACTGTGCGCCCCCAGCGCGCCGACGGTTTTTTCACCGCACAGCGCCATTGTTGTGTCGAGTTCCTTCTGGATCACTTCCAGCGCGGTGGTGACGCCTTTCTGGCCCATGGCGCCCAGCCCATAAACAAATGCGCGGCCGATATACGTCCCCCTGGCCCCCAGCGCCAACGCTTTGAGCACGTCCTGGCCCGAGCGGATACCACTGTCCAGATGCACTTCGACATCATCGCCAACAGCGTCCATGATCTCGGGCAATACCCGGATCGAGCTGAGCGCGCCGTCCAGCTGACGTCCGCCATGGTTCGACACGACAATGGCATCGGCCCCAAGCTTGGCCGCCATTTTGGCATCTTCCGCGTCGAGTATCCCCTTCAGGATCACCTTTCCGCCCCACTGTTCCATCAGTTTTTCGACTTTGCTCCAGTCGAGGGTGGGGTCGAACTGTTCAGCGGTCCAGGCCCCCAGTGAAGACGCGTCCGAGATACCTTGCACATGTCCCACGATGTTGCCGAACTCGCGCCGCTTGGCCCCCAGCATTTCAATGCCCCAGGCCCATTTGGTCATCAGGTTCGCGATGGTCTTTGCGGTCAGCTTGGGTGGTGCGGACAGGCCGTTCTTCAGGTCTTTGTGCCGTTGGCCCAGAATCTGCAGATCCAGAGTGATCACCAGCGCCGAACACTTGGCGTCTTTGGCCCGCTGGATCAGACGGCTGACATAGTCAGCGTCTTTCATCGTATAGAGCTGGAACCAGAATGGTTTTTCGGTGTGCTCGGCCACGTCTTCGATCGAGTTGATCGACATGGTTGAAAGGGTGAAGGGTACTCCAAACTCTTCGGCAGCTTTTGCAGCCTTCATCTCTCCGTCCGCATGCTGCATCCCCGTCAAACCAACCGGGGCCAGCGCAACCGGCATCGAGACCTGCTGCCCAATCATTTCCGAGGCAGTCGAACGTCCGGACATGTCAACGGCAACCCGCTGGCGCAGGCGAATCTTTTCAAAGTCGGAACTGTTTTCGCGGAATGTCTGTTCCGTCCAGCTGCCGCTTTCAGCGTAATCATAGAACATCCGCGGCACGCGACGCTCGTAAATGCGCTTGAGGTCTTCAATATTGGTTATCACAGGCATGACTCAGACCTCCGAACTTACTGGTTCGTTTTCCTTACCAATGCATGTCAAAGGCTGCAATGATCTGGCCTTGTGTCGGGCGGTCAAAAAAAGCCTGCCCCAGAACATTCTGCGGCAGGCTTTCGAG
Source organism: Ruegeria sp. YS9 (assembly GCF_024628725.1). Lineage (NCBI taxonomy): Bacteria > Pseudomonadati > Pseudomonadota > Alphaproteobacteria > Rhodobacterales > Roseobacteraceae > Ruegeria > Ruegeria sp. YS9. The sequence continues at coordinate 600,664 of NZ_CP102409.1, forward strand.
CGTGTTGTTTTAACCGCCGGATCAGGCGCTGTGGGCGCCATCCGACAGGGACTTTACAAAACCCAGCACTTCGTCGACCGGTTTGCCTGCACCGATCTGGCTGACGATTGCCGATCCGACTACGGCACCATCTGCCACAGACGCGATATTGCGGGACTTCTCGGGTGTGTTGATGCCAAAGCCCACGATCACCGGCAGTTCGGTCGCGGCCTTGATGCGGGCAACCTCGGGGGCCACATCCGTTGCCTGCGCCTCGGCCGCACCGGTGATGCCTGTGATCGAGACGTAGTACACGAAGCCCGAGGTGTTTTGCAGAACGCGCGGCAGGCGCTGGTCATCCGTGGTAGGTGTTGCAAGACGAATGAAGTTCAGCCCGGCCGCCTGAGCAGGCAAGCAAAGCTCTTCGTCTTCCTCGGGCGGCAGATCGACGATGATCAGCCCGTCAATACCGGCATCTTTGGCATCGGCCAGAAAGGCCTCAACACCCCGGCTGTAAATCGGGTTGTAGTACCCCATCAGGACAATTGGCGTTGTGTCGTCTGTTTCCCTGAACGCGCGGGCCAGATCCAATGTGCGCTGCAACGTCATCCCGCCATCCAGCGCGCGTTGGCCCGCCGCCTGAATGGTGGGGCCATCCGCCATTGGATCAGTGAAGGGCAAACCCAGTTCGATAATGTCCACACCGGCACCGGGCAGGCCTTTGACCACGTCGAGCGAGGTGTCATAGTCTGGGTCCCCTGCCATCACATAGGCAACAAAAGCCTTCTTTCCTTCGGCTTTCAGGGCGGCAAACTTAGCGTCGATACGGGTCATCGGATGTCCTTGCACTCGGGTTTGGACCCGTGTGCAGAAACTTTGACCGAAAATCAATCCCGCCAACGCAGGAATAGGTCAGAAGCCCAGATGATACCGCAGCAGAACCGCGTTTACACCAGGGTTCTCATCATTGGTGCTGGCGTTGGATTTATGCGTGATCGCAACCGACATTCTGTTGCCGTTGTTCAGGCTGTATCCAAGGCCCAGAAGGCTGCGGATCTGAAAGTCTCCGCCCAGGTCGTTCTTGTCATCGCTAGCGTGATAATAGCCTGGCATGACGCTGCCTTCGACAAACCACCGCTCGTTCAGCGAATACAGGCCGATCAGGCCTGCGCCGACATGTGTATTCCCGCTTTCATCAACCGACAATGCGGCCCCCCAACCCGCGCTGAACCGGGCTGCCTGGTGAAACGGGCTGTGCTGATATTCAAGTGAAATCAGGCCCTGATCCTCGGATGTGTCTTCGGAATAATCAGCATATCCAGCACCAAAAACAACCGTTTGAGCCTGGGCCGCAGCAAATGTGGAGACCGTCAATACGGCCCCAAGAAGGAGCTTTTCCATTATTGTCTTTCTGCCATTTTATTTGGTCGCGCTATGTTAATTGTTTATCCTACCCTTCGTTTTTGAGCACCGACAAGAACACGATTTGAGAACAATTTCGTGATGTGGCCGAAGGGACTCGAACAAAGTAGTCCGGCAATCACTTGCGCATTGATGCGGACCTGCATAGAAGCTGCGTTCGTATTCTATGCAGGAGGCCGTTATGGGCTTTAAGATGGGAATCGTGGGTCTGCCGAACGTGGGCAAGTCGACCCTGTTCAATGCGTTGACCAAAACCGCTGCCGCGCAAGCCGCGAACTTCCCGTTCTGCACGATCGAGCCCAATGTAGGCGATGTGGCCGTACCGGATGAGCGGCTCGACAAGTTAGCCGCAATCGCATCGTCAAAACAGATCATCCCGACGCGCATGACATTCGTGGATATCGCCGGTCTGGTGAAAGGGGCCTCGAAAGGCGAGGGGCTGGGGAACCAGTTTCTGGCAAACATTCGCGAGGTCGATGCCATCGCCCATGTGTTGCGCTGTTTCGAAGATGGCGACGTGACCCATGTAGAAGGCCGCATCGATCCTGTGGCCGACGCCGAGACCATCGAGACCGAGCTGATGCTGGCCGATCTGGAAAGCATCGAAAAGCGCCGTGCCAACCTGGTGCGCAAGCTGAAAGGCAACGACAAAGAGGCACAACAGCAGGACCGCCTGCTTGCCGAAGCGCAAAAGATGCTGGAGAGCGGCAAACCTGCGCGTCTGGTCGAGGTTTCGGACGAGGACACCAAGGCCTGGAAGATGTTGCAGCTGCTGACCACCAAGCCGGTTCTTTATGTCTGCAACGTGTCCGAGGAAGAAGCCGCTGAAGGCAACGAATATTCGGCGAAGGTCGCCGAGATGGCTGCCGCCCAAGGCAACTCTCATGTCATCATCAGCGCCAAGATCGAAGAAGAGATCAGCCTGCTTGAAGCGGACGAGGCGCAGATGTTCCTTGAGGAAATGGGTCTGGAAGAGCCCGGCCTCGACCGTCTGATCCGTGCCGGTTACGACCTGCTCAAGCTGGAAACCTATTTCACGGTCGGTCCGAAAGAAGCCCGCGCCTGGACCATCCGCACCGGCACTGCCGCACCGCAGGCGGCTGGTGTCATTCATGGTGATTTCGAAAAGGGTTTCATCCGCGCCGAGACCATCGCCTATGACGACTTCATCGCCTGCAACGGCGAGCAAGGGGCGAAAGAGGCGGGAAAGATGCGGGCCGAAGGAAAAAGCTACATCGTCAAGGATGGCGATGTGATGCATTTCCTGTTCAATACCTGAGATTGCGTCACAACCCGCAATCGCATTGGTGTATCGAGGCCCGCCAACTCAAATCAGGAATTGAACTGTCCTGTGCTTTTACGTCTGTCCGACGACTGAGGTTGCATCCCAGGATTGCGCAGACTCCTGATAGATTGATTTTTCTGGATTGTATTTTCGCGGATCATCCAACGACGATGCGTGAACATAGATACGATCATTCATAAGACTGCTGCGCCTTGTAAGCTGCGCTCCACAGTTCGGGCAGAAGCCGCTGAACGTTGGTTTGCCCGACCCGCCCAGCATTTCGTAAGTTTTGCAAGCATTGCTTACTTCAAAAGAGCCAAGGACCAGTGGCATCATCTCTGAATGCCCCGAACCTGTGAGTTGCTGGCAGTCGCGACAGTGACAACGAAACATTGGCACATTCAGTCGGGTGCCTGCATAGCGAACCAGACCACATTTGCACCCACCTGTTATTCGTTCCGTCATCCTGAACCTCCGCCTCTGGAAGTTAAGACAATTTCCGGGTTTTGTCAGCTTTGTTTCGCTTGGTTGAGGCCATCATGCGTTTAACTGTTCCTGCATGGCAAATGACTTGAGTTCGGGAATCACAAGTCGCAGCCGGTGCAAAATTTGTGCTCTTTTCTCCTCCGTCGAATATCCGATACTCTGACGAACGACCTGCCAACAGGAACGCCCTGAGATGATCGAAATTCGCGACCTGCAATTGCTCAGTGCCTTGGCACGGCATCGGCATTTTGCCAAGGCGGCAGAGGAATGCGGGATTTCGCAGCCCGCCTTTTCCATGCGCATACGCAACCTCGAGGATCGGCTGGGCGTGTCCATCGTCCGTCGGGCCAACCGGTTTCAGGGCCTGACAGAAGAGGGCGAGATGATCGTCCAGCGGGCGCGGCGCATCCTCGACGACACCAAGGCGCTCGAGCAGCAGGTGCTGGCCACCAGAGGCGAGATCACCGGCACGTTGATTTTGGGCGTGATTCCGACGGCCATCGCCTTTACCGGGCGCCTCACCAAACGCTTTCGACAAGCGCATCCGCGCATCGTTACGCGCATCGAAACCATGTCTGCCACCGCCATTCAACACCGGCTGGATGAAGGTAGCCTGGATGCCGGGATAACATATGGCGACAGCATCGGGACCGACCTGCGACAGGTGCAACCTTTGTACGAGGAAACCTATGTTTTGTTGGTTCCGTCGCATATGACGGACGAATCCGGTCCGATACCTTGGGCGCGCGTGGCCGAATTCCCGCTAAGTCTGCTCGAGCCCCAGATGCAGAACCGGCGTATTCTGGATCATGTATTCGAAGATCAGGGTTTGTACCCGGACGTGGTTGCCGAAACCAGCGGATTTACCGCTTCGATGGTGATGGCACGCGAGGGGCTGGCCGCCACGGTTGTGCCCCGTGTCCTTGTGCGGGCATTGGGCGAGTTGAAAGGGACAAAGGTGCTGCCGCTGATCGAGCCCATTGTCAGCAAACCGATTTGTCTGGCGACACGAAGCCGCGATCCAGAACTGCCAACGGTGCAGGCGCTGCGCGCTGTGGTGACGTCTTTACGGTGATAAGATGTCGTTATCGTGTGATTGCAAAAAGCGATTTGACGATATGCTAGCCTGATGAGACACGGGGCCTGAATCGGAGGGCATCATGGCACCATTAGACACCAAGCCATCAGGCGCACCCAAGGGCGTCTGGAAGTCAGGTAAAGGCAAGGGGCGGCACACGCCCAAAGGTCGTCAGTTCACGGATGAGGCGCAGGCTGAAATTGCAAGCTTGCTGGGCGACCGCCCACGCCGCCGCGACCTGCTGATCGAGTATTTGCACCTGATTCAGGACACGCACGGTCATATCAGCGCCGACCATATCGCCGCGCTGGCCGTCGAGATGCGGATCGGGCAGGCCGAGATCTACGAGACCGCGACTTTCTATGCCCATTTCGACGTGGTGAAAGAAGGTGAAACACCGCCGCCCGCGCTGACCATTCGAGTCTGTGATTCCCTGTCCTGCGAAATGGCCGGCGCGCAACAGCTGAAAAAAGCGCTGGAGGATGGGCTGGACCCGTCCGAAGTGCGCGTTCTGCGCGCGCCCTGCATGGGGCGCTGCGACACCGCGCCGGTGCTGGAAATCGGTCACAACCATATCGACCACGCGACCCTCGAAAAGGTGCAGGCCGCGATTGCTGCGGATGACACCCATGCCCATTTGCCTGATTACGAGACCTTCTCGGCCTATGTCGAGAATGGCGGTTACGCCAAGCTGAATGAATTGCGCGAGGGCGGCGATTGGGAAGAGGTTCAGGAACAGGTTCTGGCCTCGGGCCTGCGCGGTTTGGGTGGCGCAGGTTTCCCGTCGGGCAAGAAATGGGGCTTTGTCCGCATGAATGACGGCCCGCGTTACCTGGCCGTGAACGGGGACGAGGGCGAACCCGGCACGTTCAAGGACCGCTATTACCTGGAACGCACCCCGCATGTCTTCCTTGAAGGCATGTTGATCGCCGCCTGGGCGGTCGAGGCCGAGACCTGCTTTATCTACATGCGTGACGAATACCCTGCGGTTCTGGAAATTCTGCGCCGCGAGATCGCCGCGCTGGAAGATGCCGGAATTGTTGAGCCTGGCTATATCGACCTGCGCCGTGGTGCAGGCGCCTATATCTGCGGTGAAGAATCCGCGATGATCGAGTCGATCGAGGGCAAGAAGGGCCTGCCGCGTCACCGCCCGCCTTTCGTGGCACAGGTCGGCGTATTCGGCCGGCCGACGCTGGTGCACAATGTCGAGACGCTCTACTGGGTATCCAAGATTTGCCGGGAAGGCCCGGAAATCCTCAATTCTGTTGAAAAGAATGGTCGCAAGGGGCTTCGCAGTTATTCGGTCTCGGGCCGGGTGGCGAAACCCGGCGTCTACCTGCTGCCGGCAGGGTCGACCATTCTTGACGTGATTGATGCAGCCGGAGGCATGGCCGAAGGTCATGTGTTCAAGGCGTATCAACCGGGCGGGCCGTCGTCAGGTCTTCTCCCCTCCAGCATCGACGACGTCCCGCTCGATTTTGACACTCTACAGCCGCTGGGCACGTTTATCGGGTCTGCTGCGGTTGTGGTTCTGTCCGATCAGGACACCGCCCGCGATGCGGCGCTGAACATGCTGCGGTTCTTCGAGGACGAAAGCTGTGGCCAATGCACCCCCTGCCGGGCGGGCTGCGAAAAGGCGGTGAAGCTGATGCAGGCCGACACGTGGGACACAGACCTGCTGGAAGATCTGTGCCAGGTGATGGGCGATGCCTCGATCTGCGGCCTGGGGCAGGCGGCCCCGAACCCGATCCGCCTGGTCATGAAACATTTCGCCAATGAGATCTGAGGGAGACAGAGCCATGCTTGATGCAAGCCCAAACAAAACCGTCACCTTCAACCTGAACGGCGATGACGTCACCGTGCCCGAAGGGACCACCATCTGGGAAGCGGCCAATGGCCGTGGGCTGGTGATACCGCATCTGTGTCACAAACCGGCGCCGGGTTACAAACCCGATGGCAACTGCCGCGCCTGTATGGTCGAGGTGGAAGGCGAGCGCACGCTGGTCGCCTCGTGCATCCGCCCGGCTGCTGACGGGATGGTGGTCAAGACCGACAGTGACCGCGCCGAGAAATCGCGCGCCATGGTCATGGAACTGTTGGTGGCCGACCAGCCCGAGGTGGCGCATGACAAATCGAGCCACTTCTGGGACATGGCCAAGCTGAACGATGTCAGCGACAGCCGTTTTCCGGCGAAAGAGCCCGAGAAGATTCCGCTGCTGGATGACAGCCATGTGGCAATGCGGGTCAATCTGGATGCCTGCATCAACTGCAACCTCTGTGTCCGCGCCTGTCGCGACGTGCAGGTGAATGACGTGATCGGCATGGCTGGTCGCGGGCATACCGCTCAGGTGGTGTTCGACCAGAACGACCCGATGGGCGATTCAACCTGTGTCGCTTGTGGTGAATGTGTTCAGGCCTGCCCGACCGGCGCCCTGATGCCTGCAACCGTGCTGGACGACCAACAGCAGGGCGACAGCAAAGATTACGACTCTGAGACCGAAAGCGTCTGCCCGTTCTGCGGAGTGGGCTGCAAGGTTTCGCTGAAGGTCAAGGACGGCAAGGTCAAGTATGTCGAGGGTATCAACGGCCCGGCAAACGAAGGCCGTCTGTGCGTCAAGGGCCGGTTCGGGTTCGACTATATCCACCACCCGCATCGTCTGACCAAGCCGTTGATCCGGCGCGAGGACGCGCCCGAGAAGGGGCTGAACGTCGATCCCGGCAACCTGTCGACCCATTTCCGCGAAGCATCATGGGAAGAGGCGATGGATCTGGCCGCAACCAGGCTGAAAGCCCTGCGCGACGAAGACCCGCGCAGCGTTGCGGGCTTTGGTTCAGCCAAATGCACCAACGAAGAGGCCTATCTGTTCCAGAAGTTCATCCGTCAGGGTTTCAAGCACAACAATGTCGACCACTGCACGCGGCTGTGCCACGCGTCGTCTGTTGCCGCTCTGATCGAGAATGTCGGCTCGGGTGCCGTGACCGCGACGTTCAATGAGGTCGAAAATTCGGACGTGGTTATCATCATCGGCGCCAACCCGATTGAAAACCATCCCGTCGCGGCGACCTATTTCAAACAGTTCGCCAAGCGCGGCGGCAAGCTGATCGTGATGGACCCGCGCGGCGTTGGTATGCGCAAGTTTGCCGACGAAATGCTGCAATTCCGGCCCGGTGCCGATGTCTCGATGCTGAACGCAATCATGAACGTGATCGTCGAGGAAGAGCTGTATGACAGCCAGTACATCCACCGCTGGACCGAGAACTGGGAGGCCGAGAAAGAGCACCTGCGCCAGTTCACGCCCGAGGCGATGGCACCGATCTGCGGCATCGAACCGGATCAGCTGCGCCGCGTTGCGCGCACCTTTGCGCAGGCCAAGGCCGGTCTGATCTTCTGGGGCATGGGCGTCAGCCAGCATATCCACGGCACCGACAATTCGCGCTGCCTGATCAGCCTTGCCCTGATGACGGGCAATGTGGGCAAGCCGGGCGCGGGTCTGCACCCGCTGCGGGGGCAGAACAACGTGCAGGGCGCGTCGGACGCAGGTCTGATCCCGATGTTCCTGCCGGACTACAAGACTGTTACCGATGACAGTATTCGCGCGCAGTTCACCAGTGTCTGGAACTCGGACGACTTCTCGAACGAGAAGGGCCTGACCGTCACCGAGATCATCGACCAAGCCTATGCGGGCAACATCAAGGGCATGTACATTCAGGGTGAAAACCCGGCCATGTCCGATCCGGATGTTGGCCACGCACGTGAGGCGCTGGCCAAGCTGGACCTGATGATCGTGCAGGACATCTTCCTGACCGAAACCGCGAACTATGCGGACATCATCCTGCCGGCCTCGGCGCTGTATGAAAAGAACGGCACGGTGTCGAACACCAACCGTCAGGTTCAGCGTGTCCGTCCGGCCGTGGCTCCTCCGGGTGAGGCACGCGAGGATTGGAAGATCACAGTCGAACTGGCACAACGGATCGGTCTGAACTGGGATTATCCCGATGTGTCTGAGGTCTTTGCCGAGATGAAACTGACCATGGAGTCGCTGGACAATATCACCTGGGAACGGCTGGAAACCGAGACGATCACCTATCCGTCGCTCAGCGAAACCGATCCCGGCCAGTCAATCGTGTTCGGTGATGGTTTCCCCCGCGCGGGCGGCAAAGCAAGGTTCACACCGGCCAGCGTCATCCCGCCCGATGAGGCGCCCGATGACGAGTACCCGATGATTGCCACCACCGGCCGTCAGCTGGAACATTGGCATACCGGTTCAATGACCCGCCGGGCAACGGTTCTTGACGCGGTCGAGCCCGAGGCCAACTGCTCGATGAACCCGCGCACTCTGAAGCTGATGGGAATTGATCCGGGCGAAATGATCCGCCTGACCACGCGTCGCGGTTCGATTGAAATCATGGTGCGCGCTGACCGGGCCATTGCCGAAGACATGGTGTTCATTCCGTTTGCCTATGTCGAAGCGGCGGCGAACATCCTGACGAACTCGGCCATCGACCCTTACGGCAAGATCCCCGAGTTCAAATTCTCGGCCATTCGTGTCGAAAAGATCGAGGATGCGATGGCAGCGGAATAAGATCGCGGCCAGACTGAATGAAGGCGGCCTCTGGCAGGGGGCCGCTTTTTTCTTTGCCGCGCCGTCGTTCAAACGATTGCCCCATCTGACTTGCCCCGGCAATTCGTTGGGTTTTCAATTGGCCGCAGCACCACGCAAGTTTCAGCACTGGCGATGGCATCGCGACCACCAACGAAATCGGAACCAGGCGTCCATTTGGCAATTTGAACACCCGTCACCGGATCGTGCGAAACAAACGGATGGCTCACCTCGGCTTTTTTGACGGTTGGTCAATAGTCACGCTCGAAGAACACACCCACGCCGGTTTCTCCTCGGCCATCGACCGTACCGCGCACCGTGAAATTGTCCGTGACATCAAGGTTCAGGTTCACTTCGGTGTCACCTTCGGTGTTCACGGTGAAGTCTGTATAAAGGTTTTCACCCAGATACGCGCCTGCGCCCAAACGGCCCGCGCCGCTTTCCGTAGCACCTATGTCAACCGTATCCACTCCGGTGGAGTCCCGCAGGCCTTTGGTTGCATCACCTCCCGCACCGCTGAGCTGCGCCAGCGATGCCGCCATCTGCGCGATCAGGAACGGCGAGATTTCCGAAAACCGGTTCCCGAACAACAACATCGCCAGCGCTTCTTCAGCCGGACGTTCAGGGTCGGAAAACACATTGACCTCAGGTGAATCCAGCGGACCAGCAATTTCGATTGTCGCCGTGCCGTCAGACGTGCTGGCTGAAGACTCGAACTCGATATACGGGGTCAGGTCGCCCTGCAACGTGACGATCCCCTTGGTCAGCGCCAATCTGCGGCCCAGGATGTCGAAATTGCCCCGGATCAGTTCGATCTGACCGGACGGAACAACAGATGCTGTGGTGCCGCCGATGAGAATCCGACCGCCCAGTTCTGCATTCACGCCTCGCCCTCTGACAAAAACCGCCTTGGGTGCAAGCAGGCTGATATCCAGCGCAATACGTGATGCGCTTTTCTCGGATCCTTCGGTCACGACCAATCCGGCACGCTCTCGCGTGACGAAACCGGCACGACTTTCGTTGATGTGCTGGATGTCCGGGATAGGTGCCGCGCCCACGGCGCCGGACGCGGCTGCAAGGTTGATGTTGGTTTCGTCAAACGTGATCTGACCGGCCAAAGAACTGTCTCCGGCCAACGCCCCGGTCATGGCAATCTGACCGTTCAGGGTGGTTTCATACAGCAACCGATCCGTCAGCACGAGGTTGTTCAGAGTGGTGGTGATCTGGGCGTTGAACGGAGGGGTCAGGTCAACAGGTCCGTCGACGGTAAAGTTGCCGCCCGCCCGAACCCCGCCATTCAGTGTGATGGTTGCGCGGCTTTGCGCCAGATCCACCTGACCACTGATCCCGGTAATGGTCTGGCCAGCACCCGGAACGGCAAGAGATGTGCCCGAAGTGGTGATCGATCCGCTCAGCGACGCCAGCGCCGGAGCACCTTTGAGTGCCAGATCGAAGCGCGCCGACCCGTCGATCTTGTTTGGTGTGATGAAGACATTCGCGATTCCAAGGTTTATGCCGCCCTGAGCCGTCAGATCCGCCTGACCGCGGGTTTCATCAAAGGTGCCGGCCAAGGTGGTGTCTATGTCGGCGGGCCCTTGCACCTTGGCGTCGATCGTCCAGACTCCATTGTCGCGCTGGGCCGTCCCTGTTGCTGCAACGGTGCCGGGAAACTCTGGAACAAACCGCTCGATCTGGTTCAGTTTGGCGTCAAAGTCGACGTCGGCAGACCCATCCCGCTCAACCGTTCCCTGAAGGCTGGCGTATGAGCTGTCAGGTCCGTCCAGGCGGGCAGTGCCTTCCAGCCCAGAACTGGTCGGAGCGACGTTCCCGCTCAGGTTAAGCGGGCCGGACAAGGTTTGCGACAGACGAGCAAGGTCATCCAGTTTGGCGGAAAAGTCCAAGCCGCCAGCGTTTCGGTCCAACTTGCCTGATGCGTTTGCCGACAGGGCGGTTCCAATCAGTTGGAACGTGCGGATGTTCAGGCCTTCGTCGTTGTTCACCGCGTCCACGGTCAGGTTCGTTCGCCCCTGGATCAGGTCGTCAACGGCGTCGATCCCGGTTTTGATATCGTCCGCAGCCAAATTGCCTTTTACGTCGAACGCCTTGCTGCCGACCGCGCCCTGGCCGGCAACATCGGCCCGGATCGCCCCAGCCAGATCGCGTTTGGCAAGGTTTGAAAACGGTGACAGGTCCGGGATGTTCAGATTGGCCTGCCCGTCAATAGCCAAAGCATTCTTTGGATCGTCTATGGTGGCAGAGACCTTGGCGGTCAGGGCAGAACCGTTCACCGTCGCGTCGCGGATCACAATCCGTTCCTGGTTCAGCGCACCGTCGAACGTAATCTCGTTGCGACCGACCAACAGCGGGTCGATCTCGGCCAGACCGGTCTTGATATCCCGGCCCGATACGCTGGCCGTGCCGTCAAACTCCAGCGTCTGAACGGTTCCTTTTCCGTTCAGTTTTGCTTGCACTGCGCCTCCGAGTTCGCGTTGGGCAAGGCCGGAAAACACGGACAGGTCCCGGGAATTGACCGTCGCCTGACCATCGATCGTCACGTTGCCATCAGGGGTCGTTACCGTGCCGTCGGCCTGGGCGCGCATGGTATCTCCGATCAGGGTGAAATCTCGGATGGTTACGCCATCTGCGCCGCGCCTGGCGTCGAGCGTTATCGTTGTATTGCCCTTGATCACCGGATCGATGTCATCACGCCCGGTCGAGAGGTCGGTTCCTTCGACCTCCAGCTTGCCGTCGAAACTGCCTTCCAGTGGCGAGCCCCGACCGGTCACCTTGGCCGAGACCTCGCCTCCCAACTCCAGTTGCGCCAGTTCCGAAAACCGGGACAGATCCGTGGCTTTCAAAGTGGCGGTGCCGTCGACGGCCAAGCCGGTGGACAGGCCGCTGACCAATGCGTCGACGCCCAATTCGTAGTCCGAACCGACCAGTTCGAGACCGGTCAGGTTCAGGGATTGGTCACTGCCATATTCGAAAGTGCCATCCAGAGTGACGAGGTCGCCTATTGCTGCATTCAGGGCCTCGTCCGCCAGACTAATACCGTCCAACGCGGCCTGCAGGTTGCCATTGATTTTTAGCGCTGCGCCCTGTTCCAGGGTCCCGTGAGCAGTAATTTGCGCGCGCTCCAAATCAACCTGCTCGGCCTGCACGGCGTTTGCAGTCAGACTCAAGTCCCAATGATTGCCGTTTTTTTCGTCGTACAGCGCCGAAATCTGTGCTGCTCCAACGGACGTGTCACCGCCCGAGGCTGGAAGAGTTACCCTTTCACCCTCCGGTGGCGTTATGCGTCCTTGCAGGGCCGCGAGTTGCAATCGCCCACCTGCCGCCAATTGTAGCTGGCCTTTCAGGTTCAGTGCTTGTGACGAGATCTCAAGCTCGTCAATTTCCAGCGCACCCTCAGGTTGGGTTCGCCCATCCACATAGAGCTGTGTTTTGGCACCGAAAAACGTATCCATTTCTTCGGCGACAAAAGGTGTCAAATCACCACCGAGATCGGCAGTAAACGCAATGCCATCTTCTGCGCTGGCCGCGGCAGTCGGGGCCGAGCGTAACCGAACCTGCCCTGTCACCCGAGGCTGACCATCGCTGCTGAGGCCGATATCTGCGGTGAAGTCGGTCACCGGTCCGGACCCTTTCGCGGTCAACCCAATCGGTGGACTGTCCGGAATTTTCAGAGTGGCCGAGATCAGGCCGCCCGCTGCCTCTGTCACCTGAAGGTCAAGATCGATCTGGCTGGTTGAATTCTGGAAGCCCGCTGCCAGCTTGATTTCATCGCCCGCCCGGTCCAGCCGGGTGATATCCAGATCGGTGTCCAGCGTCCCGTCGGCAAGTGACAGGTTGCCATTGACCGCCAGTTCTGCGGCTACTCCGATCAGAGGCTCGCCCAAAGCCAGCTCGTCGACACGAATTTCACCGATTTCGATAGCAACGGGCAGTTCAGGCAGTTGGAAACCTTTTGCCTCTGCGGTTGGCGGCGGCGTATCTTTGGTGGTGGTGCCCGGCGCGCGGGCGACGTCGATCTCTTGTGCAGTCAAGGCATTGACCGAGAACCGCCCACGGATCAAAGCCAGCCGGTTCCAGTCAAGTTCGGCATCCTTTATGGTCAGCCAGACCCCTTCGTCATCGGCAACCGTGATCTCTGCAATCGTGGCACGTGAACTCAGCGCACCTTGCAGGCCTTTGACGGTGACGTTCTGATCGTCGCCCGACAGTGTATCCTGTAGGAACCGCTCGATCATGCTACCGCCTTGGTCCTCCTGCGGATGTCCGGCCACAGGCACGACCGCCAGCGCGCCGATCAGCAGAGGGTATGAAAGGTACCGTCTCAAAATGCCTGTCCGATCCCGATGTAGAACTGTAGCCCGTCCCCGGTGGGGCCGCTGACAGGATAGGCCAGATCAAGACGCAGGGGGCCAAACCCGCCCAGATCATATCTTACGCCGATACCGGCGCCCGAGTGGTCTTCCGCGCCGCTGCCGACAAAGGAAGACGTATCGACGACACCGTAGTCATAAAACCCGACCAGCGACAGGCTGTCGGTAACCTTGCCTCGGATCTCACCGGACAAGCCAATAAATGACTTGCCGCCTGCGACGCCGGTCCCGACCGGAATGCCGAGGCTTTCATACGGCTGCCCGCGCACGGTTCCCGCGCCACCGGAAAAGAACAGAAAGTCAGGTGTGACACCGTCTGCGGGTGGGCCAATCACGGATCCCAATTGCGCCCGCCCCGCCAGTACAATCCGTCCTCCGGTGCCAAGGCTGGTATAGGCGCGGCCATCGAAAAACAGACGAATTCCAGTGTCGCTGCCGGAAAAGCCGACAAAAGGCATGATCTGGGAATCCAGATAGAAACCGCGCGTGGCGCTGACTTTGCTGTCACGCTCATCCCATTCGGATCGGAACGGCACGATGAAATACCTGAACTTGCGCCCGCTGCCATATGCGTCATCTGCATCCGACCACTGAAATCCGGCCGATGCCTCGGCGTAAAGATTGTCCGAGAACGTTCGGCGCGCACCATAGGCCAGCGACGCCACCGTCACATTGTAGTTTTCCGTGTTGCGGCGTTCCAGCAGGGCGCTCCAGAAGGTGTTGTCATCAGGGCCAAGCCGGTCGGGTTGATCCAGACGCAATCCGATCCGGCCATCAATATCCTCTGCACCGCCAATATTTCGGACCGCCGCTTCGAAGCGCAGACGTTCTGCGCGCCTGAACATGTTGCGATGGGTCCACGTCGCGGTCACATCCACACCATCACGAGAGGCCAGTTCGACACCAAAGGTCAACCGACGTTTGGGCAGGTCTTCGAACGTGGCATCGAAATCCAGTGTGCCATCCGGATTCGGCGTCTCTCGTTCCTGCAACGAGACCACGTTGAACGTGCCGGTCCGGCGCAACCGTGTTCCCACCTTCTGAATTTTCTCGGGCGAATAGACCTCGCCACTGGGGAAGCCGGCGATCTTTTCGATGGATCTGTGGCGCACGTCTGAATTGCCCTTTATGAGCATTTTGCCAAATGTCAGCCTGCGCCCGGGGTCAAGATCGATCTGAGCATCCAGGCGGGCCTGGGCGTGGCGCGCGATGATTGTCTGACCCGCAATTCCGGCTTTTGCGTGACCCGCGTCCCTCCATCCCTGAACACCGGCCGAGGAGGCCTGTTGAATGGCACCGGTCGTCGCCAGTTTCCCTGGGGCAAAGTCCTCGGGCAGTTCCGTTTCAGGGGCCAGGGGCTGAACTGTGGCGGTGCCTAATTTGAAGCGTGGCCCGGTTTCGACGGTAATCGCAGCACGGTTGATTTGTGCAGGCACCGTGAGAGAGCTCAGCTCGGCCGCTTCCTGTCCATCAAGCTTGATGCTGACGACCGGGCTGAAATACCCTTCGTCGTACAGGATTTGCACAATCGTTCGGTAATCCGACAAGGCTCCCGAGAGGATTTCAAGCGGGGTGTCGAGGCCGCGTTCTTCAGCCGTGGTTACCGAGGATGTCTTTTCGAGGCGTTCAACCAGTTCTTTCGATGCGCCGGGGGCGGAAAGTGAGGTTTCCAGCGCCGCCAATGTGGTTGGGGCCAAAGTCACGACTGCGGCCATCAGCCAGCGCCCCAGACGGCATTGCCGCTTGCTCCTTCGCATGAATTGCCCCAACTGTCCCAATTCCAGTTCTCTTGCCCGCGTCATGCACGGTCGTTTGAATTCAGGTTAGAGCATCTGAATGCGGATGGGGAAAGGAATTATGCATGAGACGCGTTTTTTTGGGCCAAATTGTGTTGACGTCACCGCCCGGCTATTCGGCTGCCATAAGGCGGGCCACGTCCAGCATTCGCGCCGAAAACCCCCATTCGTTGTCGTACCAGCCAAAGACCCTGACCTGATTTTCACCCACCATACGGGTCTCGGGCCCGGCAATGACCAGCGATTCAGGGCGGGCCCGCAGGTCGGACGAGACCAGCGGCAAGTCAGTCCAGCCAAGCACAGGCGATGCAGCAACGGCCTGCTTCAGGGCATGATCGAAGGTTTCGGCACTCATGCCGCGCTGCAATGTGACCACAAGGTCCACGGCTGACACACTTGCCGTGGGAACGCGGACAGCCGCGCCCGAAATGCGCCCGGCCAGATGAGGCAGGACGACATCGATCAGGTGCATCGCGCTCGATGTGGTCGGCACCATCGACAGTGCCCCCGCCCGAGAACGGGCCAGGTCGCCGCGCGGGGCATCTACCATTGGCTGGCTGTTGGTATAACAGTGGATGGTGGTCATGTGCCCCGATGCGACGCCGCCGATCTCGTCTATGACCTTGACCAGTGGCACCAATCCGTTGGTGGTGCAGGATGCGTTTGACACAATCCGGGCGCTGCCCAGCTGGTCTTCGTTCGCACCCAGAACGATGGTGACATCAGCGGCGGGGGAGGGGCCCGAGATCAGCACTTTGCCTGCGCCCGCGGTCAACCCGCGACGCGCAACGTCCGAACTGCGGGCGATACCGGTACAATCCAGCATGACGTCAACGCCCGACAGATCAACGCGGGACAGATCGGCGCTGTGGGTCATGGGAATTGAGTGCCCATCCACGATCAGCGCAGCGTCCCCCCCGGACACATCGCCGGGATAGGGGCCGAATGTGCTGTCGTATTTGAACAGGTATGCGCAGGTTTCCAGCGGCGCGATGTCATTGATCAGCACCAACTCGATATCTGCCCCTTCCGGCAGGGCCAGAACCTGCCGCAGGATCGTGCGGCCAATGCGGCCGAATCCGTTAATCGCGAGTTTCATGCGCAAGCTATGGCAGGCCGGTCGGGCGACCTCAATGCCTGATCTGACGCCGTGTCAGTTGCAGCTGACCTGCGAGAAAAACTGGCCCGAAATGTTCTGATACATACTGGCCACGATCGGTTTGCACCCGGTTGCCTGCTGAATCGCGGCGATGGCCTGAACGGTGCGCAGGCGCGGCGGCGGGCCGAAGGGGTTGAGGTTGTTGTTGTCACGCGTGGCGCGATAGACGACCGGCGCATCGGAAACCTGTGTCACCGCCCAGGTGCGGCTCATGACGAACACGGATTTGGTTTCTTCTTTGGCCGAGATGGGTGATGCAAAAAGGGCCGCGGATGAAGCGAGTGCTGCGACGGCCAGCAGGGCAGGGCGTAGTTTCATGGAACAATCTCCAGTGCTCAAAATCAGAATTTACTTGGATTTCAGCAAATTCCAGCCCGCCTGTGAAGCCCCAAGGTCAGAAATATGCGGCGCCACCCCGTCGGCCAGGTGTTCCCGGCAAGCTGTGGGCAATGGCAAATACCGGTTGCAGCCGTTGTGCCGCCAATGCCTGAACCACCCCGAATCCCCGCGTTGCGGGCTTGCGAACAGAAGTCTCGCAGACGGGTTTGGTCGCGAGGTTTTGAAGGTTCGCCACAGGGGCTTGGCCCTGCCGGGTTAGGGGTATAACCTTGACCACAAATGATTTCAGCTCTGCGAGGCCGCCATGAATGCCACATTTTTTACCGCCGTCGCCGCATGCGGCATTCTATTGATGAACACCGTGGTCGAGGCCAAGCCTCTGTCCCGAATCATAGCCGAGATGGGGTTGTCTCCGGCAGATTTCGAAGTGGTCAACGCAGCCTCGAACGCGCTTTTGACCAGTGGCACACCATCCGTGGGTCAGGAACGGTCATGGAAGAATGACGACACGGGATCAAAAGGAACAATCCGGGTGCAATCGGTACAGGGAAATTGCGTTGGCCTTCAGCATGTGATTCAGCCGGACGGTGGTGATCAGAGTAGGGAAATCCGAACCCGCCGATGCAACGATGGCAATGGCAACTGGATCCTTACGCCCTGATCATCGGGTCAGGTTTCAATAGCCCTGATCGCGATTGACTTCATGCAGCAAGGGCGCGCCAGAACAGAGGCGTTGGAAGTTTTCAGCCACATCCGACAACGCATCGCCCAGATGCCAGCCTGAAACATGAGGCGTGATCGTCACGCCGGGGTGGCGCCACAGCGGGCTGTCTTGTGGCAGGGGTTCCCGCGAGGTGACGTCCAACACGGCATGCCCCGGAATACCTGCGTCCAGTGCCGCGATCAGGGCGCCCTCATCAATCAGATTCCCGCGCCCCGCGTTCAGCAACTGACTGCCGGGTTTCATCGCCGCCAGCATTCGGGCATCAAACAAGCCTGCGGTTTGAGGGGTCGAGGGCAGGATTGCGCAAACGTGGTCACATTGTCCTAGAAGCGCGGGCAACGCGTCCTGCCCGTGCAAACAAGTTACGCCGTCAATGACCTTGGGCGTACGGCTCCAGCCCATCACCTGAAAGCCCACGGCGCGCAGCATCCGCGCGGTGCGGGCACCGATGTGGCCAAGACCCAGAACGCCGACCACGGTGTCTGGGGTGAAAACCGGTGCGCGCGGGGACCACTCGGCGCGGGATTGGGCCGCTTCGTGAAATGCCATGTGTCGCTGAGCGCGCAGGATATAGGCCAGAAACCACTCGGCAATGCCCTGTGCCGGCGCGTCGGGCTTCAGGCGGGCGATGCGAACACGACCGGGCAGACCGGGATGGCTGACAATGGTTTCAACCCCTGCGCCCAGCTTTTGAACCAGTTTCAGGTTGGGCAGTCGCGTCGGGTGGTCACGTTGCATATCAACCACGGCCAGCATCGTTATGTCATCCGGGTTTCCCAACGTTTCCGCGGTGCGAATATCCGCATCCGGCAACACCGCCCGTAAACTGCGGGCAATTTCGTCATCACTTATCCAGTTGGACAGCCCGGTTTCGATCAACAACGCCATGTACGGCTCCTGCTTGGGTTTGATGCGGTGACGTCCCGTCACTACGGTGGACAGGGCCCGGGCAGTTAAGCCATCCTTGCGGCAAAAGTATAGCCCGGACCCGGTGCTTGACAGGGACAATTCCGAAAACATGACATTCAGCCTGGCCGCGCAAATTCATGATCATCTGCAAGACGTTGCCGATATGACCGGGTTCGAGATCATGCGGCTGGAGGACACATGTTTCCCGGGAGGTGAAAGCGAAACTGATCGCAAGGCCGGTGTGTCCAACATTTTCGCCCCCCGCCGTCGGAATGGCGAAAGTGGTTAAACACCCGGGCCCAGATGAATTGAAACGATTTGCACAAGAATAGACCCGAGGAACACATGGCGGAAGCGCTCGATTTTACGGACAAGACCTATTTTCATCAGCGCGATGACGGGGCCTTTATTGGCAACGATGCCGCGCGCGGGCCGTGGTCTGCCGCTCATTGCCACGCGGGGCCGGTCAGCGGCTTGATCGTACGGGCCGCAGAAACCGAAATCGGCCCCGAAAAGATGCTGACCCGACTGACTGTCGATTTGTTGCGGCCACTTCCATTGGCCGGGCTCCGTGTCGCGGCAGAGACCACGCGCCATACCAAGACGCTGGGCACCACGCGGGTCACGGTACACGATCTTGATGACACGCTCTGCGCCACGGCCACCACGATGCATCTTTTGCGGCGCGATCTGGGGCAGGTGCCGAATGTCGAGATAGATGCGCCGAGGATAGAGGACGTTGTCGAGGGCCCATTTCCGATAGGTGAAATTCGCCACGATTTGCCCGGTTTCGCCCATTACAGCGATATTCGCTATCCGGCAGGGGGAAAACAGGGTGCCGGGCCCAAAACAATTTGGATGCGCACTCCGCAGCTTTTGCAGGGCGAGGATCAGTCGCCCATACAGGCCCTGTGCCCGTTGGCGGATTGTGGCAACGGTATCTCGTGGAACGCGCCAACCTCGGAAATGGGGTTCATGAACACCGACCTGACCGTGCATATCCACCGTGAACCGGTTTCAGACTGGCTGGCATCCGAGTCGGTTTCGCATTGGCAGCCTTCCGGCATCGGCATGTCTCAGTCCGTGCTCTTTGATACGCAAGGTCCAGTGGGTACTGCGCTGCAAACACTGGTTCTGTTTCCGCCGACCTGATGTCGGGCCGGATTTCGCATCGGGATTGAAAATGTCGTTGCCGCCAAACGGAGGGAGACCTATCTTGATCTCATGCGTTACCTTATAACCACTTTGATCCTTTGCTTGCCGATGCAGACCAACGCCCACCCGCATGTCTTCATTGATACCGGGCTGGAATTTATCGTGGATGACGCTAGTCAACTGACCCATGTCCGCGTGACCTGGGCGTATGACGAATTCTACTCGTTGCTGGTTCTGGAAGACATGAAGCTGGATCAGGATGCCGACGGCGTTCTGACACAAAGCGAAGAACGGTTCCTGACCGGGTTCGATACGCAGTGGGTGGAAGGATACAACGGCGATCTTGTCGTTACCGCAGACGGAAACCCGGTTGCACTTTCCGGTCCGATGGAGGCGCACGCGACAGTTGAAGACGGGCGCGTTGTCACCACGCATCTCAGGGCGGTGGAAGCCGGTGCCGTGCCTGCCACGGCATTGTCCGCAAAGGCATTTGATGAGACGTTTTACACCGCCTACGAGGTGACGCGGCCCGTCACCGTCACAGGCCCTTCTGCGTGCCGGATGGATCGGTTTGACCCGGACATCGACGGGCAACTTGCGCAGATGCAGGCGTTCCTGCTGACACTGGACGCAGATTATGACCTCGAGGAAAACGATATTCCTCTGGTCGGTGAAAGCTTCGCGACCGAGATCCGTGTTTCATGTCCCGCTACCTGATTGTTCCGGTTGCTCTTGCCTGCGGTCTGCTGCTCTGGTTCTGGGGCAGCGGAGGTTTTGAAAGTCTTGCGGCCTGGGCCGCGGGGGAGCAACGAGAATTCCAGAACCAGATCGCCCGGTCCTTGCGTGCCGCGCGCGCCGAGCAGCCCGAGGCGGTGGCAACGCTGCTGACGGTCTGTTTCGCCTACGGGTTCTTTCATGCCATCGGCCCCGGCCACGGAAAGGTCCTGATCGGGGGCTACGGTTTGGGTCGGCGTGTTGCTTTCTGGAGGCTATCGGCGATCAGTGTATTGTCCAGCCTCGGGCAGGCGGTGACGGCCGTCGTACTGGTCTATGCCGGGGTGCTGGTGTTCCAGATGTCCCGCGAAAGCCTTGTTGGAACGACGGAACAGGTCATGGCTCCGATCAGCTACGGTGCAATTGCCCTTATCGGTCTTTGGCTGGTGGTCCGGTCCTTGCGCAGTTTCGCAAGGAGACGGAAAACCGCGTCGTCCCATGATCACCATCATCGTGAAAACGATCACACGCATCATCACCACCACGAAGGAGAGGTCTGTTCAGATTGCGGTCACCGCCATGGCCCCACCGCGCAGGAAATTGCAAATGTGGGTTCACTGCGCGAGGCCCTGATCCTGATTGCGGGCATCGCGGCGCGACCGTGCACAGGGGCTTTGTTCGTGCTGATCCTGACGTGGCAGATGGGCATCGCGATGGTCGGTATCGCCGGGGCCTTTGCCATGGCATTGGGCACGGCGTTGGTGACGACCTTGGTGGGATGGACGTCCTTTGGCCTTCGCGGAGGTCTGCTGGCCTCAGCCTCGGCCACACGGTTCGCATCGGTGTTGGCCCCAACCATCGAACTGGTCGCCGGGCTGATCATTGCCGTGATCGCAAGTGGATTGCTTCTGCGAGCGATTTAGGTCAGTCGAATACCGGTTCCGGGTAACCAACCCGCGCCAGATACAGCCCTTGCGGCGGGCACACTGGCCCGCAGGCCGCACGGTCGGCGGCTTCCAACGCCTTGCGAACATCTTCCGGCGTCCACGCGCCGGCGCCCACACGTTCCAGGGTTCCGACGAAACTGCGCACCTGATTGTGCAGGAATGACCGTGCCCTAACGTGGAAAAGGACCTCGGGGCCGGAAAATCCCTGAACCTGTTCAACCCGCAACTCATCCAGAGTTTTGACCGGGCTGGCCGCCTGACAAATCGACGACCTGAAGGTCGTGAAATCATGGCGACCCAGCAGCATGTTCGCCCCTTCCTGCATGGCCTCGACATCCAGCGGATGATTGATCTGCCAAACCTGCCCTTTGTCATGGGTTGCAGGCGCGCGCCGCATCAGGATGCGGAACAGGTATTGCCGTTCGACCGCCGAAAACCGGGCGTGCCAATCCGCGTCGACCCGTGCTGCCTTAACAATCGCCACCGGCTGCGGTTTGAGGTGATAGTTCAGCGCTTCGGACAGGCGGAAAGGATCCCAGTCCTTGGCCATGTCGCAATGAGCAACCTGTCCCAATGCATGAACACCGGCGTCGGTGCGCCCTGCGGCAGCAATCGTATGCGCACCCGGTTGAATGCGGGACAGGGCCTGTTCGATTGCTCCCTGCACGGACGGTTGATCCTTTTGCCGCTGCCATCCGGCAAACAGCTCCCCCTGGTATTCGACTTTCAACGCGTATCTGGGCATGTGCCGCTGGTACAGCGCGGCGCGGGAACGGGCAAGGGGGCGAAAGCGCTGGTATGTGCGGTACCCTCTACCTATCTTGGGTGAAACGATAATTGCGGGGCGACGGATTGGTCATCTCATCACTGGCAGACAGTCTTGTGCGCGGCGTCGAAAACATCGGCGACAGCGTCTCCGAGACATTTTTTGAGCCTGCCATCCGCCTGGGTGTCACCGGGTTGGCGCGGTCGGGCAAGACGGTTTTCATCACCTCGCTGGTGGCGAACCTGCTGGATCGGGGGCGTATGACCGGGTTGGTTGCGCAGCAGGAAGGACGGATCAACGCCGCCTATCTGCAACCGCAGCCTGATGACACCGTGCCCCGGTTCGATTATGAAACGCACCTGTCCGCCCTGACCGGTCCGACACCGCACTGGCCGGACAGCACGCGCGCGGTGTCAGAACTGCGCCTGTCCTTCAAAGCCCGCCCAGCCGGCTTGCTTGCCGGCTTGCAGGGACCGCGCACCGTTCATCTGGACATTGTCGATTACCCCGGCGAATGGCTTTTGGATCTGGCCTTGCTGGACAAGTCGTATGCAGACTGGTCTCGGGAAACACTGACACGTATCGAGGCCCGCTCGGAGGCTGCCGGGTATCTGGCCCAGGTCAATGCCGCAGACCCGTCCGGCGCACATGACGAGCCGACGGCGCAAGCGCTGGCATCGTCTTTCACGACCTATCTCAATCAGGCGCGTGAAGCGGGGTACTACGACTGTACCCCCGGGCGTTTCCTGTTGCCGGGCGATCTGGCAGGCTCTCCGGTTCTGACCTTTGCGCCGTTGGTGGTGCCTGGCCCGTCGCGGCGCAGAACGCTTCAGCGCGAGATGGAACGGCGATTTGAAGCTTACAAAGCGCAGGTCGTGAAACCGTTTTTTCGGGATCACTTCTCGCGGATCGACCGGCAGGTGGTTCTGGTTGACGCGCTGGGCGCAATTCACAAGGGACCGCAGGCGGTCGAGGATATGCGCCGCGCCATGGCTGATATCCTGTCGGCCTTTCGCCCCGGCCGAAATGCATGGCTCAGCCAATTGCTGTTGGGCAAGCGGGTCGAACGCATTTTGTTTGCGGCGACAAAAGCCGACCATTTGCACCACACCCAGCATCCCCGCCTCACCGCGATCATTGAAGCATTGACGCGCGAGGCGCGCGATCGGGCGAGTTTCGCCGGGGCCCGGACCGAGGCCCTGTCTCTGGCATCGCTGCGCGCAACGACCGAAGAATTGCGCAATCACAACGGGACAGACTTGCCATGCGTTCGGGGTACCTTGTTGGATAGTGGGAAACAGGCCGCCTTCTACCCCGGTGAATTGCCCGAGGATCCAGCGCATCTGTTGGGCCCGGCCCGAAATGGGGCTGATACGTGGTTGGGCGAAGACTTCGGCTTCATGGCTTTTGCCCCGGCCCGGCTGACCATGAAACCCGGTGACGGCCCGCCGCATATCCGACTGGATCGTGCCGCCCAGTTTTTGATTGGAGATCGGTTGTGACGGTACTTCTGCGTCCCGCACGCCCAACGGATGCAGGTACCATCGGGACAATCCTGCATGGCTTCGCCCGGGAAAACGACTGGATGCCTGAATTGCACAGCTGCGCCGAGACCATCGCCTTCTGTGGTCGAATGATTGATCAGGAATGGGTGACCGTGGCTGAAACCGAGGCCGGCGTTGTAGGTTTTTTGGCGCTTGACGGTCGTGAAATCCATTCGCTTTATCTGGATGTTTCGGTTCGGGGCCGCGGGATTGGCCAGCAATTGCTGGATCATGCCAAATCGGCCCGCTCAGAGCTGAGCTTGTACGCGTTTCAGGACAACGCCCGAGCCTGCCGGTTTTATGAACGTAACGGCTTTGCCGAGGTGGCCCGCAGCGATGGGGCGGATAATGACGAAAACCTGCCGGACATATTGTTTGTCTGGCGCAGTGAGGGTGTGATCCATGGCTAAAGGCCCGGTTTTGATCGATCTTGAAACGGATGAGCCCCCTGCCGATGTCGCCAAGGCCCCGCCGGTGCCGGACATCGCGCAACCGCAAGGGCAGGCGATGCAAAGCGCGGCACGGCTGGCGGCGCGTAAACCATCGGCTCTGGCACGCTGGTTCTGGGGGCTGGCCCTGGCAGTGGTCGGGGCGGCCGTATCGGTGGCCGCGTGGGATTTTGCAACCTCGCTGGTGGCGCGGACACCTGTATTGGGTTGGATCGTAACCGGATTGATCGCCGCGCTGGTTCTTGTGGCGCTTATGATTGCTGTCCGTGAACTGGCCGCACTGGGGCGATTGTCCCGCGTAGATGGCCTGCGTCGGGCCGCAGACACCGCATTGGCCGACGACGATCTGGCTCAGGCCCGTGCGGTCACCAACCGTATCATCGTATTCTACAAAGGCCGGGAAGACACGCGCTGGGGCCGCGAACGATTGACCGAGCGGATGGCGGACCAGTTCGATGCGTCAGCTCTGCTGGAGCTTGCCGAAGATGAACTGCTGGCCCCTCTGGATCAAGCAGCCAGCCGCGAGGTCGAGGCCGCGGCCCGGCAAGTTGCAACCGTGACCGCATTGGTGCCATTGGCGCTTGCGGATGTGATAACCGCGCTGGCCGCGTCGTTGCGGATGATCCGCCGGGTTGCGGAAATCTATGGCGGGCGTGCGGGTGCGCTGGGCGGCTGGCGTCTGACCCGCAGTGTATTTGTGCATCTGGTGGCGACAGGGGCCGTGGCCGTCGGCGATGATCTGCTGGAGCCTGTCCTGGGCGGTTCCGTTTTAAGCAAACTGTCCCGCCGGTTCGGAGAGGGTCTGGTCAACGGGGCGCTCAGCGCCCGTGTGGGTGTGGCCGCGATGGAGGTGTGCCGTCCGCTGCCCTTCTCGGACAGGCACAAACCTTCGACGCGGGGCATCATCAAACGCGCCTTGCAGGGCCTGTTTTCCAAGGGTTGATCCAAAGCAAGGCGCCCCGGCCTGCGCTTCGACACACTGAAAGTGTCAAAGGAGCCAGCCATGACGGATCACGGTCACAGCCCGCAGGAAATCGCCGAACGGATCAACGCACCGCCTGGACGAGGTGTGTTGCGCGATGTCGTCTATGGCGGCATCGACGGGTCCGTCACCACATTTGCCATTGTGGCAGGCGTTGCAGGGGCAGGTCTTTCCCCGTTCGTTATCGTGGCGCTTGGCCTGGCGAATGTTCTGGCTGACGGGTTTTCGATGGCTGCGGGCAATTATTCGGGCACCAAGGCCGAACTGGACAACATTCGCCGCATCCGCGCGGTCGAGGAACGCCACATTGCGTTGTACCCGGATGGCGAGCGCGAAGAAGTGCGAGAGATCCTTGCGCAAAAAGGGCTGTCTGGCGGCATTCTGAATGAGGCCACGGCAGAGATCACCTCGAGCACCGAAAACTGGATCAACCTGATGATCGAAGGTGAATATGGTCTGGGCAGTGTCGACCCGCACCCAATGAAAGCCGCAGTGGCCACCTTCTTTGCGTTTCTGGTGGCGGGGATGATCCCTTTGCTGCCGTTCCTGGCGTCCTTGCCAAACGCATTTGCGATCTCGGCCTGGATGACCATGGCTGTATTCTTTGCGATTGGCGCGCTCAAAAGCCGGTGGTCACTGGCCCCCTGGTGGCGGTCGGGGATCGAGACGTTTTTGATCGGCGGGCTGGCCGCGCTGATCGCGTATCTCGTCGGGTCCCTGTTCCACCCATGAGTTTTGCAGCGCTGGGATGACGGTTCTTGCGGCAGGCGTTACCGGAGATCCCGGACCTTTTCAGGCCAACGATCGCGCGCCTGACGATTTCGGTGTTTTAGATCGGGTCACGGCTTTCCTGACTGTCACTTTCGGACGGCTCAAGATAGCCTGACCTTCAAAAGGATCGGAGACTCGGTTGGAATCGCTGCTTGTTCTTGTTGGCCTGATTGTTCTGGCCATCCCTGTGACATTGATTGCCCTTTTGGTCGGGCATTCCCGTTTGCGGCGCCGGGTAGAGCAGCTGGAAGCGCAAATCGACGCCTTGGCCTCAGGTGATGCGACCGTCCTGCCGCAACCGGAACAGGAAACGCCTGAACCGCAACCTTCTGCTGAAGAGAAGCCGCGCAGGCCAGCGCCCTGGTCAGCACCAAAGCGGCAGGAAGACAACAGTGCCGACGCTCAAGATGCAGAGGTTTCTTCTCCGGCTATCGTGTTTCGCCATGACAGGTTTGCGGCCTTGGGCGCGTGGCTGCGCGAGAACTGGTTTTATGTGGTTTCGGCCCTGTCTCTGGCGCTGGCCGGTATTTTCCTTGTGCAATACGGCGTCGAAAACGGTTTGCTGCCTCCGGCGGCCCGTGTTTTAGCGGCCCTGGGTTTCGGCGCTGTTCTGATCCTTGCAGGCGAGGTGTTGCGCCGCAAGTTCGGTGATGACGAAGCGGTGGCAACCGCCTATCTGCCCTCGGTCTTTTCCGGTGCCGGGCTTGTCAATTTGTTCGGGGCGATCCTGTCTGCCCGCCAGCTGTACAACCTGATCGGTGCCGAAACGGCACTGGCAGGGATGGTCGTTGTCGCGCTGGTGGGCCTTGTTCTGGGGTGGTTCCACGGTCCGCTGCTGGCTGCGGTCGGTCTGATCGGAGCCTTTGCCGCTCCTTTCCTGGTTGGGGGCGCGTCTGATGATCCCTCTTGGCTTTATGCGTATTTCCTGCTGGTTGCCGTCTTGGGGCTGGGTATCGACACGGTACGGCGCTGGGCATGGATCTCGGTCCTGACGCTGTTCGGGGCCTATGCGGCGAATCTGCTTCTGGTGACCGGGGCGCCGAGTACGGAATCGGGATACCTGATCGCCGCAACGGTGCTGGCGCTTTTGGCAACCGCCATCCCGGTGCGGCGCATTTGGCCTAATCACGCGGGCCCCATGCTGTCTGAGATGATCCGCCGCCCAAAGGCCCGCCCCTGGCCCGAATTCCCAACCCGTCTGGCTGCCGGGGCCATCGCGGCAAGTACGGTGATCCTGTCCTGGCATTGGGCGGATACGGAGCCCGAATTCTGGTTGGGCGTCAGCTTGTTGTCCACCCTCGTTCTGGCGTTGCTCCTATGGGCCAAGGATGCACCGGCCCTCCGGGACCTGACTGTCCTGCCTGCGGCCGGTCTGGTCGTCTTTGTCGCCTCTCACGGGCTTGAGAACGGCGCGGTTCTGGACAGGTTCGCGGGCACTTACGCGGAAACACCCGAGGCCGACTATCCGATGGTGGTGACTGTTCTGGTCGCCTTGGGAGGTTTGATGTCGGCCCTGATGGCCTGGCGTTCATTCACGACCAGCCAGTATCGCGCCGTCTGGGCCGGAGGAGCCGCGCTTTTTGCCCCTGTGCTGGCCATCGCGCTGGAAATAGGCTGGCATCCGGCTTCGGTGATCGGAGCCTACCCCTGGGCGCTCCATGCGATCGCACTGGCGGTGCTGATGGTGGTTCTGGCAGAACGTTTTGCCCGTGTTGACGGCGATGACCGGATGCGAGCGGCTCTGGCCACTCTGTCCGCGCTGTCGTGTCTGGTGTTCGCTTGCGTCATCGTGCTCAGTTCATCGGCGCTCACGGTTGCTCTGGTTGCCAGTGTCGTGGTTGCGGCAGCGTTGGACCGCAGGTTCATCCTGCCGCCGATGAGCTGGTTCATCTGGGCGGGTGTCTTTACCGTCACGGTGCGTCTGGTGCTTGATCCCGGGCTGGACTGGGCCAATTCCGCTCCGGTGTCTGAGATGGCGATGGTCTATGGCGCGGCCACATTGGGATTTGTCGTGGGCTGGTGGCTTTTGCGTCCGTTGAAGCGCCCTCTGGCGGCGCTGCTGCTGGAAAGCGCGGCCTGGGCGACAGCGGGTATCCTGCTTTCATTGCTGCTGCTGCGTTGGCTCGAAGGCTTCGGAGATGGCGGCGCTGACAACAGCCATTGGGGCCTGGGTCTGCTGGCCGTCATCTGGCTTTTGCTTGCGTTCGCGCAGGTGCAGAGGTTCGGGCTGGGTGGCAAGCTGAACTATTTGCGATACCTGCTTGCTCTGTTCTTTGCGGCTCATGGCCTATTCTATCTGTTGCTGGCATTGGCGGACCAGAACCCCTTGTTTGATCCGAATGCAGATCCGGTGCTGGGGGCGCCGGTTTTGAATACGCTGGCCGTTGCCTATCTGTTGCCCGCATTGGCCATCGGCGGTTCGGCCTGGAGGATCCGGGAAATGCCGAAACCGATCATGCAAGCAAGCTTTGCTGCCGCAGGGATTTTGGCCGCAGTTTGGTTGGGTTTGACGATCCGCCACGTCTGGCAGGGTGCGGCGGGTATGTATGAAGGCAACGGCGTCACGCAGCCCGAGCTCTACACCTATACCATCGTTCTACTGCTGATCGGGGCCGCTCTGTTCTATCAATCTCTGGCCCGCCGATCCGACCTGATGCGCAAGGCCGGGCTGGCGGTGATCGGGTTGGCGGTTGCCAAGGTCTTCCTGATCGACATCGCCGGTCTGGGCGGCCTGATCCGGGTGTTTTCGCTGTTGGCGCTGGGCCTTGCGCTGGCCGGTCTTGCGTGGCTGAACCGGTGGGCGAAACTGCGCCATTCGCCGCAGCGGGCAGAACCTCTGGACCATTAGGTGCAGGCGTCATATAAGCGCGGCCATGCATGACCGGATGGCCATCATTATTCGAATTATATCCCCGGCGCTCTGATATCGCGAGACGCCGGGCAAAGGTGTTTGAGACTTCGCACCGACCGCTTCGATCCAATAGACGACCAGATCATCCAAAGGACGCCCCAAATGTGCGCCGACACGATCCAGACACCTGACTACAAAGACACGCTGAACCTGCCCAAAACCGATTTCCCCATGCGCGCCGGTCTGCCGAAACGCGAACCCGCATGGCTGGAACGGTGGGAGACCATCGGCGTCTATGACCGCCTGCGCGAGAAAAAGGGCCGCACACCCTTTACCCTGCACGATGGCCCCCCTTACGCGAATGGTCATCTGCATATCGGCCACGCGTTGAACAAGACCATCAAGGACATGATCGTGCGCTCCCATCAGATGATGGGCTTTGACGCGCGATACGTCCCCGGCTGGGACTGTCACGGCCTGCCGATCGAATGGAAGATCGAGGAACAGTACCGCAAGAAGGGCAAGAACAAGGACGAGGTGAACATTGTCGACTTCCGTCAGGAATGCCGCAAGTTCGCCGAAGGCTGGATCGACATCCAGCGCGAAGAGTTCAAGCGTCTGGGCATCACCGGCAACTGGGCCGATCCCTATATCACAATGGACTATCACGCCGAAGCCGTGATCGCGGACGAGTTCATGAAGTTCCTGATGAACGGCACGCTTTATCAGGGCTCGAAACCCGTTATGTGGTCGCCGATCGAAAAGACGGCGCTGGCCGAGGCCGAGGTCGAGTATCACGACAAGGAAAGCTTCACAATCTGGGTGAAGTTCAAGGTCGTGAATGCGGGCGATCTTGATGATGCCTATGTGGTGATCTGGACGACGACCCCATGGACCATGCCGTCGAACAAGGCCGTCGTCTATGGCAAGGACATTTCCTACGGTCTCTACGAAGTTACTGACACGCCCGAGGAATGCTGGGCCAAGGTAGGCGACAGGTTCCTGTTGGCCGACAACCTGGCCGCCGATGTACTGGGCCGTGCCCGTCTGAACGACGATCAGTGGACCCGTGTGCGCGACGTGACCGCTGACGAATTGGAGAGCGTTCAACTGCTTCACCCGTTGGCCGGGGCCGAAGGCGGCAACGGTGAATGGGACGACATCCGCGATTTCCGCGCCGCTGACTTCGTGACCGATACCGAAGGCACCGGATTCGTCCATTGTGCACCGTCCCACGGGATGGAGGAATTCGAGCTGTACCGTGATCTGGGCATGCTGGAGCAGGTCATCACCTATAACGTGATGGATGACGGCTCGTTCCGCGCTGACCTGCCGTTCTTCGGCGGCAAATACATCCTGTCCCGCAAGGGCGGCGAGGGTGACGCCAACAAGGCGGTCATCGACAAGCTGGCCGAGGTCGGCGGGCTGCTGGCGCGCGGCAAGATCAAGCACAGCTATCCACATTCGTGGCGCTCCAAGGCGCCGATCATCTACCGCAACACGCCGCAGTGGTTCGCATCCGTCGACCGCAAGCTGGACGACGGTATGGGCGAGATGGGCGACACCATCCGCGAACGTGCCCTGCGGTCGATTGACGAGTTGGTGAAGTGGACGCCGCAGTCCGGCCGCAACCGTCTGTATTCGATGATCGAAGCACGCCCGGATTGGGTTCTGTCGCGCCAGCGTGCATGGGGTGTGCCGCTGACGTGCTTCACCAAGAAGGGCGCTCTGCCCACCGATGCGGATTACCTGCTGCGCAATGAAGAACTGAACGCCCGCATCAAGGCGGCGTTTGAAAAGGACGGCGCAGACGTCTGGTATACCGAAGGCTTCAAAGAAAAGATCCTCGACGGCATCGTCAATCCTGACGACTACGATCAGGTCTTTGACGTTCTGGATGTGTGGTTTGACTCGGGTTCCACCCACGCGTTCGTTCTGCGGGATCGCGAGGACGGGACCGAGGATGGCATTGCCGATGTCTACATGGAGGGCACCGACCAGCACCGCGGCTGGTTCCATTCGTCCATGCTGCAAGCCTGCGGCACCAAGGGCCGCGCACCGTACCGGAACGTGGTGACTCACGGTTTCACACTGGATGCCAAAGGCAACAAGATGTCCAAATCGCTGGGCAACACCATCGTGCCGGAAGAGGTCATCAAGCAATATGGCGCCGATATCCTGCGCCTGTGGGTGGCCCAGACCGATTATACCGCAGACCAGCGGATCGGGCCGGAGATCCTGAAAGGCACCGCCGACAGCTATCGCCGCCTGCGCAACACCATGCGGTTCATGCTGGGATCATTGGCCGACTTCACCGAGGCAGATCGGGTTGATCCCGCAGACATGCCGCGCCTTGAACGCTGGGTTCTCAGCCGTCTGGCCGAGTTGGACGAACAGGTCCGCAAGGGCTATGCCGCGTTCGACTTCCAGGGCGTGTTCAGCGCGGTGTTCAACTTTGCCACCGTAGACCTGTCGTCCTTCTATTTCGACGTTCGCAAGGACGTTTTGTATTGCGACGGGGACAGCACACGCCGCCGCGCCGCGCGCACTGTTCTGGACATTCTGTTCCATCGCCTGACCACATGGTTGGCCCCTGTACTGGTCTTCACCATGGAAGAGGTCTGGCTGGAGCGGTTCCCGGGCGACGACAGTTCGGTCCATCTGGTAGACTTCCCGGACACACCGGCCGATTGGCGCGATGCCGAGCTTGAGGCCAACATGGCCAAGGTGCGCCGTGTGCGCCGGGCCGTGACCGCCGCGCTGGAGGTTCAGCGTCAGGACAAGGTGATCGGTTCCAGCCTCGAAGCGGCACCGATCGTGCATGTCGAGGATGGCGATACCCGCGATCTGCTGGCCACGTTCGACGTGGACGACATGTGCATCACTTCGGGCCTGACGGTGACCGGCGATCCCGCCCCGGCCGAGGCGTTCCGTGTGCCGGAAATCGAAGGCGTTGCCGTCGTATTCGAAAAAGCAGAAGGCGAGAAATGTCAGCGCTGCTGGAAAATCCTGCCTGATGTGGGCCGTCACACCCACGCGGGCGTCTGCGGGCGCTGTGACGAAGCGCTTGGATAAGTCAATTCGCCCCCTCGGGTTCACTCGGGGGGGCTTTCCTGCCTATGTCTGCACTGCCTGCGGGACAGGATTGAACAGATCAAAGCCAATGGCAGGGTCCGTCAGCGCTTTCCAAACCTGGTAATCCGTGAAGTAACCGGTATGCCCTCCGGGATCGACCGGGATGTTCCGGTTCGCAAAAATCAGCCCCCCCTCGATTTCCGTTCCAACAAAATCGTCCTGCCGGAAGATGTTGAACCACGCGGCGTTCAGATGACTGGCCGCAAGTGTGAACATTTCGGGAAAATAGCGCTGATAGATATGCGTGACCGGGGAACCCATCGTAACGAGAGTCAGAGGTCGGTTGCCAATACGCTTTTGGACACGTGGGTCCGTAAGCATCTGTGTGGCAATCACGGTGCCCTGCGAATGGGATATCACCGTGATATGATCCGCTGGAAAGATATCGAGAACATAGTACAAAGTGCGATAGAAACGCTCGTCTATCGCCTTGCGATCCGGATAGTTGCGTTGCCGCGTTTCCAGGTCTTTTCCCAGATAGCACTTGTCGCGAATGGCGTAGGTGACGATATCCCGTGCCACGCCCAGCCCGGCGGAAACAAAATCAGAAAACCGGTACATCAATGCAGTTGCACCAAGAACGACCAGGCCGATTTCGCCCTGCGAACAGGCCAACCTGTCCAAAGCCCAAGAGATCAGGTTGGTTTCACCTATTCCCAAGTTGCATGCGGCCTCAAAATTCTGGTTGGCCGCGATCTCTCGGATCGTGACCAGAACCAGCACGATTGTACCAAACAGAAAGACCCACTGTGCCAGCCGGTTCACAATCGCCCGGCTGATCAGACCGCTGCGGGTGTGAAGGTTGGCCTTGTATGTCTTGCGGCCTGCAAAAAGCCCGACGCCAACGAACCCCAACAGAACGATGGCCACAAAGGCCACGCTGAGTGTTTCGATGGACTCGTTCAAATTGCTTTCAAAAAGACGTTGCAGTTGACCGCCGGACAGGCCCGTAACAGTTTCCAGCAATTGCTCTATGGTCAACCAGAGACCGGAAATGAAGAACATCCAGAAAACCAGCATGCCTGCGCATATGCTGGGGTACAGGCGCCTGTGCTCTGTTAGCGTATCATTGATCTGAAGTTTCGCCAGAGACAGCGCGTAAAGGATGATCGTCAGGAAGATAAGTACAGCCCAGAAGATGGACAGCAGAAAAACCTGAAAAGCCACGAATTGCTCCAGGGCCGGTGGGCAGCTTTCCGTGTCGGAAGGGACGCAGGCCCAAAATTTCAGGCCCAGCGGTCCAATGACCAGGCACAGGGTCAGTGCTGTTCCTATTCCGAGCATTCCGCGCCAGAAAACCCGCCTGAGATAGGTCGGCGCGGATCGGCCTTGCCCCAGCCCGACGATGGCCCCGCCGGCGTACAGCCCGAACAGCAGCCAGAACAACAGGGTAGGGTTCTGGAAAACCGAGACAGGTATCCGGTCGGTCATGACCGCTGCGGCACCGATCAGCAAAAAGACGTTCAGCGTCGCAACCGCACCGAAGAAGATCCATGTGAAAAGATGTACCAGCTGTGCCGCCAGTGTATTCCTGCCATTTGGTTGGTCCGAGGCAACGCCCCTGCGGCTGTGGGTTTGCT
Source organism: Ruegeria sp. YS9 (assembly GCF_024628725.1). Taxonomy (NCBI): domain Bacteria; kingdom Pseudomonadati; phylum Pseudomonadota; class Alphaproteobacteria; order Rhodobacterales; family Roseobacteraceae; genus Ruegeria; species Ruegeria sp. YS9. The sequence goes on from NZ_CP102409.1 coordinate 633,721, forward strand.
CGACATTGTCCATCGCCAGATATCCCAACGCCAGAACGACCCAGATCAGATCCAGCACGGTTTTGATCGCTCCTTTCGGGGCCGGAGAGCGATCAGCCCAATAAACTTCGGCAAACAGGGCCTTGTCCTGAGGAACAGCCGGGTCGGTCACCGTGCGCAGATTGACTTCGAACAGCTCTGCATTTCTTGGATTTCCGTCGAAGGTGGATTCGGCAAGTTCGATCATGCCGCGTTCGACTTCGATCGGTGGTCTGGGGTTTCCATCCAGCCAGGTTGTGGCCGCGCCGACCACCTGGTCGACGGTTTCGCCGGGTTTTTGTTCACCGATTCCATGTACCGTGAGGATCAAATGCCGACCCATTGCGTTCTCCAAAATCTCTTTAAGTAACGGCAGAAGCGTATCATGAATGGCACCAATGCCCAAAAATGACGTTTTGCGTAGCCTTGCACACTCCCGCGCTTGCGCTGGGCGCTTTGATCTGAAACCGTCGGTCCATGGCGATGATTTCCGTTGAAACCCGGTTCGGGCGACTTGGTGTTGAAGAAACAGACGGGGCCCTTACGCGGCTTGTCTGGAACGGCAGGGACGAAGGAGAGCCGACCGCGCTGCTGCGCGAAGCCGCCGCCCAGTTGATGGCCTATGATGAAGGGCGGCTTGACCGTTTCGATCTGCCGTATCGCATTGACGGATCAGAGTTTCAAAAGCAGGTCTGTGACCTGATGTATGCCATCCCTCTAGGAGAAACGCGCACCTATGGCGATATCGCCAAAGAACTGGGGCAGTCCGCCCAGCCGGTTGGCCAGGCCTGCGGCGCAAACCCCATTCCCGTGATCATTCCCTGCCACCGGGTTCTGGCCGCAAATGGCCTGGGTGGTTTCTCGGGCGACGGTGGTGTTGAGACGAAAGTTGCCCTGTTGCGGCATGAGCGGGCGGCAGGTCTTTTGATCTGAGCGTCGAAATTCGGTTGCAATCCGCTTTTTGCAGACACAACTTGTAACCGTTGCTGAATTTGAAGGACCGCATTGCATGACCACTGAACAAGACCGTGCAGCCCGCAAGAAGGCCATTATCGACCGGTTGATGTCGCTTGAAGCGCAAGAGCTTGCAACAGCGCAGGCGCATTACGACGCGTTTTTGAAAGATGCTCAATTGGACGACCGGGAAGGTCACGACAAGGATGACATTGCCGCATCGCGTGAGAACGCCGATCTGGCGGCTGCCTTTGACGCCCCGGTCCATGCGCATCATGCCAAGATTGACGTCATCGAAAATACCGATTTCAGTCTGACCGACACGGTCAAGCCGGGTGCCGTGATCAAGTTCAACAACCGCAGATTTGTCGTGTGTGTCTCGACGACGCGGTTCGAGGTGGACGGCAAGACCTATATGGGCATTTCAACCCAAAGCCCGATTTATCTGGCGATGGCAGGTCTGCAAAAGGGCGACGTCTTTACCCATAACGGCACCGAATTCGAGGTTCAGGACGTTCTGTAAAACGGGACGGGCAGCGCTGCGTCAGGCGTGGCGCTGCGGAACAACCTGTTGGGCGATGCCTGCGAAGGTCAGGTACAGGCTGGTGATGACCAGCCCCCAATGGGCCCAGCTTTCGGGGTGAAAATCGACCCAGGCGGCCCAACCCGCGAAGAACGTCCATGCCAGCGCCATCGGCAAGGTCAGGCTGCGCCAGCGCTCGGTGCGGACGGGATGAACGAATTTCAGTGGCAGAAACATGGCCAGCGACAGCAGCGTGACCAGCAGCAGGATGATCCAGAAGTTCGGCTCCAGCGCGAAGATCACGATGACGAACATGTTCCAGCACCCGGGAAAGCCGGAAAAGGAATTGTCCTTGGTCTTCATGCGTGTATCCGCGAAATACATCGCACTGGCAAAGGTGATGACGATGATCGCGAACCATCCGGTCCAGCCGTCCATCAGCCCCGACTTGAACAGGGCAAAGGCCGGGATGAACACATAGGTCAGGTAATCGATGATCAGATCCAGCAGAACGCCGTCGAACTCGGGCGCGTTGTGCTTGACGTGATAATGTCGCGCCAGCGGGCCATCGATACCGTCCACGATGAAAGACACGACCAGCCAAAGATACATAAGGCTCCATTTCTCTTCGACGGCAGCCAGCATGGCCAGCATGGCAAAAACAGCGCCTGTTGCAGTGAAGAGATGAACGGAAAGAGCTTTGAATCTGAGTGTCATGCAAGCGTCATGACCGATGCGCGTCCGAGATGCAAACCAAAAGCCCGGGTTTTCGAATGATGGATAAGTCAGGCTTTGGGATGCGCGCGGTTGTAGACCTCCATCAACCGCGCTGTGTCCACTGCCGTATAGGTCTGCGTCGTCGACAAGGAGGCGTGGCCCAGAAGTTCCTGAATGGCACGCAGGTCGCCTCCGGCTGTAAGCAGGTGGGTGGCAAAGCTGTGCCGCATGGCGTGGGGCGTTGCAGTAGATGGCAGGCCCAATTGCATACGTGCCTTGGCCATGACCCCTTGGATCGCGCGCGGGTTCAGTGCCCCTCCTCGGACGCCGCGAAACAGGGCTTTGTCCTGTGCTTGCGGATGGGGACATAGCTTCAGGTATCTGTCGACCGCTTCCCGAGCCGCGGGAAGAACCGGTACGACCCGCTCTTTGTCGCCTTTGCCGACGATGCGCAGCGTGGCGGGCAAAGGTGCGTCCGAACCGGTCAGGGACAGTGCCTCGGATATGCGCAGTCCGCATCCATAAAGCAGCGTGACAACCGCGACGTCGCGGGCTGCGACCCAGTCCGACGTGGATTGCAGTTCCACTGTATCGATCATGGCGCGGGCTGCGTCTTCGGCCAGTGGACGGGGCAGTTTCTTGGTGAATTTTGGCGCGCGGGTGGACAGAACGGCGGTGGGCTCGAACCCCTCACGCTCTGCCAGCCAACGGTAGAAGCTTTTGACCGCCGACAGTTTGCGCGCCAAAGACCGCGCGCTGACATCTGCGCCGCGCTGATCCGCCATCCAGGCGCGCATATCCGACACCGTGATCCGTTCCAGTGCTTTCAGGCCATGCCGTTCGGCGTGATGCAGGGTCATGAACGACAGAAACTCGACGACATCGCCTCGATAGGCGTTTTGCGTGTTCTCGGATCGTCCGGCCAGTGCGCCGAGGCTGTCCAGCCAATGCTGAAGCGCGTCGCGGCAGGCGGGTGAGATCAGGCTCACGACAGCCAGTGGCGCATCGAGCGTTCGAATACGCCGGCAAAAAAGGCCAGAAGATCGGTGCCCAGCTGCGGAGTGAAATGCCGCGGGTCGCGGGCTGCCATGACGATCATGCCCGGAAGACGACCGGCCCCGAGGTCAAGCTTCAGGCAGGCCTCGGAACGAAGCTGATCGGCCTGTGACCCGAAAATGCGGCGGCTTGGCTGATGGATTTCCCGCAAGATCACGTCCCGTGCGGGGCCACCGCGATCAATGGTCAGATATCGGTCGATGAAGCCGGGTTCCGCGATCGTCAGGACACCACCCAGCGTGTCAATCGCAGGATCGTTCTGAACCACGGTGGTTTCCAGAACCAGCGTAACGCTGTCGACGCGCAGGATGTCCGCCACATCGGCGCCCAGCGCGCGCAGGAAATCTTCGAACTCGACAGGTTCCAGCAATCGCAGAATGGCGCGGTGGACCTGATTGGTGCCCGCAAGGTTTTCATAGGCCGCGGCGATGACGGAACGGTGGGTGTCTTCCAGACGATCCAGCCGGGCCTCGAGCCGTTGCATCGCAATGCCGCGCAGATCAATCACGTTGTCGCCGCGTGCTTGCTCGTTGGCTGCGACAAGCGCCTGCATCAGGTCTTTGTCGTCCAGCACGACATCCGGCTCGGCCAGAATTGCCGCGCGGAGGTTATCCTCGAGTTTGGGATTGCTGCTCATGTTCCGTCCGGTCTTTTTTGTTGTCGCGGCTTATAACATGCCGGTCCGGATTTGCCTTGGAAAAAATGCATGCAAGGGTGGGTTTCCTTGCATGCTGTGGCGCAGGGGCTCCCGCCCGCCATGCCTGATCACAGATCAGGCATTTGGCCGTTGGGCCGGGCGCGGCGCCTTTCGGCGCCGAGCGGTCGGGTCTGGGATCAGAGGATCTTCTGACCGGTTTTGGCCCAGTCCGCGAGGAAGGTTTCCAGACCTTTGTCCGTCAACGGATGGTCGGCCAGTTTCTTGATGACGGCAGGCGGCGCAGTGATCACGTCGGCCCCGATGCGGGCGCTGTCGGTCACGTGGTTGACGGTACGGATCGATGCGGCAAGAATTTCGGTCTCGAACCCGTAGTTGTCATAGACCTGACGGATGTCTGCGATCAGGTCCATGCCGTCGAGGTTGATATCGTCAAGCCGTCCGATGAATGGCGAGATGAATGTCGCGCCCGCCTTTGCAGCCAGAATCGCCTGATTGGTCGAGAAACAGAGGGTCACGTTGACCATCTGGCCTTCGTCGCTGAGCGTTTTGCAGGTTTTCAGGCCCGCCCATGTCAGCGGAACCTTCACGGCGATATTCGGCGCGATCTTGGCCAGCTTGCGGCCTTCGGCGATCATGTCGTCAGCTTCGGTAGCGACAACCTCTGCCGATACCGGGCCGTCGACCAGCTCACAAATTTCTTTGGTTACTTCCAGAATGTCGCGACCCGATTTCAGGATCAGCGAAGGGTTGGTGGTTACGCCGTCCACCATGCCCAGATCGTTCAGTTCGGCGATGGCGTCGATTTCGGCTGTGTCTACGAAGAATTTCATGAGGGCAGTCCTTTGATGGGTTGGCCTTGGTCGCGGATGGCTTTACCTCAAAGAGACCCCTGCTGGAACCCCCTGCGAAGGACATGCCGTGAGCGCTAACGGATTTTTCGACCAAGGAGAGCTGGTTGCGGTGCTGACAACGCAGCCGCTTGACCGGACGCTGGATTACAAAGCGCCCGAAGGCGGGTGCGTTCTGGGCGCGTTTGTCGAGGTTCCTTTGGGCCCGCGCAAGGTGCTGGGGGTGGTCTGGGGGCCGGGGCAGGGTGGTTTTGATCTGAGCAAGGCGCGGTCGGTGATCCGGGTTCTCGAAGTTGCTCCGATGCGCGAAGAGATGCGGGTGTTTCTGGAGAAGGTTGCCGATTACACTCTGACGCCAATGCCTGCGATGCTGCGTCTGGCGACGCGGGCACCGGGCCTGGGTGATCCGCCGTCTATGCGCAAGGTCTACCGGCTGGGTGATACTGAACCTGACCGAATGACCGATGCCCGGACCCGGGTTCTGGAGGTATTGCGGGATTATGGCGGGCTGGCCTTTACCTTGAAGGAACTCGCCGAACAGGCAGGTGTAACGTCATCTGTTGTCAAGGGGTTGGTCAAACAAGGCGCCGTGCGCGAAGAGGACAGCCCGCGCGACCTGCCTTATCCGCATCTTGATCCGGACCTGCCCGGGAAAGACCTGACCGCGGATCAGGCAGCGGCGGTCAAACGGCTTCAGGCCGGGCAGCGGACAGGCGATTACGGCACCACGCTGCTGAAAGGCGTTACCGGTTCCGGCAAGACCGAGGTCTATTTGGAGGCCGTGGCCGAGGCGTTGCGCATGGGGCGGCAGGCCTTGGTTCTGCTTCCCGAGATTGCCCTGACCGCAGAATTTCTGACCCGGGTCGAGGCGCGGTTCGGTGCGCGCCCGGCGGAATGGCATTCCGGCGCGACGATGACGGAACGGCGCCGGGTCTGGCGGATGGTCGGACAGGGGAATGCGCAACTGGTCGTGGGCGCCCGGTCGGCGCTGTTTCTGCCATTCCGCGATCTGGGGCTTGTGGTGGTCGATGAAGAACACGACACGTCCTACAAACAGGAAGACGGCGTGCACTACAGCGCCCGCGACATGGCAGTTCTGCGCTCGGCGATCTGTGGCGCCCGGGTGATTCTGGCCAGCGCGACGCCTTCGCTGGAAAGCTGGGCCAATGCCGAGGCCGGCAAATATGAACGGCTCGACCTGACCTCGCGCTTTGGAGCGGCGGTATTGCCCGAGATGAAGCCCATCGACATGCGGGCCGAACAGATGACTCCCGGAACGTGGGTTTCTCCGTCTTTGCGGCAAGCGGTGCAGCAGCGGATCGAAAAAGGCGAACAATCGCTATTGTTCATCAACCGCCGTGGCTATGCGCCGGTCACGTTGTGCCGGGCCTGCGGTGAGCAGATCGCCTGTGATCATTGCGACGCACGCATGGTCGAGCATCGGTTTCTCAAGCGGCTGATGTGCCACCAATGCGGTGAAACCAAGCCGATGCCCGAAGCCTGCCCCTCTTGCGGCGTGGAAGGCAAGCTGGCCCCGGTCGGGCCGGGGATCGAACGGCTGGCGGAAGAAGCCGAGGCGACCTTCCCAGAGGCAAACATCGCGATGCTGAGCTCTGATCTGTTCGGTTCGGCGCGGGCCTTGAAGGCCAAGATTGAAGAGATCGCCGCCGGGGATGCCGATATTATCATCGGTACGCAGCTGGTGGCCAAGGGCCACAACTTTCCCAAACTCACATTGGTCGGTGTGATCGACGCTGACCTTTCCCTGCATGGCGCGGACCTGCGCGCGGCTGAGCGTACGTTTCAATTGATGCGGCAAGTGGCCGGGCGCGCGGGACGGGCGGACAAGCCGGGGCAGGCGTTGTTGCAGACATTTCAACCGGAACACCCGGTGATCCGGGCCATCCTGTCGGGTGACGAGGAAGGGTTCTGGAAAGCCGAGGCAGCGGGTCGGCAGGCGGCAGGCGTGCCGCCCTATGGTCGCATGGCCGGGATCGTGTTGTCGGGCCCCGAGGTCGGGCCGGTTTTCGATATCGGCAATGCAATGGCACGCAACGATACACCTTTGACGCAGATCGGTGCTCAGGTCTTTGGCCCGGCGCCGGCACCCATTGCACGTATACGTGGCCGCCACAGAGTACGCTTATTGGTGAAAGCCCCGAAAGGGGCGCCGATTCAGGATGCCATTGCCCGCTGGATCGCCCCATTGCGTCTGAAGGGTGATATCCGTCTGACCGTCGATATTGACCCACAGAATTTTTATTGACCTCTGCATCTGTGCAGGGTGATTGTGCGCAGACCGCTTCCCTCTCGCCAAAGCGGTGAAATGGGCGTAGAGGGGGCTCATGCTGAAACCCATGCCCCTTGCCGAGGCTAAGAGCCTGCCGTTCTGGCGCCGCCCCATCACGCTGTTGTTCATGATGGCGCTGACCATGCCCATTGCGTTCAACGCATGGAGCGCGCTGCTGAACAACTTCGTTATTGAGGTGGCGAATTTTGATGGCGCGGATATCGGTCTGCTGCATACGGTGCGCGAGATTCCGGGGTTTCTGGCGGTTGGCGTGATTGCCGTCATCATTTTCATTCGCGAGCAGGTGCTGGCGATGATCTCTCTGATGATGCTTGGTGTCGCAACGGCGGTGACCGCGTGGTTCCCCAGCCTGGGCGGGTTGCTTTTCGTGACCTTGTTCAGCTCGATCGGGTTCCATTACTACGAGACCGTGAACCAGTCGCTTCAATTGCAGTGGCTGCCCAAGGATCGTGCTCCGCAGGTGCTGGGATGGCTGGTTGCGATGGGATCGGCGGCGACCATGGTGGTGTATGGGCTGATCGTACTGACCTGGGATCGCTTTGATCTGTCCTACAACTTTGTATTCATGGCGTCGGGTGGTGTTACGGCTGCGCTGGCCCTGTTCTGTCTGTTCGCCTATCCGCAATTCGATGCGCCCACGCCGCAGACCAAGAAGCTGATCCTGCGCCGCCGGTATTGGCTGTATTATGCATTGCAGTTCATGGCAGGCGCGCGGCGGCAGATATTTGTCGTCTTTGCCGGGTTCATGATGGTCGAGAAATTCGGCTTTGAAGTGCATGAGCTCACCAGCCTTTACCTGATCAACCTGATGATCAACATGCTGGCCGCCCCATTGCTGGGAAAGGCGGTTGCAAAGTTCGGTGAGCGGCGCACGCTGATATTCGAATACACCGGTCTGGCCATCGTGTTCGCAGCCTATGGCGGCATCTATTGGTTCGGCTGGGGTGTTCTGCTTGCGGCGACCCTTTATGTGATCGACCACGTGCTGTTTGCACTGGCTTTGGCGTTGAAAACCTATTTCCAGAAAATCGCCGACCCTGCCGATATCGCGCCGACCGCTGCGGTGGCCTTCACGATCAATCATATTGCGGCGGTGTTTTTGCCCGCTTTGCTTGGCCTGCTTTGGGTCGTGTCGCCGGGCGCCGTGTTTGGCCTGGCCACGGCGATGGCGATCGTTTCGCTGCTGCTGTCCCTGTTGATCCCGCGTCATCCCGAGCCCGGCAACGAGACCATCCTGACCAAATACGCCCCCGCCCCTGCGGAATAGGCCTCGGCGCTTGACCTTGACGGCGCGGCGTCCTAGGCGCGGTGTCAATCGAGACAGGAGGCCCCAATGCCCACATTCACCGCACTGACGACGCTGACAGGTAAGAAGGCCGCCGAAGGTCTGGGCGAGGCGATGGAACGTCTGGAGCCGGAACCAACCGGCGTTGGTGTGTTCGAGGTCGAAGACGGATCCGGCCTGTGGGAGGTCGGCGGATATTTCACCGAAGCCCCGGACGAAACCGCACTGGCGGTTCTGGCCGCCGCGTTCGACGCCAAACCGTTTGTTGTTTCAGAGCTGCCGGAAACCGACTGGGTTGCGCATGTGCGACGCGAGCTTGCGCCCGTCGAGGCGGGGCGTTTCTTTGTCTATGGAAGCCATGATGCCGACAAGCTGCCCGAAGGCCGCATCCCTTTGCTGATCGAGGCCGCAATGGCCTTTGGCACCGGCCACCATGGTACGACGTTGGGTTGCCTCAAGGCCTTTGACAGATTGCTGGACGAAGGCTTCACCGCGACGAAAGTGGCGGATATCGGCTGCGGCACCGCCGTTCTGGCCATGGCCGCAGCCCGGGTCTGGGACGGTGACATCATTGCCAGCGATATTGATGAAGTGGCCGTTGACGTGGCCGAAGCCAACCTCAAGGCGAACGGGATGTCCGGTGCCGTGCGGTGCGTGGAAGCCGCGGGTTTCGACCACCCCGATCTCAGGGCGCACGCGCCCTACGACCTGATCTTTGCCAATATTCTCAAAGGTCCTCTGGTCGCCCTCTCGCCGGAAATCGCGGCGAATCTGCGTCCCGGAGGGTATGCAATCCTGTCGGGGATCCTCAACGAACAGGCCGATGATGTGGTGTCCGTTTATTCTCAAAATGAATTCAATCTTGCTCATAGAGGTGAGATTGGTGAATGGACGACCCTAATCTTAATGAAACAGGGCGCAAACTAGGCCATTTGCAGGAGTTTTGTGGAATTTTGCCACGTTTTTGTCGTAATCTCTTTTTACCGTTTTCTGACTGAAGTCGAGGGGGGCGGTTTTTGGAGGCTGCCATGACGGGTAAACAACTGGAGTTCACTCAGCGCGTTAATCGCCTGAACAAAAAACATCAAAAGATGAGCCGTGGCTATCGCGCGACGATGCGCAGGGATGGTCTGGTCGTCATGAAACCGCAGCGGGTAAGCTCGGCAGTGCCGGCCAGGGTGCTGTTGCTTACGCTGTTGGGTGTCATAGCGTTCAAAGCGTTTCTTTTGTCCAGCCTTGGCCCGACCGGATACCAATACCGGATCGACAGTTTGAACGAAGGCACATCGGTCGAAAAAGCCGGTGCCTGGGTGATGCAGATCGACCCGGTGTCACAGGCGATTGCCGCCCAGCTCAACAAGATTATGTACTGAATCTCGGTTTTCGGAAAAAAACACCGCGTGCCTGGGGCGCGCGGTGTTTCTGTTTGCCCCTCAAGGGAGGAAGTAGGGGCGAATGCGAGTGGTGGTCGGTATTACCGGCGACCTTGAGCGATGGCGTCGATGTCGCCACGGCACAGGCCGATATCTTCCAGTTCACGATCGCTCAGACCGGTCAGCGCGTTGCGGGTAACGCGGGCGTCATTCCATTCGACGGCGGCGTTCACGGCCGATACGAAAAATGCGCCGATACGGCCAACGAGGCCGAACGAGCCAGTGGAGGCGAAGCGGGTGGTGTCCAGTGCAGCCATATCCTGTTTCCTTCTGGTTGGTGTTCACTTTGCAGTCTTGCGATCTGCCCGGCATCTAGTGCCGCCAAATCACCTGCACAAGTTCAGTTTTTGCATGTGTCCTATGCGTTTCCTGCAATGCTCGAAAAGGCTGAAATCCCCTTAAAAAATTGGTGAAAACGCGTTCACAAAAGTGTCGAATTCAGACTTTTTGAAGTCGCAAATGGCGCGTTGAGTCGCCCATGGGACAGGTGTGTCGTTTTCAGGCCTTGGGTCAATTCGCTTGGAAAATGTTCACGCTTCGTGCTAGGCGTTGGAAAAAGATCACAGAACCCGAGCAGGCCGAGGCAAAACATGCGAATTCTGGGCATTGATCCGGGGCTTAGGACCCTGGGGTGGGGCGTCATCGAATCAAATGGCAGCCGCCTGAGCCATGTGGCCAACGGTTTGTGCAAGTCGGATGGGGATGATCTGGGTGAGCGGCTGTTGTCTCTTCACAACCAGATTGTCGAAGTCATCGCCGATCACCGACCGGACCAGGCGGCCATCGAACAGACCTTTGTGAACAAGGATGGCGCCGGTACGCTCAAACTGGGCCAGGCGCGGGGTGTTGCGCTGCTGACGCTGGCACAGGCCGGATTGCCGGTGGGGGAATACGCACCCAACCGCGTCAAAAAGACCGTGGTTGGTGTGGGTCATGCCGAGAAAGAGCAGGTGCTGCACATGGTCAAACTGCAATTGCCCGGATGTCAGCCTAAAGGGCCGGATGCGGCAGATGCGCTGGCGATTGCGATCTGCCATGCCTATTACGGCAAGACGCAACAGGTGCGTGTGAAAGAGGTGCGGGCATGATTGGCAAACTTACAGGTCGCTTGGACTACCGCGCGGCGGATCACGTGCTGATCGATGTGCGTGGCGTTGGCTACATCGTCTATTGCTCTGATCGGACCATGGCCGCACTGCCGGGTGTGGGCGAGGCGGTCTCGATCTATACGGACATGGTCGTGCGCGAGGACCTGATGCAGCTTTATGGCTTTCTCTCGCTGGTCGAGAAGGAATGGCACCGCCTTTTGTGCTCGGTTCAGGGGGTCGGAGCGAAAGTCTCTCTGGCGATCCTCAGCGCGCTGGGGCCGGACGGTGTCAGCCGCGCAATCGCACTGGGAGATTGGGCGGCGGTCAAGGCGGCGAAAGGCGTGGGGCCGAAAACGGCGCAGCGGATTGTTTTGGATCTCAAGGACAAGGCGCCGGGCGTAATGGCCATGGGCGGCACGGTGACCGATGCGATGGATGGCCCTTCGATCGAAGTTGTCGAGCCTGTCGAGGCAGCGCCTGTTGCGAAGCGAACGCCAAAACCGGCCTCCGGGGCCGCTGCGGCATCAGCGGGTGCGCTGTCAGCCTTGTCCAATCTGGGTTATGGGCCGTCGGATGCAGCAGCCGCGGTTGCCGAGGCGGCCGCCAACAACCCGGATGCAGACGAAGCGGGTTTGATCCGTGCTGCCCTGCAATTGCTGGCTCCGAAAGGCTGAATCAATGGTAGACGCTGATCCCACTGTGCGCCCGGACCCATTGCCCGAGGACAATGACCGCGCATTGCGCCCGCAGGGCTTGGATGAGTTCATCGGTCAGGCCGAGGCACGCGCCAATCTGCGCATCTTCATCCAATCTGCCCGCCAACGGGGCGAGGCGATGGATCACACGTTGTTCCATGGCCCTCCGGGATTGGGCAAGACGACGCTGGCGCAGATCATGGCGCGTGAACTGGGGGTGAATTTTCGCATGACGTCCGGGCCGGTTCTGGCGAAAGCGGGTGATCTGGCTGCGATCCTGACCAATCTCGAAGCACGTGATGTCCTGTTCATCGACGAAATCCACCGCCTGAACCCGGCGGTGGAAGAGGTGCTTTACCCCGCGATGGAAGATTTCGAGCTTGATCTGGTGATCGGCGAGGGGCCCGCTGCGCGAACCGTACGGATCGAGTTGCAACCCTTCACGCTTGTCGGAGCCACGACGCGCATGGGTTTGCTGACCACACCTTTGCGCGACCGGTTTGGTATTCCAACCCGGTTGCAGTTCTACACCGTGGACGAGCTGCATGAGATCGTAACCCGAAACGCGCGGAAACTCGGCGCTCCGGCGGATGATGAGGGCGCACGCGAGATTGCGCGCAGGTCGCGCGGGACACCGCGCATCGCCGGACGTCTGCTGCGCCGGGTGGTGGATTTCGCCATTGTCGAAGGGGATGGGCGGATCACGCGCGGTCTTGCGGATGGCGCACTGACGCGCCTGGGTGTAGACAAACTGGGGCTGGATGGCGCCGACCGGCGTTATCTGAAACTGATCGCCGAAAACTATGCCGGCGGGCCGGTTGGAATTGAGACCTTGTCGGCGGCGCTATCGGAAAGCCGGGATTCGCTGGAAGAAGTGATCGAGCCCTATCTGTTGCAACAGGGGTTGATCCAGCGAACACCGCGTGGGCGGATGTTGGCGCAGAAGGCCTGGACGCATTTGGGAATGGCTGCGCCCAAGCGGCAGAGCGATCTGTTTGGTTGAAGCTTGCGCTTGGAAAATTTATGCCTTCGGCGAGAGTATTTTCGAAAAGATGAAGGGCGGGGCGTGACACCGGAAGAGATTGAGGCGCTGTTCACGCGCGAAAGCGGTGAGTTTCTGTTTGCGCGTTGGGGGCGGCCGATCGTGCCGATTGTGTTTGGTGTTGAAGATGAAACGCTGTCCACTGTGAAGGGTGCCTTCGAGGCTGTTGTCACCTTGGCCGGTCACAAAATGGCCGAAACCGACCCCGAGCTTGGTGCCAACTGCATGATCTTCTTCTTTCGGGATTGGCAAGAGCTGCTGGACGTGCCGGATCTTGATCGTCTGATTCCCGAACTGGCACCGTTGGTCGGGCGCTTGGTTGAAGCGGATGCAAACCAGTACCGCGTTTTCCGGTTCGAAGAAGATGGCGCGATCCGAGCGGCTTTTGTTTTTCTGCGCATGGACACGCAGTTGTCCAAGATACCGGCGGAAACGCTGGCGCTGAGCCAGGTAGTGCAGACCATCCTGCTTTGGTCTGATACTGCGTTTCGGAAGCAATCTCCGCTGGCTGTGGCAGGTGAAACGACGATCCTGCGCCCCGATATTGCTGCGTTGATTCGGGCAGCCTATGATCCGGTTTTGCCGGGTTCTGCGCAGGATGCGTCTCATGCGCTCAGGTTGTTTGCCCGGCTGGAGCCACTGCAATGAAACATACCTATCCGGTTCGCGTATATTATGAAGACACCGACATGGGTGGCGTCGTCTATCACGCGAACTATCTGCGGTATATCGAACGTGCGCGTTCGGATTGGGTACGCAATCTGGGCAATGACCAGAACGCGATGCGGGAAGAGGGCATTGTGTGGGTCGTGCGGCGGGTCGAGGCCGATTACCTTGCGCCCGCCAGGTTCGATGACGAGTTGATCGTTGAAACCGAAGTCACGGAAATCTCGGGCGTGCGGCTGACCATGGCGCAGCTGGTCCGGCGTGGCGAGACCGAGATTTTTCGCGCCTCGGTCACTGCCGTTTGCATCAACAAGGACGGCAGGCCGATCCGGCTTCCGGCAGAGATTCGCGCATTGATGTAACAATTTGCGTCTCAGGGGTGGTTATGTTGGCATTTCAGCCCCAACTGCGTTAGCGTTTGGCAAAACAAGGCCAAACAAACGGCCGTCAGGCAAAACAAAGAGCAGGTTCATGGAAGCTGAAACGCTGGCGCTGGCGCAGGAGATCGATTTCTCCATGTGGGGGCTGTATGCCCGCGCGACCTTTATCGTCAAATTGGTGATGTTGATGCTGATCGGCGCATCCATCTGGTCCTGGGGCATCATCATCCAGAAGCTGATCAATTACCGCGCGGCCCGTCGCGAGGCGCAGGCATTTGACGAGAGCTTTTGGTCCGGCAACCCTTTGGACGAGTTGTTCGAGCAGATCGGAACCCAGCCGGATGGCAGTTCCGAAAAGATTTTTGCTGCCGGAATGATCGAATGGCGAAGGTCGCACCGAAACGACGGGGGATTGATTGCCGGAGCGACCGCGCGGATAGACCGGTCCATGGATGTGGCCATTGCGAAAGAGGCAGAGACTTTGCAGAAAGGTCTGCCCATTCTGGCCACGGTTGGATCGACTGCGCCGTTCATCGGCCTGTTTGGTACCGTCTGGGGCATCATGAATGCCTTTGTCGAAATCGCAGAGCAGCAGAATACCAACCTGGCGGTCGTGGCCCCAGGTATTGCCGAGGCCCTCATGGCGACGGGGCTGGGCCTTCTGGCGGCGATCCCGGCAGTAATTTTTTACAACAAGCTCAGTGCAGACTGTGACCGCATCGTGGGCGGGTACGAAGCCTTTGCCGATGAATTCGCCACCATCCTGTCGCGCCAGTTGGACAGCTGACAATGGGCGCGGCGGTTCAGCAATCCTCGGGTGGAAACGGGCGCAGACGCGGTCGACGTCGCGGTCGCGCGCAGCCCATGGCCGAGATCAACGTGACCCCGTTTGTGGATGTCATGCTGGTTTTGCTGATTATCTTCATGGTGGCCGCGCCACTGCTGACCGTCGGTGTTCCGGTGGATCTGCCCAAGACCGCTGCCAGTGCTTTGCCCGGTGACAATGAAGAACCGTTGACCGTGACCCTGACGGCAGATGGACGGGTGCAAATTCAAACAACTGACGTGTTGCGCGAAGAGCTGATCGGCAAACTGCGGGCCATCGCCGCAGAGCGGAGCAGTGACCGGGTTTTCCTGCGCGCCGATGGCGCAATTCCTTACGCCCAGGTCATGCAGGTCATGGGTGCGCTGAACGCAGGCGGGTTTTCCAACGTTGGGCTTGTGACCGATACGGGCGGGCCGACGCTGGATGAAGGTGGAGAGTGAGGCCGCACGGTGGATACCGGCACCAAGATTTCGGCGATTGCGCATGTCAGCCTGATCGGAGCGGCGCTGTTCGGCGGCACCTTCCGGTCCGAGCCGTTGCCGATGGCCGTACAGGATGTGACCGTGATCACCGCTGAACAATTCGCTGCCATGACGGCGCAGCGGGATGCGCCTGCGATCCCGGAGGTGCCGACGGCATTGCAACAGCCGCCCGAACCACAGGCTGAGACCAAGCCGCCCGAACCTGTGGTCGAGGAACAGCCGCGCCCTGAACCTGTTGCGCCCGCCGAACCCGAACCTGAGCCCGCTCCTGTTATCGTCGAAGCGCCGCCGGAACCGGACGTGCCGGATGAGCCGCCGGTACTGACAGAGCCCGAGGTCGAACCTGTTGCACAGCCTGTGCCACCAGGGCCCGAGGCGCAGCCGCGCCCGTCGGATCGTGTCGCCCCCGAGGCCATAGCGCCACCACCGCCCGAGGCAAAACCGGATGATTTCGAAACGCCGCCGGTGTCTCTGGACGAAGGCGCCGAGGTTCAGCAGGAACAACAGGATCAGACTGCGCCGGAAGAAGCGGCCCCCGAAATCGTGACCGAGGCAGAGGAAACCAAAGAGCAGTCTCCGCTTACGTCACCGCGACCGCGGGTGCGTCCGAACCGCCCAAGCCCACCGCCCGAACCTGTTGTGGCGCAGACGCCCGAGGCGGCACCTGAACCTGACGCGCAAGCCGACGAGGCCGCGATCAATGACGCTCTGGCCGAAGCTTTGGGCGGCGGAACCGAGCCTTCCGGCCCACCGCTGACCAGCGGCGAGAAGGACGCGATGCGATTGGCCGTGTCCAAATGCTGGAACGTGGGCTCTTTGTCTACGGATGCGCTGAGCACCGTGGTCGTTGTAGCTTTTTCGCTGAACCGTGATGGTACGGTTGTGGATGGCAGCATTCGGATGCTGGACAGTTCCGGCGGGTCTGCTGGCGCGGCCAATCAGGCCTATCAGGCCGCCCGGCGCGCGATTTTGCGCTGCGGGGCCAGAGGATATGACTTGCCTGCTGACAAATACGCTCATTGGCAGGATGTTGAGATTACATTCAATCCCGAGAGGATGCGGATCAAATGATGAAACTTCTGACCAGCCTCTTTGTCGGCCTGACGCTGATGTCTGCGCCGGTTCTTGCACAGAACGGTCCCCTGCGACTGGAGTTGGACCAGGGCATTATCGAACCCTTGCCCTTTGCGGTACCGAACTTTGTCCCCGATGGCCCGTCAGCGTCGCAATATGCACAGGACATCTCGCGCGTGGTGGCGGCTGATCTGACGGGAACGGGGTTGTTCCGCGAGATATCTTCGGATGCCTTCATCAGTCGGGTCAGCAGTTTCGAAGCACCAGTTCAGTTTGCCGATTGGAAAGCGATCAATGCGGATGCGCTGATCACGGGGGCGGTCAATGTTTCGGGCAAGAACCTCACGGTTCGGTTCCGGGTCTGGGATGTGTTTTCGGGTCAGGAACTGGGCAATGGGTTGCAACTGGCGGGTACCACCGAAGGTTGGCGGCGTATGGCGCATAAGGTGGCGGACCAAGTTTATAGCCGGATCACAGGTGAGGGCGGGTATTTCGACAGCCGTGTGGCCTTCGTTTCGGAAAGCGGGCCGAAAAACCAGCGCCTGAAGCGACTGGCGATCATGGATTATGACGGGGCGAATGTGCAGTACATGACTGACAGTGCCGCAATCGTTCTGGCACCGCGGTTTTCGCCTACCGGCGATCGGTTGCTTTACACCAGCTATGAAAGCGGCAGCCCGCGTATCTATGTTCTGGATGTGGGCCGCGTGAAACGGCAGGAGCTGAAGACGCAGGACGGAACCATGAGTTTTTCGCCCCGCTTTTCGCCAGATGGCCGGTCGATCGTGTATTCTCTGATTCAAGGCGGAAACACGGATCTGTGGAAAATGGATCTGGCCTCGGGGAAAAGCACCCGTCTGACCAACACTCCGGCGATTGAAACCGCACCCAGCTATTCGCCGGATGGCAGCCGGATCGTGTTTGAAAGCGACCGTTCTGGTACGCCGCAGCTTTACGTGATGCCCGCGAATGGCGGCGAGGCAACGCGGATCAGCTTTGGCGCAGGGCGTTACGGCACGCCGGTATGGTCGCCGCGCGGCGATCTGATTGCCTTTACCAAGCAAAATCAGGGCCGCTTCCACATTGGGGTGATGCGCACGGACGGATCAGAAGAACGCTTGTTGACCGCCTCATTTCTGGATGAAGGCCCAACCTGGTCGCCCAATGGCCGCGTCATCATGTTCACCCGTGAAACGCAGGGGGCCAGTGGCCGGGCCTCGCTGTATTCAGTGGACATCTCGGGTCGAAACCTGCGCCCTGTGCGTACGCCGGATGGCGGCAGTGATCCGTCATGGGGCCCACTACAGAATTGATCGCAGCAAAGTTCACAACGAATCGTCCCTGTGGTAGACAGGCGGCAATAATCAAAACACGAGGCACTTGAAATGAATGTATTGAGCAAAGTCCTGGCGTTGGGCGCGCTGAGTGTGATCGCCGCCTGTACGAACAATGACCCATCCGCATTGGGCGGTGCCGGTGGCACTGGTGCGATCGTACCGGGCTCGCCCAGTGACCCGCGTTCGCCTGCGTATTTCCAGCAGACCGTCGGGGATCGTGTTCTGTTCGCAGTGGACCAGTCGACCCTGACACCACAGGCGCAGACCGTGTTGCAAGGGCAAGCGGACTGGCTTCTGGCCAATCCGGATTTCGTTGCCACGATCGAAGGTCACGCGGACGAGCAGGGCACCCGCGAATACAACCTTGCGCTGGGTGCGCGTCGCGCAAATGCCGCTCGGGAGTATCTGATTTCGCGCGGTGTTGCAGGCAACCGTCTCAAAACCGTCAGCTACGGCAAGGAGCGCCCGATTGAGATTTGCAGCACCGAGGAGTGCTATTCCAAAAACCGCCGCGCAGTGACGGTGCTGACCGGATCAACGCTGGGGTAAGACGATGCGTATGGCAGGATGGGTATTGGCGGCAGTCATGGCGACGGCCGGTGTTGCACAGGCACAGGATCAACAGACCCTGGCCGACATACGTCAGGAACTGACGGTGCTGCATGTGGAAATTCAGCGTCTGAAGCGCGAGTTTTCCACCACAGGATCGCCCGCGCCAAACCTGTCCGGCAGTTCGATTCTCGAACGGGTTGACGCCATTGAAGCGGAACTGCAACGCCTGACCCGTCAGACCGAGCAGCTGAACCAGCGTGTGCAGAACATTGTCTCGGACGGGACCAATCGCATCGGAGATCTGGAGTTCCGCCTGTGCGAGCTGGAGGCAAATTGCGAGATTTCAGGCGAACCGACCAGCACACTGGGCGGAGAGGACGCAGATGTAGGTACGGCCGTCATCACGCCTGCCACACCATCCCAAACCGATCAGAGTGAACTGGCCGTGGGCGAGCGGGCGGATTTCGACGCGGCATCGCAAGCACTGGCCGATGGCGATTACCAGACTGCGGCTGATTTGTTTGCGCAGTTTGACGCGAACTATCCCGGCAGTCCTCTGGCGCCCGAAGCGAATCTGAAACGGGGTCATGCGCTTGAAGGTCTTGGCGACACCCGCGAAGCGGCACGGGCATTCTTGGCAAGCTTCACCGGAGATTCCGAAGGAGCATTTGCCCCCGAGGCCCTGTTCGAGTTAGGCGCGGCGCTGGGGCGTCTGGGGCAGACCGATCAGGCCTGCATCACGCTCAATGAAGTTGGCGTGCGCTTTCCATCCGCACCGGCGTTTGCGGCTGCGACGCAAGAGATGTCTGCGCTGGGGTGTTCTTGAAACGACACGGCGAAAACCTGCTTGCAGAGCTTCGCGCCCGGCTTCCCGAAAGGCTTCCGCGTAAACTGGGCGTGGCGGTCTCGGGCGGTGGGGATTCCGTTGCGTTGATGCATTTCTTGCATCAAGTCGCCCAAAACGAAGAGATCACCCTTTTTGTGGCCACGGTCGATCACGGTTTGCGCCCCGGCGCAGCGCAGGAGGCCGTGACAGTGTCCCGCCAGGCCGCTGCATTGGGGTTGCCGCATGACATTTTGCATTGGGCGGGTTGGGACGGAGCCGGCAATGTTCAGGATGAGGCCCGCAAGGCGCGTTACAGCCTGCTTGCCGGTTGGGCACAACAGCGCGGAATCGAGGCCATCGCGTTGGGGCATACAGCGGATGATCAGGCGGAAACGTTGTTGATGCGACTGGGTCGTTCATCAGGTGTCACGGGACTGTCCGGTATGTCGGCAAGTCGGCAACGGGAAGGTGTGACATTGCTGCGACCTATGCTGGGGATCACCCGAAAGGACCTGCGAACCTACCTGTCCGGTATCGGCGCAACATGGGTCGAAGATCCGTCGAATCAGGACCCTCGTTTCGACCGGATCAAGGCACGAGAGGCCGTGTCCGGCCTCAAACCTCTGGGAATTGACGCGCTTTCACTGTCGCGAGTGGCCGACAATCTGGCGCAGGCCCATGCAGCCCTGGGTGTGTTTGCGCAGGAATCCGCAAGGAAGGTCGCCCAGGTCGAACAAGGCGACGTAAGGGTGGACAGGGCCGGTTTTACCGCATTACCCAAGGAAATCCGGCGCCGCGTATTGGTAGGATGCATTGCCTGGATCGCAGGGCAGGGATATCCCCCGCGTCAGGCGGCGGTCGAGCAGGCCATGAAGGCCATAACCGACGGGCGGGCGGGTTCGCTCAGCGGCTGCCTGTTGGTGCCAGAAGGGATGAGTGTTTGGATTTGCAGGGAATTCAAGGCCGTGGAGGCTCGGGTTTCGGCACCTGACGAAGCTTGGGATGGCAAATGGGTCTTGGCCGGGCCCGAGATTTCCGGTGCCAAGATCCGCGCTTTGGGTGAAGAGGGGCTGCGACAGGTGCCCGAATGGCGCGAAACAGGCCGCCCCAGGCTGGCCTTGAGCGCGACGCCCGCGGTCTGGAAGGGGGGCGCGGTGCTGGCCGCTCCGCTTGCGGGATTCGCGAACGGATGGCGCGCGGACATGACGCCGGAATGGCCCGAGTTCCACGCATCTTTTTTATCGCATTGAACATACCACAATCCTCTCTATTTTAAGAGGTAACTTGGCAGTTCCTCACCTGCCGGAACTTTTGGGAGAATTTCCTTGGGCAACGCTCGCAATATCGCGTTTTGGGTCGTTCTGTTTCTGCTGATCCTTGCACTGTTCAATCTGTTCAGTGGACCAGGCGGAACGCTTCAGAGCAATGAAAGAACTTACTCCGACTTTGTCGGCGCCGTGCAAAGCGGTGAAGTCAAGAACGTCACACTGGATGGCGAACAGATCCGCTATACCACCGAAAGCGGTGCGACTTACGTCACGATCAAACCCGGCGACGCCGAGGTCACCAAGCTTTTGATCGATGAGAACATCCCGGTTCAAGCGGTCAAGCAACAGCAGTCGGGCTTCCAGTCTTTCCTGATCACGCTCTTGCCCTTCCTGCTGCTGATCGGTGTCTGGGTTTACTTCATGAACCGGATGCAGGGCGGCGGCAAAGGCGGTGCGATGGGCTTTGGCAAGTCGAAGGCCAAGATGCTGACCGAAAAGCATGGCCGCGTCACATTTGACGACGTCGCAGGCATCGACGAAGCCAAGGAAGAGCTGGAAGAGATCGTCGAGTTTCTGCGCAATCCGCAGAAGTTCAGCCGCCTTGGCGGCAAGATCCCGAAAGGCGCGCTGCTGGTCGGCCCTCCGGGTACCGGTAAAACATTGCTGGCCCGAGCCATCGCGGGTGAGGCGGGTGTGCCGTTCTTCACCATTTCGGGGTCCGACTTTGTCGAGATGTTCGTCGGCGTCGGTGCATCCCGTGTCCGGGACATGTTTGAACAGGCCAAGAAGAATGCGCCCTGTATCGTTTTCATCGACGAGATCGACGCCGTGGGCCGCCATCGTGGCGCCGGTTACGGCGGTGGTAACGACGAACGCGAACAGACCCTCAACCAGCTTCTGGTCGAGATGGACGGCTTTGAGGCCAACGAAGGCGTCATCATCCTGGCCGCGACCAACCGCAAGGACGTGCTGGACCCGGCGCTGCTGCGCCCCGGCCGGTTCGACCGCCAG
This sequence comes from Ruegeria sp. YS9, assembly GCF_024628725.1. Classification (NCBI taxonomy): domain Bacteria; kingdom Pseudomonadati; phylum Pseudomonadota; class Alphaproteobacteria; order Rhodobacterales; family Roseobacteraceae; genus Ruegeria; species Ruegeria sp. YS9. Next base: position 654,771 of record NZ_CP102409.1, read on the forward strand.
GTGACCGTCGGCAACCCCGACATCAAAGGCCGCGAGAAGATTTTGGGCGTACACGCGCGCAAGACACCTTTGGGGCCCGATGTCGATCTGCGCATCATTGCGCGCGGTACGCCGGGCTTCTCGGGGGCTGATCTGGCAAACCTCGTGAACGAGGCCGCGTTGATGGCCGCCCGCGTGGGTCGCCGCTTTGTCACCATGGAAGATTTCGAGAACGCCAAGGACAAGGTGATGATGGGCGCCGAGCGCCGCTCGATGGTGCTGACACAGGACCAGAAGGAAAAGACCGCCTATCACGAGGCGGGGCATGCCGTTGTCGGTCTGACCCTGCCACTGTGCGATCCTGTCTACAAAGCCACGATCATTCCGCGCGGTGGTGCGCTGGGTATGGTTGTTTCGCTGCCTGAAATGGATCGCCTGAACTACCACCGTGATGAGTGTGAGCAAAAGCTGGCCATGACCATGGCCGGCAAGGCCGCCGAGGTTATCAAATACGGTGAAGACCACGTTTCGAACGGCCCGGCCGGGGACATCATGCAGGCCAGCCAACTGGCGCGTGCCATGGTGATGCGCTGGGGCATGTCGGACAAGGTCGGCAACATCGATTATGCCGAGGCTCATGAAGGCTATCAGGGCAACACCGCAGGGTTCTCGGTTTCCGCCCATACGAAAGAGCTGATCGAAGAAGAGGTGAAGCGATTGATCCAGCAGGGTTATGAGCGCGCGCACCAGATTCTGACCGAACGGCACGAAGAATGGGAACGCCTGGCGCAGGGTCTGCTTGAATACGAAACCCTGACTGGGGATGAGATCAAGCGCGTTATGAATGGTGAATCACCCAGCGAGGATGACGAAGGCGACAAGCCGGATGAAGGCAGCGCGCCCAGTGTCACGGCCATTCCCAAGACAAAGGCCAAGAAATCTCCGCCCGATGGCGGAATGGAGCCTGAACCCTCCGCATAGTCAAAAAAAGACCCGGCGCATAGTCCGGGTCTTTTTTCTTTTCATCGGTGTTTTGCCGGGCAATATTCGCGCAAGAAAAAGATCGAAAAGGGAAGGCTATGCCATTTTTGCGCGAAACCGAGTTTGCCGCCGAAACCGTCTGGCTTGGCCTTGTTCCTGCGGGGACCTCCTTGCGGGCCAAGGCTGTTGACACGCTGGATCTGGGCTTTGACGGCGTGAAGGGTGAGCGCCACGAGGGGCTAAATCGGGCGTCCTGTGTCAGGGTCTCAAATCTTTATCCAAAAGGCACTGAAATTAGCAATGTGCGTCAGCTTTCAGTTTTGTCCGAGGAGGAGTTGCAGCAGATTGCCCGGGACATGGGGTTGGACCAGCTTGACCCGTCCTATCTTGGGGCTTCCATCGTGCTGCGCGGGATCCCGGATTTCTCACATATCCCCCCGTCTTCACGTCTTCAGGCAAAAAGTGGGATGACGATAACAGTGGACATGGAAAATGCCCCTTGCGTTCTGCCGGGGCGCGAGATCGAAGCGGATCAACCGGGGCATGGTGCGGCTTTCAAACCTGCGGCGGCCGGACGTCGGGGCATCACTGGATGGGTAGAGCGACCTGGACGCATTCAACTTGGGGATCGGCTAAAGCTGTTTGTTCCGGATCAACCTGCCTGGGCTTGTGAAAACGGGCTTGTTTCCGATTAGAAACCCCGGAAACGAACTTACGACGCTTCGCGACGCCAGAATGTCGGAATCCATGGCTATCGGGATTGTACACAAGGGTATGGAATGCACAGCGCCGACGCCCCGCGTCGGTTTTGCACGGTATTCAATCAAGGACCCCGGCCAATGAGCTACAAATCCGATATCGAAATCGCCCGCGAAGCGAACAAAAAGCCGATTCAGGAAATCGGTGCCAAGATCGGCATCGACTCTGCGGATCTGCTGCCTTATGGCCATGACAAGGCGAAGGTCAGCCAGAACTTCATCAACTCGGTGCAGGACCGCGAAGACGGCAAGCTGATCCTGGTGACTGCAATCAACCCGACCCCGGCAGGTGAGGGCAAGACCACGACCACAGTGGGTCTGGGTGACGGCCTGAACCGCATCGGCAAGAACGCGATGATCTGTATCCGCGAAGCCTCGCTTGGCCCGAACTTCGGCATGAAGGGCGGCGCCGCGGGTGGCGGTTACGCGCAGGTTGTTCCGATGGAAGAGATGAACCTGCACTTCACCGGTGACTTCCACGCCATCACCTCGGCGCACTCGCTGCTGTCGGCGATGATCGACAACCACATCTATTGGGGTAACGAGCAGGAGATCGACACCCGCCGCGTCGCATGGCGTCGTGTGGTCGACATGAATGACCGAGCCCTGCGTCAGATCACCGCCAGCCTGGGTGGTGTGTCGAACGGCTTTCCGCGTGAGGCAGGTTTTGACATCACCGTGGCGTCCGAGGTCATGGCGATCCTCTGTCTGGCGAACGACCTAAAAGACCTGGAAAAGCGTCTGGGTGACATCATCGTCGCTTACCGCCGCGACAAGACCCCGGTCTATTGCCGTGACATCAAGGCCGAAGGCGCAATGACCGTTCTGCTGAAGGACGCAATGCAGCCGAACCTGGTGCAGACGCTGGAAAACAACCCGGCCTTCGTCCATGGCGGCCCGTTCGCGAACATCGCGCATGGCTGTAACTCGGTCATCGCGACCAAGACCGCTCTGAAAGTCGCCGACTATGTCGTGACCGAAGCTGGTTTCGGTGCGGATCTGGGGGCCGAGAAGTTCATGAACATCAAATGCCGCAAGGCGGGCATCGCTCCGTCGGCAGTTGTTCTTGTAGCCACCGTGCGCGCGATGAAGATGAACGGTGGCGTGGCCAAGGCTGATCTGGGTGCCGAAAACGTTGAAGCCGTCAAATCAGGCTGTGCCAACCTGGGCCGTCACATCGAGAACGTGAAATCCTTCGGTGTACCGGTTGTCGTCGCCATCAACCACTTCGTCACCGATACCGATGCCGAAGTTCAGGCGGTGAAAGACTATTGCAGCGAGCACGGCGTCGAGGCGGTTTTGTCGCGTCACTGGGAGCTGGGTTCCGAAGGGTCTGCCCCGTTGGCCGAGAAAGTCGTCGAAATCGTCGAAGGTGGCACCGCGAACTTCGCACCGATCTACCCCGACGAAATGCCTCTGTTCGAGAAAATCGAAACCATCGCCAAGCGTATTTACCGCGCTGACGAAGTTCTGGCCGACAACAAGATCCGCAACCAGCTGCGTGAATGGGAAGAAGCCGGATACGGCAACCTGCCGGTCTGCATGGCCAAGACGCAGTATTCCTTCTCGACCGACCCATCGCTGCGCGGTGCGCCCACCGGCCATTCGGTTCCGGTGCGTGAAGTTCGCCTGTCCGCAGGCGCCGGTTTCATCGTGGTCGTCTGCGGCGAGATCATGACCATGCCCGGTCTGCCTCGCAAACCGGCTGCTGAAACCATCTGCCTCAATGACGCAGGTGAGATCGAGGGCTTGTTCTAAGCTGCTGAATAAGACATCTCGTGGTCCGGGGATTCATTCCCGGGCCATGAGGAGATGACGATGCCCACTCTGACACCGCCCCAGAACTGTAACACGATGCAGGACCTGCGGGCCGAGATCGACAAGCTGGATCGCCAACTGATCGAAATGTTGGTGACACGCGCGAGTTACATTGACCGCGCGTCGCAGCTGAAGCCGGGCGAGGGCCTTCCGGCCCGTATCCCGGAACGCGTGGAAGAGGTGGTGCAACGCGTGCGTGCAAGCTCGGATGCGCTGGGGATGGACCCGGATCTGGCCGAGAAGCTATGGCGCATATTGATTGACTGGTCGATTGCACGCGAAGAGCGCGTGATTGGCACCGACTGACTGACCGGGCGCTTTGTGCGCCCGATCCGTTTTTTGAAAGAAGGGATCGAAACATGGTAGCTCAGGTTATCGACGGTAAGGCCTTTGCCGCAAAAGTGCGCGCGCAAGTGGCCGATCAGGTTGCAAAGCTGAAAGAGGAAAACGGCATCACTCCCGGCTTGGCCGTGGTTCTTGTGGGCGAAGACCCAGCCAGCCAGGTCTATGTCCGCTCGAAGGGCAAAATGACTGTTGAAGTCGGCATGAATTCGTACGAGCACAAACTGGATGCCGATACCTCGGAAGAAGATCTTCTGGCGCTGATCGACAAGCTGAACAACGACCCGGCCGTGCATGGCATTCTGGTCCAGTTGCCGCTGCCCAAGCACCTGAATGAAGACCTGGTGATCAATTCCATCGATCCGGCCAAAGACGTCGACGGGTTCCATATCTCGAACGTGGGCCTGCTGGGCACCGGTCAGAAATCGATGGTGCCCTGCACCCCGCTGGGTTGCCTGATGATGCTGCGTGACCACCACGGTTCGCTTTCCGGCATGGACGCGGTTGTGATCGGCCGCTCGAACATTGTGGGCAAACCGATGGCGCAGCTGCTGCTGGGCGATAGCTGCACCGTGACCATCGCGCATTCGCGCACCAAGGATCTGCCGGATGTCGTGCGCCGGGCCGATATCGTCGTGGCCGCGGTGGGTCGTCCTGAAATGGTACCGGGTGACTGGATCAAGGAAGGCGCGACCGTGATCGACGTAGGCATCAACCGCATCGAACGCGACGGAAAGAACAAGCTTGTCGGTGACGTGGACTATGCCAGCGCGTCCCAGCGTGCTGGCGCCATCACTCCGGTTCCGGGCGGTGTAGGTCCGATGACCATTGCCTGCCTGTTGGCCAACACTTTGACTGCGTGCTGCCGCGCCAACGCTCTGCCCGAACCAGAAGGTTTGACGGCGTAAGGTAATCTGGTCGGGTCGATCATGTCGGCCCGGCACACTGCTCGGTTGTGCATGACCTCGTGGGACAATCATTGCACGCTGTGGTCATTTTGCCCTGAATGGGTTTGACAGCTTTGAAAATCGTGATATCCCCGTATTCCCAGTTGGTTACAGGTAAGGTGCCTAAGTGCTTGTCGTGCTAAGGTTGAATTCTGATAAATCGTGCACAAAAGCGGTATGACATCCAAGATCAAAGTTGTCCGGAATGCTTGTACCCCACAGCGAGTGACGGCGGGCGTTGTCTTTCTTCCATTGCTTGCCTACGCGTTTCCACCGTTTCTGGTTGCTGATCTGACCTTTGGATTGCGTCTTCTTTTCTGGACCGGGGTGATGGTTCTTGCCCTGACGGTCACCGGGCTGGCGCGCAAGCTGATGCAGAAAAACCCTGTTCTTTTGAATGTTCCTGCCCGTGATCTGGCATTTGCGGCACTGATCCTGGTTCTGTTCACGCCGTCCCTTTGGATGTTGGCATGGGTCCTGTTCACGTGTGGAGGTCACATGGCACCAGGCGCCCAGACCGTAGCGGTGTATGGGGTCTTGTTTGCAACGGGTCTGGTTCTTGTGCAGCGCAATGATCTGAATCCATTGATGGCCTCAACGCCTGAAATCGAGAAGCCGCGCCTGATCAGGCGTCTGCCGCCTGATTTCGACGGCCAAATCCATCGTCTGACGGTCAGGGATCACAATGTGGATGTTGTGACCTCGGAAGGCACGTTCACGATCCGCTCACGCTTTACGGACGCAATTGCCGAGATGGAGCCGGTTCCCGGGCACTGTTCGCACCGTTCACATTGGGTGGTGGACGCGTCCATCGTTAGGGTTGAAAAAACGGCGGGCAAAACCTTTTTGCGCCTGGCGAACGGCGATCTGGTTCCAGTGAGCCGCAAGTACAAACCGAAGTTGGAAGAAGACGGGTTGATCTGAATTTAACGTGGCATTGGAATCATCCGCGGATGCGGGCCGGTCAGAATGGCCATGGCGTCCGCGCCCAAAAGATCGGAAAGTGCCCGATCCGAACTGCGCAATCCCCCGGTATAAGCTCCGTAGGCAGGCAGGATCAGCCGATTTCTGTCCAGCAGAAAGGCGGGCCGGGAAATGTGCCGGCCTTTTGTCCGAATCTGTGCTTTCGGATGAAAATGGCCTGAAACCTCGCCTTGTGGCCGATCCTGGGCGATATGACGAAAGATAAGCGGGCCACACTGCGATTCGACCAAATGAGAGCCCCCCATCTCGATCGGGCCTGGATCGTGATTTCCTTCGATCCAGATCCACTGACGCCCGGCCTGCAAAGTTGCAATCCTCAACCCTTCTGCGTCGGGCAAGGCCCGGGCCGCTTCGAGATCGTCAAAGCTGTCGCCAAGGCAGATGACGGTTTCGGCGCTGGTGTATTCCAGATCGCGCGCCAGACGGTCTAGCGTCTCGCGACTGTCATAGGGGGGCAGCGTAGCCCCGCCCCGACGGGCCATGCGCTCGGATTTCCCCAGATGCAGATCCGAGACACAGAGCAGTCGCCGCGCCGGCCACCATAATGCGCCAGACGGCAGCGCATCGAGTTGCTGGCCTGCAAAGGAAAATTTGAACACGTTCATGATACGTTCTTGGCCCGATTCCACATCTTGCGCAAGGGGGATCAAAGCTGGTCCAACCCGGCGGCTTCCATCAGGCGCGCGCTTTCTTCGGCAAGCAGCCTTTCTTCGGCTGCCCCTTTGACAGGCACTTTTCCAACCTCAAGAAAAAGCGGCGCGGCCAGTGGGGAAACGCGATCCAGACGCAGCAGGTCTATGCGGTCGCCGATGCGCGCCAGCATCGCCTCGATACGACCGAAGTCAACCAACCCGCGCATGGCCTCTTCGCGGGTGATCTGCATCAACAGATGATCGGGATCATATTTCAGCAGTGTGTCATAGAGAATGTCTGACGAAAACGTGGCTTGCCGTCCGGTTTTACGCTGTCCGGCCATGTTGCGTTCGATCAGACCAGCAATCGTGGCCGACGCGCGAAAGGTACGCTTCATGACTGCGTTGCCCGCCAGCCATGTGTCCAGCCCGTCACGCAGCGCTTCGGGTTGAAACAAAGGGCGCGGGTCAGTGACCGCATCCAAACCCCAAATCAGCGTGGCATAGTCTGTGGCGACAAACCCCAGCGGGGCCAAACCGGTTTCCTCCATCCGTTTGGTCAGCAGCAGGCCCAGTGTCTGTTGCGCATTGCGACCAGCGAATCCGTAAACGCACAGATGCTCTCGCCCGTCACTTGGAAAGCTTTCGATCAACAGACGATCGCGTTGAGGCAGGCGGGACACTTGGCGCTGCAAGACCAGCCAATCCGCCGTATGAGAAGGCAGGTGCGGCCAGTCAGTTTGGGCGAACATGCGCAGAATGCGGTCGCTGAGTTGCGTGGAAGTCGCAAATTTCGTGCCCGAGAAGGTCGCGATCTTTGGTTTGCGATCTGCGCGACGGCTGACCTCGACCACCATTTCGCGCAGGCCCTCATAGCGCACGATCTGCCCGCCGATCAGGAAGGTATCGCCGGGGGTCAGCGAAGCAGCAAAGGCTTCTTCGACTTCGCCCAACGGTTTTCCACCACGGCTGCGCTTCAGGCGTACCTTCAGGGTGTCGGTATCCTGAATCGTGCCCAAGTTCATGCGAATGCGTGACTCAGCGCGAGGATCGCGCAATTGCCATTGCCCGTCGGCACGCTGCTGCAACCTTTGCCAGCGATCATAGGCGCGCAAGGCGTAGCCCCCGGTGGCACAGAAATCCAGACAGGCGTCAAACTCGGGTCGCGTCAACTGTGCATAAGGTCCGGCGGATGTCATCTCGGCATACAGATCATCGGCGTCAAAGGGCCCGGCACAGGCCGCAATCAGAATGTGCTGGCACAACACATCGCGGGGGCCGGGGCCTCGGGGTTCCCCGTCCAGGTCATGGGCTTTGGCGGCCTCGAGCGCAGCGACGCATTCGACAACTTCAAACCGGTTGGCAGGAACCAGCAGCGCCTTGGAAGGCGCGTTATAGCGGTGGTTGGCCCGACCAATCCTTTGCACCAGCCGTTTGACGTTCTTGGGCGCACCGATCTGAATCACCAGATCGACATCGCCCCAATCAATGCCCAGATCGAGGCTGCCGGTGCAGACGATGGCGCGCAATTCGCCACGCACCATCGCGGCTTCGACCCGCTCGCGCTGCTGTCGGTCAAGACTGCCATGATGGATGCCGATGGGCAGGCCGTCGTCATTCGCCAGCCACAGGTTATGAAAATAGATCTCGGCCTGCGCGCGGGTGTTGTGAAAGATCAGCGTGGTCTTGTGCCGCCGAATCTGGTCCAGCACAGCCGGAATGGAATAGGCCGCGCCTCCGCCGGACCATGGCGGCATTTCGGTTGTTTCCAGCATCTGGATGTCCGGGTCCGGGCCGGGGTCGGCCTGCACGATCCGGCAGGGGTCCGGGTGGCGCGCCAGAAAGCGGGCAATCGCCGTGGGGTCTTCGACCGTGGCCGACAGGCCGACGCGACGCAGATCCGGGTTGAGACGCTGAAGACGCGCCAAGGCCAGCATCAGTTGATCACCGCGCTTGCTTTCCGCCAGTGCGTGGATTTCGTCGACGATGATCCGCTGCACCCCATCGAACATGCGCGGGGCATCCTCGTACGAGGTCAGCAGTGCCAGACTTTCCGGTGTGGTCAGCAGGATATGGGGTGGGTCGGCCCTTTGGCGTTTTCTCTGCGTGGCCGAGGTGTCACCGGTGCGATCCTCGATCCGAATGGGCAGGCCGATCTCGTCCACCGGGGTGCGCAGGTTACGTTTGATATCCGCCGCCAGCGCCTTGAGCGGCGAGACATAGAGTGTATGCAAACCGTTGTGGCCTCCATCGGCCAGCTCGGACAGGGAAGGCAGAAAACCGGCCATGGTCTTGCCGCCACCGGTCGGGGCGATCAGCAGGGTTGCCGGGTCCTTCGCCCGATCGAACATCTCTTGCTGATGTGGGTGGATGGACCAGCCTTTGGTGGAAAACCACGTATCAATCCGAGCGGGAATCTGCGTCATGGTCACAGATTACCCGCCCGAAGGAGGGATTGGCACGGCGTTATTTGACGATTTTCTCGTCTTTTACGAACATGTTGGCCCAGGCGCGGTCAATCAGGTCAGGGTTCATCTGATAAGGAATGCCCTCGAACTCGCAGATCGAGATCATCTGATCGATCAGGAAGATCGGTTGGTAGTTGGCATAGATATTGTTGATGGTCGGGTATTTGACCTTCAACAGGTGCACCAATGCCGCCTCGTCCAGCGGCATTCCACGTTTGCGGGCCACCATGGCAAAGATTTTCAGGAAGTTCTCCTGGTTCGGGCCGTCAATCTTGATCTTGAAGAAGATCCGGCGCAGGGCAGCCTGGTCGAAGATCTCGTTCGGGTGGAAGTTGGTCGAGAAGATGACCAGCGTGTCGAAGGGCACTTCGAATTTTTCACCCGATTGCAGGCCGAGGATATCCTTGTTTTCCTCCAGCGGGACGATCCAACGGTTGACCAGCGCCTGCGGCGGCTCGGCTTGCCGGCCAAGGTCATCCACGATGAAAATGCCACCGGTGGATTTCAGTTGCAACGGGGCCTGATAGGTTCGTGCGGTTGGGTTGTAGACCAGATCCAACATGCTGAGCGAAAGCTCACCACCGGTTACGACGGTGGGGCGTTCACATTGGACATATCGGGAATCGAACCGCCTGCGACGACGCAGGCTGTTGGGGTCGTCCGGCTCTTGTTCGATCGCCGTGTGCACGATCGGGTCATAGACCGTGATCACCTGACCCGCATATTCGATGGCGTAGGGCACATAGACGTTGTCACCCAGCGCATCCCGTATGCCGTTCGAGATCGAGGATTTACCGTTGCCCGGAGGACCATACATCAGAATCGACCGGCCCGCGCTGACCGCCGGGCCCAGATGATCCAGCAGGCTGTCGGGCAGGACCAGATGGCCCATTGCACCCACGAGTTGTTCTCGCGTGACCTGAATGTTGCGGATCGACTGGCGTTTGACCTGCTCGCGATAGACATCCAGCGGCACCGGCATCGCACCAAAATACTCGGATTGGCTCAGCGCATCCAGCGAACGGGCCTTGCCCGCATCGGTCAGCTGATACCCCATCTCATTGCCGCTATTGGCGTTCAGTGTTCCGGTCGCTTCAAGCAGTTTCTGATCGCGCGCGATGTCGATCAGTTCCTGAGTAACCGAACCCGGAAGACAGATGGCTTCGGCCACTTCTGACACTGTGCTCGCGTTTTTGCGAAAAATCGTCTTAAGCAGAATATCCCGCATCATTACAAGCGGAAGCTTCATTTCGCCCAGACCCTTGGGGGCAGGGGGGGCCATAACTGAGGAAGTCTGCATATTCATGCGCGGTGCTCGTCCATCAAAATGTCACGCCAAGAACCCGAAAACGGGCGTCTTGAAGAAAATGAACCAGCTTTGTGGCGGGACAAAGGCAGCGGCAAGGCGCGCTGATGATAGTTTACGATCCGAGAACAGTGCCCAGAATCAGGTACATCGCCAATGATCCGCCCAAGGCGAACCCCATCGGAAACTGTTTGCCCCGATCCCAGCTTTCCCAATGCGGTGCAATGGTGCGCAGCTTTGTGATTTTGGCCAAACGATGAGTGAGCACGGCAGCCAGAACGCAGGCGGTCAGGATCATCAGCACAATTCTCAGATCGCCCAGCCAGACAAACGCCGACGCGGCGGCCAGAAACTTGGCATCGCCAGCGCCCATGGTGCCCGCAGCATTCAGCAAGATACCGATTACCAAAACCACGACGATATGCAGCAGTTGCCAGAAATAGACCGGCATGGACACGGTGAACGGCCCCAGATTGCCGCTGATGCCGCCTGTGGACCAGGGCGGGATGGCGATCAGACCTATCACGATGTAAACCAGCGTCAGCGCAAGGACTGCATGGTTCTTGATCCGCATCTCACGCATATCCGTGAAGGCCACGTAAAAGCAGATCGGCAGCACAAACGGCAGAAACCAGGCCGCTGCCACTGCGGGTATCTGCATGTGTCAGGCCCCTTCAAGCGCCCGAAGCGAGCGGACCGCCTCGTCGAAATGCTGCGGGTGGGTTGAAATGGCTTCGCGGAACAGGTTTTTGGCGGTGGTTATGTCGCCCTGTTTGACCGCTGAAATACCCATTGTATTGAGCAGACGCGCCCGTTCGACCTGTGTCATGGGGACGACCGGCAGGTTGTAGTTGCCTTGTGCCGACCGGGCCAAAACCAGGTTGTTCTTGGCGGTAAACAGCGAGTTGTCCTGACGGATCGCTTCCGAGAACAACCGCTCGGCTTCGGCATATTCGCCGCGGCTCAGCTTGGAATATCCCCAGTTGTTCATCACGCTGCCCGGACGTGTCGTCAGCCCGACAGCGGTTTCATAGAAATGATCCGCGCGTTTCCACTCTTTCCGGGAATCCGCAACGACTGCCTCGAGGCGATACCGTTTGAAGGTTTCAAAGGTGGGGGGAACCGAATCCAGAACCGTTTTGGCCTGCGACCAGTCGCCGTTTCGGACCAATGCGTCCGCGTATTCAACCTTGTCCGCGGCGTTCGAGCCCTTCATCGTTGTGACGCGCTTCCACGCGGTTACGGCCTCGGTCGTGCGTTTGGCGCGGCCCAAGGAAATTGCCAGTCCGCGTTGAAGATCGATCCGGTCCGGGTTTTTGAGCGCTGCACCGTGGAAATAGGTCACCGCTTCATTTGGATCTGCGGCGCTCAGAAGCACATCGTTCAGGTTTGTTTCGTCGATAACGTTCACTTCCTGAAACGTTCGTTCAACCTTTTCCTCTTCGGTTTCCTTTGCACAGGCCGACAGGATCAGACCACTGATAACAACAGTCGGAATCAAGAATTGCTGGCGCATTTTTTGCGTCCTTTACTGCTCTCGCCTCAATTACTGGATCTTGCGTAGCGTGAATTGCCCGTCGCCAAGCTGCTCCAGTGTGTATTCTTGTTGTTCTTGTGGGGTATTATTAACAGAATTTTCCATTTTTGCGAGTGCTAAGCGCAGATTGTCCCGGATTGCGTCACTTTCGCCATTGTCCAGCGCATAGGCCCGCCGAAACACTTGCGCGGCCTCGGGGTATTCCTGTTTCTCCATCAGCAGGACACCCAGATTGTTCCAGGCCACCGGCCAGTCCGTGTCGTCTTCGACGGCTCTGCGCAGCAGTTTTTCGGCCTGTCCCAAGCGGCGTAGCCCAATATTCGCAGTACCCAGAGACGTCAGGACCTGGGGCGTCATACCCTGGTCCAGCGCGGCCCGGGTAAAGGTTTCAAGCGCCAGTTCGTATTCTCCGGCTGCCATCAATCTGTTTCCGACCTCGATGCTGTCCTCGGCCTGACCTTTGGTGTCAATTCCCGGCGCATCCAAACCGTTGGGTGACAGGCCTTCTGTGCAAGAAGCCACCATGGCAAAAACCATGGTGGCCCAGAGCATTCGGCGAAACCCGGAAGGGAAGCACCTGAATTCAGCTTTCATATGGCTCTATCCGACCTAGCGTCCAAAACTCGAAATAACATTCGCCGACGGGCCAACCAGAATAATCAGCAGCGGCGGGACCGTCAGCATCATTGTGACAAGAGTCATCTTGGTCGGCAACTTGTTCGCGGCCTCTTCGGCGCGCATCACGCGTTTGTCGCGCATCTCACCGGCGTAAACCCGCAATGCCTCGGCAATTGATGTACCAAATGTCGCCGATTGGATCATGACGGTGACAAAAGAGTTCACGTCCTGAACCCCACAGCGCACGCCGAAGTCACGCAGGACGGTGTCCTTGTCCTTGCCGGCCTTCATTTCATACGCGACGGTTTCGAATTCCTGCGCGATATCCGGATAAGACGCGCTCATTTCACTGGCCACGCGAACGATGGCCTGATCCAGCGATTGACCGGCTTCAACGCAGACCAGCATCAGATCAAGCGTATCGGGAAAGCCGGCGGTAATCGCTTCCTTCCGTTCTTCAACCCGGCGCGTAATCCAGTATTTGGGTGCGAAATAGCCGATCGCGCCGGGGACAAGCACCCGGATCATCATCTGTGTTCCGGTAAACTCCTGGCCGCCGGAAAAAACCGTGACCAGCAGAACACCAATGATAATGCCAAGGATACCCAGAGAAAACTGCGCAAAGTGGAAGAACCGAACCGAATCCTTCGACCTGTAGCCCGCCTGACGCAGCTTCAACTCGACGGCCGAGTATTCTTCTTCGTTCTTGGGCTCAAGGAAAGTTGCGAACTTCTCAAGCTGCTCGTTTCGGTTCGAGTTTCGAAGCTGCTCTTTCTTCCCCTTTTTCTGCTTTGGAGGAGCCGCATTCGATCTTTGCAGTTTCTTCAAGGGGTCTTCGGGCTGCTTCATGATCAATGTGACAGCGACCAGAACCATAAGCAGGCCAAGTACGCCGACAATGATCAGGGGGCCGAATTCGCCCAGGTGCTGGGTCAACAGGTCATTGATGCCGGTCAGGATTTCCATGGTGCTGCCCTCAGACCTTGATGTTGGTGATGATTTTCATGACGATCAGGTTCAGTGTCAGCAGGATGGCGACAACAAAACACGCGGGAATAAACCAGGGGTGATCCAACACCTCGTCGTAATAGCCCGGGTCCTTGACCAGAATGAAAATCAGACAGGCAACAGGGAACCCGGATAGGAACTTGCCCGACCATTGTGCCTCGGCCGTAATCGCCTTGACCCGACGGAACAGGCGAAAACGCGCACGGATCACCTTTGCCAATCCGGCCAGAATTTCGGCAAGGTTACCGCCGGATTGCTGCTGAATACCCACGGCGACTGCCAGAAAGCGCATATCCTGCATGTCCAGACGTTCAGCCATGTCCTTTAGCGCCTCGCCCACATCGCGACCATAGGCGCATTCATCGGCGATAACGCCAAATTCGGTTCCCAGCGGATCCTGAACTTCGTTTGCAACCACCTGAATCGTCGAGACGAACGGGTTGCCGACACGCAACGAGCGCACCATCAGTTCAACCGCATCGGGCAGTTGTTCTTCAATCATCCCCATGCGTTTCTTGGCCTTGTGGTTGACCCAGGCGTAAACGCCGCCAATGCCGATTGCGATGGAAACAACGATGCGCAGTGCCGTGTCCGTAGCGGTTCCGATGCTCAATCCGACAAAGGCCATAGCTGATACCAGCCCCATGATCATGATCAATTGACGTGGAGAAAACGCGATTGCCGCCTTTTGCGCCTTGTCAGCGAGAAGTGAATACAGAGGAATGCTCTGTGATTTCATATGCTGCTGCATTTCTTTGCGCAGCTGTTCCAGCACCTGTTCGCGCCCGGCACCTTTTTCCAGCATGTCCAGGCGTCGGTTGACCCGGCTGTTCAGGCTGATGGACTTGCCGAAGGCAACAAGATAGATGCCCTCGACCAAGGCAAGAACCCCCACAAAGATGGCGACATAAATGATCGCCTCCATAGGCAATTGCATACCCGGTTCTCCTACATTGTGGTTGGGTCGTAGATGGACGCTGGCAAGTCAAAGCCCCATAGACGGAACCGTTCCGAATAGTGGCTGCGGACGCCGGTGGCGGTGAAATGCCCGATGATCTTGTTGTCGGGTGTCAGGCCAACGCGTTGAAAACGAAAGATTTCCTGCATGGAAATCACGTCGCCTTCCATCCCGGTGATCTCGGTGATCGAGGTCATCCGGCGCGACCCGTCCTGTAGGCGGCTGGCCTGCACGATCAGGTTCACAGCCGAGGCGATCTGACTGCGGACCGCCTTGATCGGCATTTCGATCCCGGCCATCGCGATCATGTTTTCCAGACGTGAAATACCGTCCCGGGCCGAGTTGGCGTGAATCGTGGTCATAGATCCGTCGTGACCGGTGTTCATGGCCTGCAACATGTCGATGACTTCGGCGCCGCGCGTCTCACCCACGATGATACGGTCAGGACGCATACGCAGGGCGTTTTTCAGACAGTCGCGCGGGCTGACTTCACCTTTGCCTTCCACGTTGGGTGGGCGGCTTTCCATCCGACCCACATGGGTCTGTTGCAGCTGAAGTTCCGCGGTATCCTCGATGGTCAGAATGCGCTCGGCGTCGTCGATGAAACTGGACAGGGCGTTGAGCGTGGTCGTTTTACCCGAGCCCGTACCCCCGGAAACGATGATATTCAGTCGGGTGGACACGGCGGCCTGCAAATAGGCGGCCATTTCTTCGGTAAACGCACCGAAATTGACCAGATCGTCAATGCCCAGCTTGTCTTTCTTGAACTTACGAATGGAAACAAGCGATCCGTCCACCGCAATCGGGGGCACCATGGCGTTGAAACGCGAGCCATCGGCCAGACGGGCGTCAACATACGGGTTGGATTCATCGACACGGCGGCCCACGGCGGACACGATCTTGTCGATGATCCGCATCAGGTGCTTTTCATCCTTGAAGGTAATGTCGCTGAGTTCCAGCTTGCCGGCACGTTCCACAAAGATCTGTTGTGGACCGTTCACCAGAATATCGTTGACCGTATCGTCCTGAAGCAGCGCCTCGAGCGGGCCGAGACCCGTCACCTCGTCATAAAGTTCCTTGTTCAGCTGGGATCGGTCTTCGCGGTTCAGAACAATGTTTCTTGTTTCCAGAACTTCACTGGCGATGGCACTGATTTCAGCGCGCAACTCTGCTTCGCCGGCGTTTTCAAGCGCGGCCAGGTTCAGGTTTTCCAGCAGTTCGCGGTGCAGTTCGATCTTGATCTCACCCAGCCGCTCCTTGCGTTTGCGGTCTTTGTCTGAACTTGCGACCTCGCCTGCATTCTTTTTCACGGGTTTGCGTGCCACCGCGGTCGCGACAGGTGTCGCTTGTGCAGAAGGCGCCGCTGTTTCAGCCGGTTGTGCCGGCGATTTGACGGGCTGCGCTGCGGGTTGCTTTTTGTATCTTGAAAACACGGCTTATCCCCCCTTGGGATGATGTTTACGCAGCTTCTTCGGCACTGCTGCCGAGGCTGTGAAGCGACTTCGCCAGCTTTGAGATTTCCCGGCGCAACGGGTTCTTGGCGGCCGCATTTGCCAGAGGCAGACCATGATCCCCACTTTGCATGACCGGTTTGCCACCATCAGGCAGCAGCAGGTCGATGGAGATTCCAAGGCTTTCCCCCATGCGTTTCACGCGGCTTTTCCCGTTCAGATCGGTAAATTTCGGCGCACGGTTCAACGCAAAGCGCAGCTTGTTGAATGGCAGTTCCTCTGCCTGCAACGCACGTTTCAGGCGCAGGGCATTCTGGGCGGACCGCATGTCCAACTCGATCATGGCGAAATACACATGGGCGGCCTGCAAAACTGTTTCCGACCACAGGACCAGCGTCTTTGGCATGTCGACAATGACATAGTCGAAATGCGCGCGCGCCATGTCGATCACGCGCTGAATGTCTTCCGGAGTGATCAAGTCAAGCGGCACCATGTCGGACGGCGCCGTCAAAACCTGAAGCTTTTCTTCATATGTTTGAAGGGCTTGCGAGAATACTTCGCTGTCCATCGCGTCCGTGTCCGACAGCATTTCAAACACTGTCTCTCGTCGCGGCAGATCCAGATAGGTGGAAACGGTCCCGTATTGCAGGTCCAGATCGATCAGGCACACGGTCGGCGCGTCTTTGTCCGAGACACAGGCCAGTTCCCAGGCCAGGTTAACGGCCAGTGTCGTTGCGCCGACTCCACCTGCAAGGCCCTGAACGACAAACAATGCGCCTTCCTTGGACGCGCCACCGGCCAGGGGAACGGCGGTCGCCTGTGCCACGGCAACCGGGTCGGGCTGCTTCATACGCTCGATGGCTTCCTGCAATTCGCCTTCGGGAAGAGGATAGGGGACGAACTCGTCGGCACCCTTGCGCAGCAGTTGGTGCAAAGACGCCGGAGTGACATCCTCGGCGATCAGAACAACTTTTACTTTCTTTTCATTGGCTTGAGTGATTATTTCACCCAGCAGAGACAGGTTGTCTTCGTCTTCTCCGTCGATCGCCAGCGCTACGAATTCCAGCGTTTCAGCTTCGGGTTGGCTGAAAAAGGCCAACGCTTCTGCAAACCCCAGATCTCCCCAGCGCTCGCCCAAGATGGCTTCCATGTCTTCGATCAGAAGGTCGAAATTCTGAACATCCCGACTGATGGTGCAGGCCAAGATTGCTGTATTGTCGTCTTGCGGCGTCGCGCTGGTCATAAACACTATCCTCGTCGTGAGGGCTCAGCATGTCATATGAACGAAATCCGCCAGATGGATGTGCTGTCGCCCCAATACGGTCAAATTTGGCCGCAGGTCACCCTATTGTTCACAATGTCGCTTTGAAGTTGGGCAAGAATTGGGCGCAAAAGAACCAATTGTAGGGAAATGGGCGACGATGCCGCCCATTTCAAACGTATTATCCACCGCTTCCAGCGTCCTGGGCGGTCACTTCCTGAATCGTGCTGACTGAGGTCGCGCTTTCCACATACTCGCGGTAAACGATCTCAGCGTATTTACCGTCCAGAAGTTGCGGGTTGCGATCAACGAATCCTGAAACTTCGGTTACCGTTCTGCGATTCCTGCGATCGCGGTTCTGCGTTGCGATCAGCGGTTGCGTTTTGCCGAATGATACCACCGCCTCAAGCCGCGAGCGCGAGATACCCTGCTGCCCCAGAAACGCGACGACTGCTTGCGCGCGGCGAAGGCCTAGGCTTTTGTTGTAGCTGGTCGACCCCACGGCATCCGTATGCCCGTAAACGCGGAACCGGGCCTCGGGGAACTGTTTGATCCAGTCAGCCTGTTGCAAAAGAATGCGCTGAGCTGAAGCATCCAGTTGCGAGCTGTTGAACGCAAAGTTCACCTGGCTGGGTACATCCGCGGCAAACCTGCGGCTGAGAATTTGCGCATAGGTCAACTCGCCGCTTTGAACCTGGACGTTGTTGAGCGTCGCGTTTCCGAAAGTGCCTGCGTCGATCTCGTACCCGGCCTCGCGGGTACAGGCGGCGACAGCGACCGAAAGACCCAGTGTGATAATCCACTTATGCATTGGTCCTATCCTCCTGATCAATCTAGGACGTAGCCGTAGGAGCTGCCGAAGTTCTGTTTGGCAACCTCTGACGCTCCGCCGGCGCCCGTACGCTGTGTGCGCGCCACCCGGCCGTTCAAGAACAAGTCAAATTCGCTGGGCGGTTTGACCCGATCGGTTGGAAGCGCAAGAGTTTCGCCCCGAGTCGGTGAAACCAGATGCGCCGTGATGATAACGACGAGTTCACTTTGCTCGCGCTGGTAGTTGGCGCTGCGGAACAACGCGCCCAGAACCGGCACATCTCCCAACCATGGAATCTGGTTGCTCAGATCCGCGAAATTGTCCTGGATCAGGCCTGCAATGGCAAAGCTTTCACCATCGCGAAGTTCGATCGTTGTTTTTGCCCGGCGAGTGATGAAACTGGGAACCGAATCCCCGTTGATGGTGAAATCCGAGGTTTGATCGATACTTGAAACGGCCGTGCCCATTTCAAGATTGATCAGATCGCCGTCCACGACGCGTGGAATAAAGTCCATCTCGACGCCGAAGGCCTTGTATTCGATGGCCACAACGCCGTCATCCTGCGGTACCGGAATGGGGACTTCGCCACCGGCCAGGAATGATGCCTCCTGGCCGGACAGAGCGGACAGATTCGGCTCGGCCAGGCTGCGGGCCAACCCCTTGGCTTCCAGTGCTTCCAGCAACAGGCGAACCTGCGTCGAACCCGCGCCGAACCCAAACAGGATTGCGCCTGTATTGGCCTGAACAGTCGGAATGTTGTTCGCCAAAGCGTTGTTCAGCGCGAACTGGTTGTTGAGCGTATTGATGCCCCCCGTAACGTCACTTCCGCCGAAACCAAGCGATGCCGTCAGGCTTTTGGCGACCGAGCGGTTCATCTCGGCAAAGCGGACTTTCAGCATGACCTGCTGGACACCACCGACCGACATCAGGTTCGAGACACGATCGGGGGCATACCGTTCAGCCAGTTCCAGCGCGCGTGCCAGTTTGGCCGAGCTGGAGATCGTACCGGACAAAACAATACCATCATTGGCTGTGCGAACCTCGATGGGTTCGTTGGGCAGGATCTGACGCAGACGTTCCTTGAATTCCGTAACATCCGGTGCGACCCGGACGCGGACATTGGCCAAAAGATTGCCCGCGCCGTCAAACAGCGTCAGCGTGGTCAGGCCCGGGGCCTTGCCCAGAACATAGATCGTGCGCTCCGACAAAGAAGAGATATCGGCAATGCCGGCGTTGGCAATGCTGAGCTCTGCGAAAGGTTGCTCGCTTTCTACGACGATTGCGCGGTTCATCGGGACATCAAGTGTTTCCACCGTCCCTTTTTTCACCACGCGTAAAGTTTCAGCCCAGGCGGTGTCGCCAATGGGGGCCATAACAAGCGACAACCCCAGCAGGGTTGCGCTGATCCAGGAACGTATTGTCATGTGACCTGCCTCTCCGATCACGCCTCGTTTTTTTGGGTCTTATGCCCTATGGGATGAGAGACTGCGCGAATTCCGAATTTATTGCAATAATCAATGGTTTCCGTAAGTTTCCTTATGTGGGTAATTGGCAACAATCGCAAAAAAATGAGCCGCACCAAGGGTGCGGCTCTGAACCTGTAACGTTCTGAATTGGCGTCAATTTGTGCAGGGGATAGGCACATTTACGATTTCGCCACCACGGCGGATGCGTGTTGTGCATACCTTTTCGATTTTTGCCTCGGGTTCCGGGGCAGTTTTCTGAATTCCCAACAGCTTGTTTTGGTCCACCTCAATCGTGGACGCAACGGATTCATCCTGTACCCCAACCAAAGCCAGGGAAAGACGCCCCGTGTTCTGGGCCTGTGCCAGCGCGGCGACCTGTTCCGGTGTGGCCGCAACCGTAACTGTACGTGCAATGGTCGTGTTGGTGACGTCCGAGCCAGCGGTCTGGTCGACGGCAATGAGTTGCACGTTGGTTTCGATCAGTCGAGTGATTCCGCCGCTGCTCCCTTCGATCGTTCCACTGGAACCGGTCCAATAGATGTCGACAGTGTCTCCGGGCCGCAGGAATCCGGAAACGCCCGAGGCCACGTCAACGCTGATTGCGAAGGCGCGCATACCTTTTTCAAGACGTGACGTCAGCCCGGCTTTTTCGCCCGGACGAGTGATCTTGACCTCCATGATCGCTTCGTCTTTTTCCATTGCCCTCAAAACGAAACGTTCATTTGCGCCGCTTTCGGGGAACAGGGCTGTGAGCTCGGTGAATGTACCTTCGGGGATCGCGTTTTCCGGCCAGTCAACAGCGCGGATATCTTCCTCTGTCAACCGCTCGCCGTATTTCAGAGCGCGATTCGACACAAAGACAGTGACAGTTGGAACGACATCAACTTTGGCATTGGCCAGGGCCTCTTCCGCGGCAAGTCTTTGGCGTGCCAACTCGCTTTGGTATTCCGCGATATAGTTTCGCGCCATGTAGACGGCGCCCCCGGCCAGTGCAATGCCGACAATCAGGACAAGTCCGAAAACTGCTCGCATGCGTGTACCTCATTCTTTTGTTTGGTCGAATACTTAGCGGCCAAGGAACCACATTGAAACAGCCTATTTGCTAACCGCAAATTGTGTCGAAATGTGGGACAAATATGCCTGATTGTCAGATTCTGCGCCATCTTCCGCACAATTCTTCATGGTGAGCGTTGCCTTTCCTCACGATTGCCAGCGGATCGTGCGCAACAAAAGAGCGCCGCACCCCATGGGCGCAGCGCTTTGCGTCGAAACGGTTAACGTAACGTCTTTGGAAAACAGCTGATGCGTACACCTGCCGCGACTTAGTTTCCGCCGCCAGCGGTTCCCGCCGTGATAATACCAGACGGTGCAGTGTTCGACCCGGTGCTGACGACGGCGCTGTTCATGGCCCCGTTGATATTGCCGCCCATGCTGTTGACGCTTGAGCTGATGACAAGGTAGGTCGCGCCCGACAATCCGATGACCACGGCGGTCAATACCACCCAGTCAACTGTCACCGCTCCTGCTTCGTCGGATTTAAACTGATTAAGGAACCTGAACATGTGCTTATCTCCAAATACGTCGCGTCAGTGCCACCGACAGGTTGGCGCATAACTGGTTCGCGCGGATGGCGAAATTTGGGCTAAATATTGATTTCGAAGGAAATTTTGGTCTCAGACGGAGACCGCGCGTGTGTCGAATTGATCGGGATAGAAGAAACACAGGGGTTGCAGCAAAATACCCCGGGCGTCGCGAAGGTTTGGATGACTTGCGCGCAGGCCGGAACCTGTGCGCCTGGGATTGGGCAGTTTCAGGTCACAAAAAAAGGCCGCGCCCGTTGAGCGCGGCCTTGAAAAATCTTCAGGTCAGCAACTTACTTGCTTTTGCCTTCGCCGGTGATACCACCTGTCGCGGTGTTGCTGCCGGTGCTCAGCGATGCGGCGTTCAGCGCTTCGTTTACGCCGGTTGCCAGGCCAGTGGCGCCAGCCGAGATCTGCTGATATGCAACGGCGGCCAGGCCGATGACTGCTGCGGTCAGAACAACCCAGTCAACTGTTACTGCGCCGTCTTCGTCTTTGCGGAAGTTCTTGATGAACTTGATCATGTTACGTCCCTCCTAAAGGATCAAAAAGAGTTTAACAAACCTCGGCGTCTTTCAGAGCTTTCTCTCTCAGTCCGCTCATGTCCGTCTCGGTATGGGACTATGTTTGACTGTTGGGCATGGCAGGAATTGGGCCAAACACCGATTTTTTTTCGCGCAGCTTAACTTTTTGGTTATAAATTGGATAACCATATGAAAATAAAGGGTAAAAAAATCACCACGATTGAGCCGAAGGCTCTGTAGCGATGCAAAATTGCGCCAAATGAGGCGAAACTGCCCCATTTCGCTTTGTTTTTCTGGCCTTGCGGGAAGATTCGGGGTTCAAATCGCCTAAAAAGAAAACACGAGGCAGGCAAATGAATCTCCGGAACGCACTTCAATGCGCCGGTGTGCTGGCGTTTCTGATATCGGGCACCGCATCCGTAAATGCGACCGAGACAGAGCCGCGCGGCGTATACAAACGCGTCAAAGCCCCAAAACCCGGTGAACGTCCGCGTGTGACCGTGCAGATCACACCGGAAGAACACGCAGCCAAGCCTTCAGCGCCCAGCACGGGCACTGAACTGGTGGTGCCGGAAATCATCGCGCGCACCAAAGTCGCTCCGCTGCCCGCGCCCGGTGCGGAGGTCAAACGAGACCCCAATGGATCGTACAAGGCTTTCTGGAACCGGATTTCACCGCACATTGATGAAGGCGGGGCCGGGCGGCTTGACGCGGCCATCAACGCCCTGGCCGCAACCAACGTGAGATCACCGCGACTGCAATCGCTGCAAGATATCGCAAAGGAACGCGGGATTGAGATCCTTCGTTCCACTGTGGGAACCAATGTTTCACCTGCGCTGGTGCTTGCGGTCATCTCGGTGGAATCGGCCGGGCGTGCAGACGCGGTCAGTTCCGCAGGCGCGCAGGGGCTCATGCAGTTGATGCCCGCCACGGCGGCCAGATTCGGGGTAAAGGACAGCCTTCAGCCCTCTGAGAACATTGCGGGCGGTGTAAAATACCTCAACTGGCTGATGGAAGAGTTCGGGAATGATCCAATACTTGTATTGGCTGGATACAACGCGGGTGAGGGGGCCGTACGCAAACACAGCGGCGTGCCGCCCTATGCTGAAACCCGAGACTACGTGCCAAAAGTCCTCGCCGCGTTCCAGATCGCGCGGGCCTTGTGCACGACGCCGCCGGACCTGATTTCCGACGGCTGTGTTTTTCAGACTTCCAACTAAAAAGGCCCGCGCGATCTGGCGGGCCTTTGCAATTGATCAGGAAACGATTGTCGCTTCCGTCGCGGCGCGCAGCTCGCCTTCGCTGACACCTTCCGCCAGTTCGACGATTTTCAGACCGCCTTCGACCACATCCAGCACACCCAGATTGGTGATGATGCGATCCACGACGCCCTTTCCGGTCAATGGCAGGGTGCATTCCTTCAGCACCTTGCTGTCGCCGTGCTTGTTGGTGTGGTCCATCACCACGATGACCCGTCCGACGCCTGCAACCAGGTCCATCGCGCCGCCCATGCCTTTCACCAGCTTGCCGGGGATCATCCAGTTGGCCAGATCGCCTTTCTCATCGACCTCCATCGCGCCCAGGATCGCCGCCGCGATCTTGCCGCCGCGGATCATGGCGAAGGACGTGGCGCTGTCGAAATAGGCCGTGCGGGACAACTCGGTGATCGTCTGCTTGCCCGCATTGATCAGGTCCGGGTCTTCTTCGCCCTCAAAGGGGAAGGGGCCCATGCCCAGCATGCCGTTTTCCGATTGCAGCGTGATGTCCTTGTCACCCACATAGTTTGCCACCAGCGTCGGGATGCCGATGCCGAGGTTCACATACATGCCGTCTTCCAGTTCCTCTGCCGCGCGTGCGGCCATCTGATTGCGGTCCCAGGGCATTATGCTTCCTCCTTCTTGCGGGTGGTGCGCTGTTCAATGCGCTTTTCGTGGCCGCCCTGAACGATGCGATGCACATAGATACCGGGCAGGTGGATGCAGTCGGGATCCAGCGAACCGCGCGGTACGATCTCTTCCACTTCGGCCACGCAGATCTTGCCGCAGGTCGCGGCAGGAACGTTGAAATTGCGGGCGGTCTTGCGGAAAACCAGATTGCCGGTGTCGTCAGCCTTCCAGGCTTTGACGATGGCCAGATCGGCAAAAATGCCTTCTTCCAGAATGTAGGTCTCGCCGTTGAAGTCCTTGTGCTCTTTCCCTTCGGCGATCACGGTGCCGACGCCGGTCTTGGTGTAAAAACCGGGAATGCCCGCCCCACCGGCGCGCATCCGTTCGGCCAATGTTCCTTGGGGGTTGAATTCCAGTTCCAGCTCACCACTCAGATATTGGCGCATGAACTCGGCGTTTTCACCGACATACGAGCTGATCATCTTTTTGACCTGCTTGGTCTGCAACAGGATGCCGATGCCGAAATCGTCCACGCCTGCGTTGTTTGACGCAAAGGTCAGGTCTTTGACGCCCGATTCCCTGATGGCCTCAAGCAACAATTCCGGAATGCCGCACAGGCCAAACCCGCCAGCGGCGATCAGCATGCCATCCGACAGCAGCCCATCGAGCGCCTCGGTGGCATTGGCATAGACTTTCTTCATGGAAAACTCCCCCAGTGACATGGTGATGGGCAGGTTGTGCCGTCGCGTCACGGGGAAGTCAATGAAACCGGAGGCGGGGTCGTATTTCTACCAATGGAAAGAGCTGTTGCAATTGATCAGGCGGCTCAACATGTCTGCCGCACCATTATAGGAGGTTGATAACATGAAGCGAATTTGTGCCGAAGCAACCGCTGGTGCTGCGCTTTTGGCTATGTGAGCCTATGAGCCTGAGCAGGCGGCGGTACTTCAGCTCGATGATAACAAGATCAAAGCTGTTGGTGCCGGATACTCTGAGAAGTCTTCATTTGAATCTGCAATTTCAACCGCCAATGAACGGTGTGCGCATCAGGGCAAGAAGGGCCTTCGTTCTGGCCAGCGATACCGGCTGTCAGGGGGTGGACAAGAATACAGCCCTGATCGTCTATGTCCTGACCGCCGCTGCCCAGAAATCAGGCCGCGCCCGGTTCCTCTCCAAGCTCAAGCGGTTCGGAAGACCGGCAGACGACGCTCGAAGTGCGGTGCGACCCTCAGCCATGGTCATTCGCTGACAGCCCACCGCAATGTCGAAAAGGCGATTGCAGGGGGCTTTTCCAACCCCGACCACCTGTCAGCCTAGGTTGTTGCTTTCTTGGTGGTTGCTTTCTTTTTGGGCGCGGCCTTTTTCTTGGTGCCTTTTTTGGCAGCGCGCTCGTTGACAAGCTCGATGGCCATCTCCTGCGTCACGTCCTCGGGTTTGATGTCCTTGGGGATCGTCGCGTTGACCTTTTCCCATTTCACGTAGGGCCCATAGCGCCCGTCCAGAACCTGCATCGCGCCGCCATCCGGATGCTCACCCAACTCTTTCAGAGGCTTCGCCGCGGCCCGCCGTCCCCGACCGGGGTTTGCCCGTTTTTCGGCCAGCAACTCAACGGCGCGGTTCATGCCGATCTCGAACACGTCATTGGGGTCTTTGAGGTTGGCATAGACCGGCTTTGCCTCCTCCGGCAGCTGATGCATCAGGTAAGGACCGAACCGCCCGAAATTCGCGCTGATCATGCCGCCTTCGGGGTGTTCGCCGATCTGACGGGGCAGGGACAGAAGCGTCAGAGCCTTTTCCAGGTCCATGTCATCCTTGCTCCACCCGCGCGGAAGGGATGCGCGCGGGGGCTTTTTGTTCTCGGGCGTGGGTTCGCCCCGCTGAACGTATGGACCGAACCGGCCGGATTTCAACCAGATCTCATCCCCGGCATCTTCACCCAGCAGCCTTTCGTCACCTTCCGCGCCTTCACCGGCAATCGGGCGCGTATAGGTACATTCCGGATAGTTTCCGCATCCGACAAACCCACCGGTCCGCGAGGTCTTCAGGTGCAACTGACCGGTACCGCATTTCGGGCAGATACGTGGATCGGACCCATCCTCGCGCGGCGGGTAGAGCTGCGGAGCCAGAGCTTCGTCGAGCCTGTCCAGCACTTCGGAAATCCGCAGCTCGGACGTCTCGCCAATCGCGGCTGAAAAATCACGCCAAAACTTGCCCAGCAGGTCCTTGTAGTCGCGTTCCCCGGCGCTGACGTCATCCAGTTCTTTTTCCAGATTGGCGGTGAACTCATAGCCAACGTACTGCCGGAAGAAATTCAGCAAGAAGATCGTAACGATCCGCCCCTTTTCCTCGGGGATCAGCCGGTTCTTGTCCTTGCGGACATATTCCCGGTCCTGGATCGTCGTTACGATCGAGGCATAGGTCGAAGGCCGTCCGATCCCCAGCTCTTCCATCCTTTTGACCAGTGTCGCTTCGGTATAACGCGGGGGCGGTTGGGTGTGGTGTTGAAGGGCCAGAACGGATTCGTTCTCGGACAGGATCGCTTCTTTCGCGACCTTGTCGCCGCTGTCGCTGGTCGCCTTGGCAAACTGATCCTTCAGAGAGGTCTTGGCAAAACGGGCCGGATCGCCCTGCGTGATCTGTGGCAGACGCTTTTCATCCTCGTCCGCGACGTCATCCCGGCCTTCTTCGTACACCCGCATGAACCCATCGAACATTACGACCTGGCCCGTGGCGCGAAGGCCGACCTGACCGTCGTCGCTGCCGATCTCGACGGTGGTGCGCTCCAGACGCGCGGCGGCCATCTGACAGGCGATGGTACGTTTCCAGATCAGATCATAAAGCTTGCGCTGATCCTCGTCTGTCACTTTCAGCGCCTTGGCATCGCGCGACATATCCGTCGGGCGGATACACTCGTGCGCTTCCTGCGCGTTCTTGGCCTTGTTTTTGTAGATACGCGGGCTGTCCGGTACATATTCCGCGCCGTAGCGATCAGCGATGGCCTCGCGGGTCGCGGCCACGGCCTCGGGCGCCATGTCGATGCCGTCGGTCCGCATATAGGTAATGTACCCGGCCTCATAAAGCCGCTGCGCCACCTGCATTGCGTGGCGCGCACCCATGCCGAACTTGCGGCTGGCTTCTTGTTGGAGGGTCGAGGTCATGAACGGCGCGCTGGGGTTGCGGGCGGCGGGTTTGGCCTCGACCGAGGTCACGCTCAGCGCGCGGCTAGTGATGGCCTGAACCGCCAGCTCGGCCTGCGTCGCGTTGGCCAGATCGTGCTTGTCCAGCTTCTTGCCGGCCAGCGTGACCAGACGCGCCTCATAGGTCTGCCCGCGCGGTGTCTCGAACAGCGCCCGAACCGACCAGTATTCCACCGGCTTGAATGCCTCGATTTCCATCTCGCGTTCGACGATCAGGCGCAGACAGACGGATTGCACGCGACCCGCCGATTTAGCACCCGGCAGTTTGCGCCACAAAACCGGAGACAGGTTGAACCCCACCAGATAATCCAGCGCGCGGCGGGCCAGATAGGCCTCGACCAAAGGCATATCGACCTGACGCGGGTTCTGCATCGCCTCGGTCACGGCGTCCTTGGTAATGGCGTTGAAGGTCACGCGGCTGACGGGCGTATCCTTCTTGATCGAGCGGCGTTTGGTCAACGCCTCCTGTAGGTGCCAGCTGATCGCCTCGCCCTCGCGGTCGGGGTCGGTGGCGAGGATCAGCGCATTGTCTTCTTTCAACGCGTCGGCAATGGCCTTGACATGCTTGCGGCTGTCGTTGCCGACCTCCCATTTCATCGAGAAGTCATGCTCAGGATCGACCGATCCATCCTTTGGCGGCAGGTCCCGCACATGGCCGTAAGAGGCCAGAACTGTGTAGTCGGGGCCCAGGTATTTATTGATTGTTTTTGCTTTGGCCGGAGATTCTACAACAACTACGGGCATTTAAGGGGAATCCTCGCTCGACGAATTTGGCGCCTTCTATGGTGGTGCAAAATGTGTGGGGCAAGCAGGAATTGTCAATGCGTTCCTTTCGTCGGTGGAAAAGCGCCGTGATTTCAGTGCGCTACCACAGATCTTCAGAAACCGGGCACGCCGGAACGAGGGTTCGATCAACTTGCCAGCGACAGCAGACCTCCGGGCTGACGCTGGATTCGCCCATCAAGTTCAAGGTCGATCAGCGCCGGTCCAAGCTCACCGGCCGAGGCCGCGATATCCCGCAGCAATTGATCTTCGGCGATGGGCGAGGGGCCAAGCCGCGCGATGATCTGCTCGTGCAGGTTTCTTGCAGGGCGCGCGATTGGTTCCGAGGGCGGTTCGGTTGGCCGGGAAAACAGGTCGTCCTGCCGCGGCAAGGCTTCAATGACGTCTTCAGCGGATCGGACAAGTGTGGCGCCATCACGAATCAACAGATTGCAACCGGCGGCCCGCGCATCGAACGGATGGCCGGGAACGGCCAGAACCTCGCGCCCCTGATCCAGTGCGTCCCGTGCCGTGATCAGACTGCCGGACTTGGCAGCAGCCTCGACGACGACAACCGCCTGCGCGAGGCCCGAAATGATCCGGTTACGACGCGGGAAGTGCCGCGCCTGCGGCGTCACGCCCATCGGTTGTTCTGAAATCCGCAAGCCGCTGGACGCGATATCATGGGCCAGTTCCGTGTTTTCGGCGGGATATATCACATCAACGCCACCGGCCATGACAGCCACCGTGCCGGTCTCCAGCGCGGCCATATGCGCGGCTGTATCGATGCCACGCGCCAGGCCAGAGACTATAACGTGCCCCTTGCTGCCCAGCTCGGTGGCCAGGCCACGGGCCATCCGCGCGCCGAGCGAGGAACAGTTTCGCGCACCGACCATCGCAATCGCTGGTTTTTGCAGCAGCGAAAGGTCCCCGATCGCCCAAAGCAGCGGCGGGGCTTCGTTCAGTTCAGCCAGGGTCGCGGGGAATTCAGCGGACCCAAGGCACAAAAGCCGCGCTTTGGCGGCTTTTGCGGCCCTGAGTTCCGCCTCGATCACGCCGGGGGGGCAGGTTTCATACCCTGTTATACCGGCGGCGCGTGCCATTTCAGGCAGCGCGGCCAGCGCGTTCTGCGCTGAGCCATGTTCGCGAAGCAGCCGACGAAATGTCGCCGGACCGACCTTGCGAGAACGCAACAGACGAAGCCACGAAAACCGGTCCTCTTCCGTGGTGGGTGGGAGTGGGGGGTGATTGGAAGAAAGCTGCTCTTCGGTCATCCGTTGCTCCGCCTTGTTGCAGAACTGGTTTACGGGACAGGCAGTTAACAGCTTGTGAATCGTTGAAAATTAGAAGTGTTTTTTTGCAATCTTATCAGGGTTGTCGAATGTAAGATGTTGATAATAAATAAAATAAAAAACTTTCAGTCAGAAAGAGCGCTTTGAACACTAAAGGCGATCTTCGCGAAAAAAGAGGCGCTGGGTTAACCCTGCGCCTCTTGGATTGCGCCGCGTCCGACTCAGGCGGCCGAGCCGCCGACAGTCAGCCCGTCCATCAGGACGGTCGGCTGGCCAACACCCACCGGCACCCATTGCCCGTCCTTGCCACAGGTTCCCATGCCGGGGTCCAGCGCCATATCGTTGCCCAGCCCGCGGATGCGTTTCAAGGCCGAGGGCCCGTCACCGATCAGCGTGGCGCCCTTGACCGGCGCGCCGATTTTACCGTTTTCGACCCGATACGCCTCGGTGCACGAGAAAACGAACTTGCCATTGGTGATGTCCACCTGACCGCCGCCGAAGCCAACCGCCCAGATGCCGTCCTTGATATCAGCCACCAGAGCCTGCGGGTCGGCTTCGCCGCCCAGCATGATCGTGTTGGTCATGCGCGGCATGGGTTTGTGTGCATAGCTCTGCCGCCGCCCGTTGCCGGTAGGAGCAACCCCCATCAGCCGCGCGTTCTGGCGGTCCTGCATATAGCCGGTCAGGACGCCGTCTTCGATCAGCACCGTGCGTGCGCTGGGCGTGCCCTCATCATCCACGCTGATCGAACCGCGACGATCAGCAATCGTGCCGTCATCCACCACGGTCACACCTTTGGAAGCAATCTGCTGACCCATCAACCCGGCAAAGGCCGAGCTGCCCTTGCGGTTGAAGTCGCCTTCCAGGCCATGGCCGATGGCCTCGTGCAGCAGAATGCCTGGCCAGCCGGGGCCAAGCGCGACTTCCATGACACCGGCCGGTGCGGGAACTGCGTCCAGGTTGACCAGCGCAATGCGCAGCGCTTCGCGTGCCTTGGCCTGCCAGTCGGCGGGGTCGATCAACCCGCTCAGGCCAACCCGGCCACCACCACCGGCGGATCCGCTTTCGCGGCGTCCGTTCTGTTCGACAATGACCGATACGTTCACGCGGGTCATGGGGCGCACATCACGGACCATCACACCATCGGGGCGCAGAATCTCGACCTCTTGCACGGCTGCCGCGATCGTGGCGCTGACCTGAACCACACGCGGGTCCAGATCGCGGGCGAAGGCGTCGATCTCACGCAATGTCTCGATCTTCACCGGGAACGCGGCGGATTCAATCGGGTCTTCGTCCGTATAGAGGCGCGTATTGGTGGAACGCGGAGCATCCGCCAGGACCCCGCCGCCATCCCCCACAGCCAGTCTTGCGGTTTCCGCCGCCCGCTTCAGGGCAGGAATCGAGACGTCTGTCGAATGCGCATATCCAGCCACTTCACCTTGTACGGCACGCAACCCGAACCCTTCCGACGCATCGTAGGACGCGGTGCGCAGACGTCCGTCATCGAACACGAGAGACTCGGATTTTCGCCGCTCGACAAACAGCTCTCCGTCCTCGGCACCGTCCGTGGCCGAGCGCAAAATGGCAAGCGCTTCATCGTGCGGAAGAGCGCTTTCAAAGGGGCGAAACGGGGCGTCGGACATGGGTTGGGACCTTTCGGGTTTGATCCAGATCAAAAATAGCGTCTGTTTGACGCAAGCATTTTGCTTTATCTACCCGACGGAATATGGTTTTTAACGCGGCCAAAGACAACGGGAGAGGTGCGACCGATTCACACCTTTTCGCCAGGGACGCAAAGATCAAACGATCAGGACAGAACATGAAGAATGCTTTGATGCTTTCAGGGTTTATGACAGCCCTCTCCAGCCTTCCAGCCATGGCTCAGGAGCTTGAGATTATTGGCAAGCCGGTTGACGGCGGTATGGGTTTTCAACCCGCGGCTACCAGCCTTGCCACGGGAATTCAGCGTCTGGACGGCATGATTCTGGTGATCATCACCGCAATCTGCCTGCTGGTAGCCGGTCTGCTGGTCTACTGCATCGTGCGCTACAACGAACGTGTAAACCCCAAGCCGGCAAGGTTTTCGCACTACACCCCGGTTGAAATTGCCTGGACCCTTGGCCCCATCCTGATTCTGGTCTTTATCGGTGCGTTTTCGCTGCCGGTTCTGTTCAAACAGCAGGAAATCCCCGAAGGCGACATCACCATCAAAGTCGTGGGCAACCAGTGGTACTGGACCTATGAATATGTCGATCACGAATTCGCGTTCGACAGTTACCTGCTGGGTCATCCGGCCACTCTGGACGAGGGCGCGCGCCCGGCCGACGCGGACGTGACCCCGTTTGTTCTGGATGATGCCATGCGTGCCAAGCTGGCCGATGCCGGCTACAGCGAAGACGAATGGCTGCTGGCCACCGATACCGCCGTGGTCGTTCCGGTTGGCAAGGTTGTCGTGATGCAGGTTACCGCATCTGACGTGATCCACTCCTGGACCATCCCGTCTTTTGGCGTGAAGCAGGATGGCGTACCCGGTCGTCTGGCGGAGCTGTGGTTCCAGGCCGAGAAAGAAGGCATCTACTTCGGTCAGTGTTCGGAACTCTGCGGCAAAGACCACGCCTATATGCCGATCACCGTCAAAGTCGTCAGCCAGGAAGCGTATGACCAGTGGCTGCAAGGCGCGATCGAAGAATATGCGGGTCTGCCGCAAAACTATCAGGTTGCTTCGAACTGAGCACGCTGAGGGCGGGTTGAAGCCCGCCTGACACGAAATGCAGGCTGTGCGGGCTGACCGCGCAGCTTTCGCCCCAAAAGGACCCGAGATGACCGACGCAAGCATCAATGCCAGCACAGCGACCGCCCACGCGGACGAGGCCAGCTTTGGCGATTACTTCGCCCTGCTGAAGCCGCGCGTGATGTCTCTGGTCGTGTTCACGGCGCTGGTCGGTCTGCTGGCGGCCCCGGTTCCGGTCCACCCCTTTGTCGGGTTCTGTGCCATTCTGTTCATCGCCATCGGCGGCGGCGCATCCGGTGCGCTGAACATGTGGTGGGATGCGGATATCGACAAGGTGATGAAACGCACCAAAGGTCGCCCGATCCCCTCCGGCAAGGTGGATGAGGGTGAGGCGATGGCCATCGGCCTGACCCTGTCGGGCCTGTCGGTGATCATGCTGGGCCTTGCGACCAACTGGTTCGCGGGCGCGTTTCTGGGCTTCACAATCTTTTTCTATGTCGTTGTCTACACGATGTGGCTGAAACGCTCGACGCCGCAGAACATCGTGATCGGTGGTGCGGCGGGCGCTTTCCCTCCGGTGATCGGCTGGGTGGCTGCAACCGGGTCCATGGCGGTTGAGCCGTGGCTGATGTTTGCCCTGACCTTCATGTGGACACCGCCGCATTTCTGGGCTCTGGCCCTGTTCATGCGCTCGGACTATGACGATGCGGGCGTGCCCATGCTGACCGTGACACACGGCCGCCGTGCAACGCGTGTACACATTCTCGTCTATACGGCCCTGCTGGCGATTCTGGCGGTGGGAACCGCGTTTTCTGGCATCGGTGGTCCCATCTACCTGACCGTGGCTCTGGTGTTGAACGCGTTGTTCCTGCGCGGCGCCTGGCAAATTTCGCGTCGGACCGAGGATGACTCGGAGGCCGACAACTTCAAGGTCGAACGCAGCTTTTTCAAACTTTCGCTGCTCTATCTCTTCCTGCATTTCGGCGCTGTTCTGGCCGAAGCCTTGCTGAAGCCCTATGGTTTGGGAGGATGGTCATGAGCCTGCGCAAAAGCCATGAACTGCATCAGCGCCGGTTCAGCCGCAATCTGGGCGTTGGACTGACGCTGGCTGCCTTTATCGTGATCATCTTTGGCCTGACCATCGTCAAGGTCTCGGGTACTGATTTCAACATGGCCACGCAGGAGGTGCAGAACTGATGGCGCTGTCTGGTCCTCAGAAAACGGTCGCTCAAACCGTGGGTGTGGTTGTCCTGATGGGCAGCCTGGCCTGGGCATCGGTACCGTTCTACGACTGGTTCTGCCGCGTTACCGGATTTGGCGGAACAACGGGTGTTGCCGAAGCCGCCCCCGAAGAAATTCTGGACCGCACGGTCACCGTACGGTTTGATGCATCCAAGGCCAAGGACATGGCCTGGGAATTCAAGCCCGTCGTCCGCGAGATGGAAGTGCGCATCGGCGAGACCGGACTGGCTTTCTATGAGGCCTACAATCCAACGGATCGCCCAATCGCGGGGCAGGCCTCATACAATGTGGCACCCTATTCGGCAGGCGGGTATTTTCAAAAGATTGCCTGTTTCTGCTTTGAAGAGCAGGTGCTGCAACCCGGTGAACGCGTAGAAATGCCGGTGACCTTCTTCGTCGATCCTGAAATGGTCGAAGATCTTGAAGCAAAGTATGTTCATACGATCACTCTGTCGTATACATTCTACGAAATCGAACTGCCCGAGGGCTATGCCGCCCTTGAAGCGCAGGCAGAAACAAACACGAACTAACGCCTGTAGGTGAGGGACGCTGATGGCACACGCTAAAAACCATGATTATCACATTCTGGCCCCGTCGATCTGGCCTCTGATCGGAGCTGTCGGCGGCTTTGTGATGTTGTTCGGAGCCGTCCTTTGGATGCACGGCGTGACGCCGTGGATGTTCTGGGCCGGTCTGGTCGCAGTTCTCTACACCATGTTCGCATGGTGGTCCGAAGTCGTTGTCGAGAGCCGACAGGGGGACCACACTCCTGTGGTTCGCATCGGCCTGCGTTACGGTTTCATCCTGTTCGTCATGTCCGAGGTGATGTTCTTCTTTGCCTGGTTCTGGTCGTTCTTCAAACATCGCATGTACCCGATGTACGACTATGCCGGCACCGAATACATCCAGCCGGACATCCACGCCGTTGACCCGTTCCACCTGCCGCTGATCAACACTCTGGTCCTGTTGCTGTCTGGCTGTGCAATTACCTGGGCGCACCACGCGCTGGTGCATGACAATGACCGCAAGGCGCTGATCAACGGTCTGGCCATCGGTATCGTTCTGGGCATCGCCTTTACCGGGTTGCAGGCGTTCGAGTATTATGAGCTGCTGGCCCATGAAGGCTGGAAGTTTGGCGATGATCAGTTCTATTCGAACTTCTTCATGGCGACCGGCTTCCATGGCTTCCACGTCATTATCGGCACCATCTTCCTGTCGGTCTGCCTGATCCGGGCCCTCAAGGGCGACTTCACACCTGAAAAACATGTCGGGTTCGAGGCGGCCGCCTGGTACTGGCACTTCGTTGACGTTGTCTGGCTGTTCCTGTTCTTCGCGGTCTACATCTGGGGACAGGCTCCGCTGATGTAAGACCGGTCAGGTGATCCAATTGCAAAAGCCGCCCCTTGGGGCGGCTTTTTCTCTATTCCGGGCGCAAGATTGCGCCCCATACAATTGCGTGGTTGCAATTTGGCCCGCACGCCCCTTAACAAGACGCCGGTTCCTGAAACGAGGTTTGACCCTGACATGCGCCGCATTCTGTTCCCGCTGATCTTCGGCCTTGCCGGTTTGGGCGTGCTGCTGTCGCTGGGCATCTGGCAGCTTCAGCGTCTGGCCTGGAAGCAGGAGGTGCTGGCCGAGATCGAAAGCCGAATCTCAGCCGCACCCACCGCCTTGCCCCGGCAGGTTTCAGAAGACTCTGACAAATATCTTCCGGTGACGGCTACGGGCGAGATGGAACCAGGCGAAATCCATGTGCTTGTTTCGGTCAAACAGGTGGGGGCAGGGTATCGGATCATCCAGTCGTTCAGCACCGAGGGCCGCACAATTCTGGTGGATCGGGGTTTTGTACCGACAACGGCCAAGCAGGCGCCGCGTCTGACCGGCCCGATGGAGATCACCGGCAACCTGCACTGGCCGGATGAGGTCGACGGTTACACGCCTGAACCCGATATCGATGAAAACATCTGGTTTGCCCGCGACGTGCCAAATCTGGCCGCCGCTTTGGGGGCCGAGCCGGTGCTGCTGATCGCGCGGTCTGAGACCGACCCGAACGTGACGCCTTTGCCGGTGGATACGGCGGGAATTCCAAACGATCACCTGCAATATGCAATTACCTGGTTTGGCTTGGCTCTGGTCTGGGCTGTGATGACCGGGTATTTCCTGTGGCGCAACCGCGCCCCTTCTGAGAGAGAAGAGCAATGAAATACATCTCGACCCGTGGCCAAGCGCCAGAACTGACCTTTGAAGAGGCGATGCTGACCGGTCTGGCCCGCGATGGTGGTCTGTATCTGCCCGCCGAGATCCCCGTGATGAGCCATGACGAGATCGCGGCGCTTGCTGGGTTGTCCTATGAAGACATCGCATTCCGCGTGATGTGGCCTTATGTCAGCGGGTCCTTTGCCGAGGATGAGTTCAAGCAGATCATCGGCCGCGCCTATGAAGGTTTCGGCCATGACGCCCGCGCGCCGCTGAAGCAGTTGAACGAAAACCATTTTCTGCTGGAGCTGTTCCACGGGCCGACACTGGCCTTCAAGGATTTCGCCATGCAGTTGATCGGTCAACTGTTCCAGGTGGCCTTGAAGCGTCGCGGAGATCGCGTGACCATCGTCGGCGCGACCAGTGGTGACACCGGCTCGGCCGCTATCGAGGCGTTCCGGGGGCTGGACGCGGTGGACGTGTTCATCCTGTTCCCGCATGGCCGCGTGTCCGAGGTGCAGCGTCGCCAGATGACGACGCCTGCGGACAGCAATGTTCATGCTCTGGCCGTGGATGGCGATTTCGACGATTGTCAGGCCGCGCTGAAGGACATGTTCAATGATTTCGACTTCCGCGACGGTGTCAAACTGGCCGGTGTGAACTCGATCAACTTCGCGCGGGTGCTGGCGCAGATCGTTTACTACTTTTCATCCGCCGTCAGCCTCGGCGCGCCGCACCGCAAGGTCAGCTTCACTGTGCCCACCGGCAATTTCGGCGACATCTTCGCGGGCTATCTGGCCAAGCGCATGGGCCTGCCGATCGACCGTCTGGTCGTGGCGACCAACCAGAACGATATCCTGCACCGGTGCCTGTCGGGCGAGGGATATTTCAAGGGCGACACGATCCCATCGATCAGCCCGTCGATGGACATTCAGGTCAGCTCGAATTTCGAGCGCGCGTTGTATTACGCCTATGGCGAGGACGGTGGAGCCGTGGCGCAGTTGATGGATGAGCTCAAGTCCGGCGGTTTCAACGTCAGTCAGGGCGCGATGGAGGCGCTGCGCGAGACTTTCGACTCGGGCCGGGTGTCCGAGGACGAAACGCTGGCGACGATTAGGCATACGCTTGCCCACAGCGCGGAACTGGTCTGCCCGCACACTGCGGTCGGGATCAAGGTCGGTGAAGAACACCGTGCCACCGGCACCCCGATGATCACCTTGGCCACTGCGCACCCCGCCAAGTTTCCGGCCGCAGTCGAGAAGGCAAGCGACGTGCATCCGCCTCTTCCATCCCGCATGTCTGATCTGTATGAACGTCCGGAACGGGTGACCCGGATTGCCAACGATCTGGGTGCCATCGAGGATCATATCAAAGGGCACATCGCCGAGTGACTGTCAGACAAGACCAACTGAAGAACGGCTTTCGTATCGTCAGTGAACACATGCCGGGGCTGCAATCTGCGGCCATCGGCATCTGGGTGACCGCCGGTGGGCGGCATGAGCGGATCGAACAGAACGGCATCGCGCATTTCCTTGAGCACATGGCGTTCAAGGGAACCGAGCGGCGTTCGGCGCTGCAAATCGCCGAGGCGATCGAGGATGTGGGTGGATACATCAACGCCTATACCTCGCGTGAGGTGACGGCCTATTATGCCCGGGTGCTTAAGGATGACGTGGCGCTGGCGATGGACGTGATCGGCGACATCGTTCTGAACCCGGTTTTCGACCCGCGCGAAATCGAGGTTGAGCGCGGCGTGATCTTGCAGGAGATCGGCCAGGCCTATGACACGCCGGACGATGTAATCTTTGATTGGTTGCAGGAGCAGAGCTATCACGACCAGCCTCTGGGCCGTACCATTCTGGGCCCGACCGAACGGGTCAGTGCGTTCTCGCGCGAGGATCTGTCGGGGTTCGTGGCCGAGCATTATGGCCCCGATCAGATGATCCTGTCCGCGGCCGGTGCCGTGGAACACGATCAGCTGATGAAAATGGCAGAAGAGATGTTCGGTCATCTGCAACCACGCACCGGGCTGATCGCCGAGCCTGCGCGTTTTACCGGCGGTGAAGCACGGCAGGAGAAAGAGCTGGAGCAGGCCCATTTCGCACTTGCGTTGGAAAGCCCGGGCTATCGCGACGATGCGATCTATACGGCGCAGATCTATTCCACCGCTTTGGGTGGTGGCATGTCTTCGCGGTTGTTCCAGGAGGTGCGCGAGTCGCGCGGTCTGTGCTATACGATCTTTGCCCAGACCGGAGCCTATGCCGATACCGGTACGACGACGATCTACGCCGGTACGTCGGCAGATCAGGTGGCAGAGCTTGCCACCATCACCATTGACGAAATGAAGCGCGCAGCCGAGGACATGACCACGGAAGAGGTTGCCCGTGCCCGTGCGCAGATGAAAGCCGGGATGCTGATGGGGCTTGAAAGCCCGTCAAACCGGGCCGAACGCTTGGCGCGGCTGGTTCAGATCTGGGGGCGGGTCCCGTCTCTGGAAGATACGGTGGCCCGGATTGATGCGGTCAGCACCGAAGATGTGCGCGTATTCGCCGAGCAGATGGCCGTCAACGCACCTGCCGCTTTGGCGCTGTACGGGCCGGTTTCGGGGGCGCCGACATTGGCCGAACTACAGGAGAGGCGGGCGGCGTGATGCTGTTGGGCAGACGCAAGCTGAAACTCGAGACTGCGCGGCTCAGCTTGCGCCCGCCTGTACATTCCGACTTCAACGATTGGGCCGCATTGCGGCGGGCCTCGAAAGACTATCTGACTCCTTGGGAGCCGATCTGGGCCAAGGACCACCTGAGCCGCAAATCCTTTACCAACCGTGTGTATTGGGCACAACGTTCTGTAGCGGCCGGGACGGCAATTCCGCTTTTTCTGTTTCGCCGCGAGGATGACGTCTTGGTTGGGGCCATCACGCTGGACAACATACGGCGCGGTCCCGCGCAGGCGGGCACATTGGGGTACTGGACAGGTCAGGCCTTTGCTCGACAGGGGTATATGCGTGAAGCCATCGGCGCGATGGTTCACCATGCCTTTACCCGTTTGGACCTGAGCCGGATCGAAGCCGCCTGCCTGCCGGAAAACCGGGCGTCGCGCGGGCTGCTGGAAAGCTCGGCCTTCAAGTATGAAGGCGTGGCGCAGTCTTATTTGCAGATCAACGGACGGTGGCGGACGCATGTTCTGTATGCCAGCCTGCGGTCCGATCGGCGCGGAAAAACCGACGCGGGATAGGGGGCGCTGCCCCCGTCGCGGCAAGCCGCGCCTCCCCCGGGATATTTGGGGCCAGATGAACAAGGGGCATGACTTGTGGGCGTTCTGCGCTACACTTCGGGAATGCGCTGTTTGATTGCGGCATTGATGGTGATTTCGGGCGGGGCCGCTGCGCAGGAGCGTCGGCCAAGCCACTGTATCGCCATTGCCGATGCGGCGCCCGGAATCGAGTATCTGCACAAGGCGGCCTGGCAGGATCCGGTACCGGAATTCTCGGTGCGGATCAGCTATATCGCGCACGCGTCCTTCATGATCCAGACCCGCGGCGGGCTGAATGCGGTGACGGACTTTACCGGGTTTATCGGCAGCGCAAACCTGATCCCGGACGTGGTGACGATGAACCATGCCCACGGCACGCATTGGACGGCCCATCCGGACCCGGCCATTCCGCATGTTCTGCCGGGATGGGGAGAGTTCGGGAAAGGTATCGAGCATCATCTGGATCTGGGAGAAATGCTGGTGCGCAATGTCTCGACCGATATCCGGTCTGTTTATGGTGGGGTCGAAGAGCGCGGCAATTCGATTTTTGTGTTCGAGGTTGAGGGGTTGTGCATCGGTCATCTGGGGCATTTGCATCATGTCCCGTCGGATGAGCAGTTTGCCGCGCTTGGGCGGCTGGATGTGGTCATGGCCGCCGTTGATGGCGGGACCACCATGCCTCTGCCCGAGATGATTGCGGTTCTGAAACGGCTGAAAAGTTCTGTCATCATTCCGATGCACTGGTTCT
Organism: Ruegeria sp. YS9; assembly: GCF_024628725.1. Classification (NCBI taxonomy): domain Bacteria; kingdom Pseudomonadati; phylum Pseudomonadota; class Alphaproteobacteria; order Rhodobacterales; family Roseobacteraceae; genus Ruegeria; species Ruegeria sp. YS9. The sequence continues at coordinate 693,506 of NZ_CP102409.1, forward strand.
CGCAGTTTTCGCTGGATCGCTTCCTGGCGGATATCAGGGATACATTTCCGGTCGAGCGCGAAGGGGTGTCGGAAATCACCGTCTCATTGCGGAACCTTCCGGACCGCCCCACGGTTGTGGTGCTTGAGCCGCGCTATCTGATCGATCTTGAATAAGGCTTGCGGCAATCGCATCGCTTGGGCATTGAATGCGTATGAGTTTGAACCCCGCTGATGACCGTTTTGCCGCGCTGATCCGTTCGAAACTGGGCGACGGGGTGCTGCGCCCCGTAGAAGAACGGTATTTGGACGAACCGCGCGGTCGGTTTGCCGGACAGATCGGTCTGCTGGCCTTGCCGCGCAATACCGAAGAGGTGGCGGTGCTGGTAGGATTGGCTGCGAAAGCGCGGGTCCCGATCGTACCTTATGGCGGCGGCACCGGTCTGGTTGGCGGGCAGGTGATGTCAGAGGATCCGGCGCCTTTGCTGATCTCGTTGGAACGGATGACCGCCATCCGGTCAGTCTTTGCGACCGAGAACGTTCTGGTCGCCGAAGCCGGGGCCATTCTTCAAGACGTTCAGGCCGCAGCCGAGGCGGTAAACCGGTTGTTTCCTCTGTCGTTGGCGGCACAGGGATCCTGCCGGATCGGGGGCAACCTGTCGACCAATGCAGGGGGCGTCAACGTTTTGCGGTATGGCAACGCGCGCGACCTGTGCCTGGGGCTTGAGGCGGTGTTGCCCAGTGGCGAGATCTGGCACGGCCTCAGCCGGCTGCGAAAGGACAATACCGGCTATGACCTGCGCAATTTGCTGATCGGGGCCGAGGGGACGCTGGGGATCATAACGGCCGCATCGCTCAAGCTGTTCCCGCGACCCGCCGGTATCGGGACGGCGGTGTTTCAGGTGGCGTCTCCCGAAGCGGCGATCGACCTGCTGGCTTTGGCGCGGGACAGGGTGGGTGAGGCGGTCAGCACGTTTGAGCTGATCCACCGGCAGGGGCTTGATTTTCTGGCCGAGGTTCTGCCGGATGTTCGCCAACCGTTCCGCACGCCGCCAGAGTGGAGCGTATTGATCGAGCTGGGTCTGGCTGACGGGCAATCACCATTTGCCGCGTTGGAGGAACTCTTTGTTCGCGCTGACGAACTCGGTCAGGTTCAGGACGGAGTAATCGCCCAAAGTGAAGCGCAGCGGGCCGATTTGTGGGCGGTGCGCGAACGCATCCCCGAAGCCAATGGTCTGATCGGGTCAGTGTCGAGCCATGATATCTCGATCCCGATTTCCAGAATCCCCGACTTCATTCGCGATGGCAGAGACTTGATTGCAGGTCTCGGGCCCTTTCGGATCAATTGCTTTGGCCATCTTGGTGACGGCAATCTGCATTACAACGTGTTCCCGCCCAAAGGCCAGAGCCGATCGGATTTCGAGGACCAAAGAGGTGTGATCAAGCGGGCCATACATGATCTGGTTGACGCCTTTGACGGCTCGGTCAGTGCTGAACATGGGGTGGGGCGCCTCAAGACCGAGGATCTGGAACGCTATGGCGATCCTGCCAAGCTGGGCGCGATGCGAGCCATCAAGACGGCACTGGATCCGCAGGGCATCATGAACCCCGGCGCGGTCCTGAAAGGGTGAACACGGCCCCGGGCTTTGGGCCGTGTCCAGGTGTTTTCCTACGATGCAGGCAGGATCACCTTGTCGATCACATGGATCACGCCGTTCTTGGTTTCGATGTCGGCCTGAACAACGTTGGCGTCATTCACCATCACACCTGAATCCAGGTCGATCGTGATATCACCGCCTTGAACGGTTGCAGCCGTCATGTCGTCGCTCAGATCACCTGACATCACTTTGCCCGGCACGACATGGTAGGTCAGAATGGCAACCAGCTGATCCTTGTTTTCGGGTTTCAGCAAGTCTTCGACCGTACCTTCGGGCAAAGCCGCGAACGCGTCATCAGTGGGGGCAAAAACGGTGAAAGGACCTTCGCCCTTGAGTGTGTCCACCAGTTCGGCGGCCTGAACCGCCGCGACGAGTGTTTCAAAGCTGCCAGCGGCGACGGCCGTGTCGACAATGTCCTTGCCGTGACCATCGGCGATTGCAGCAGTGCTGAACAGGATCGAGGCGACACCGGCGGCGGCGAATTTGCGGAACATGAGCTTAACTCCCTGGGTTGAAATGCTTCAAGCAGCATCACCCAGTATACGGGGCAGCCTGACCACAAGATCACTTGAGTCGATCCGTTTTGCTGCTTGATCGGCGCGAAAACCGCGCTAAGCCTGCCCGGTTTTCGGTTTCCAATCACGTTTTTGTGAAAAACTCCTAGTCAGAGACCCTCGAATTCGCACAGGACATGCACGTCCATGCCCATCTCTTCCAACACTTTACGGCCACCAAGATCGGGCAGGTCAATGATGAAGGCGCAAGAGACGATTTCGCCCCCAAGCCGCTCGATCAGCTTGATACCCGCCGCAGCAGTTCCGCCCGTAGCCAGCAGATCGTCGACCACCAGAATCTTTTCGCCGGGTTGGATGGCATCGTCATGGATCTCGACGATCGCCTCTCCGTATTCCAACTTGTAGTCCTGACTGATTGTTGTGCCGGGCAGTTTGCCTTTTTTGCGGATCGGGACAAAACCGACGCTCAACTGATGTGCAATCGCGCCGCCCAGAATAAAGCCGCGTGCTTCAAGCCCGACTACTTTGTCGATCTGCTCACCGGCATAGGGGTGCAGCATCTGGTCAATTGCCATTCGAAACCCGCGGGGGTCGGCAAACAGGGTTGTCACATCCCGAAACATGATCCCTTCATGGGGGAAATCGACGATGGTTCGGATATAATCTTTGACAGATTTGTTTCTGGACATGGGCCAACCTTTTAGCGTCAAACAGCAATATTGTGTTTGGCCCAAGAGGGTTGGCCATGCAAGGAACAATTCCGCGGCCGGATCAGCACGGGTGCGAGGTTTCAGCGTTGAGCAGGACAAAAACCGGGGCAACCTTTGCGCCGGCCACGACAATTGCCCGACCCGTTTGATTGCTTGCTGCCACCTGTTCCAAACAGCCCCGGCGCTCGGATTTCCAGGAGCGCGATGAGAAAACTGTCTGGTTTGCAATTCGACATGTCCGGTTCTCAGGCGTCGTCGGCTTCAATTGAATGGACCTGGCTCAAGAACTGCCTGAAGGTTGCACGGTTCGTTGTCAGTTTCCCATCCTTGCCGTTAAGTGCCCGATAACGACAAAATCTATGCTATGGATATACACAGCATCGCCAGATAGAGCATAACTTCGTTGGGAAAAAATGCACGTGGCCGGGAATGAAGGCAAAGGGTCGACCAAGAAAAACAGTCAGTTGGTCTTGCGCCTCGACAGGGATGAACGAGACTCGTTTGTCGAGCTTTGCAAAGAGCTGGACACGTCTGCTGCGCGTGAAATCCGCAGGTTCATCCGCGGATTCATGAAAGAACACGCCGAAGACTGATGCGGTGTCAGGCCGGTCGGCGCAGGACCGCCGTGGCCATACCCATGCCGATCAAGGTCAAGCCGCCAAACCGTGTCATTGCCGTAATGACGCTGGCGCGCCCGATCAGCCGCCGCAACCTGTCTGCCAAAAGGGCGTAGGCCAACGCATTCACCCAGGCCAGCCCGACGAATGTGGCAATCAGGATGACGAACTGAGGTCCAAGCGGTTCAGCAGGGCGTATGAACTGCGGCACAAAGGCAATGAAGAAGGCGATGGATTTCGGGTTCAGGGCAGTGACGGCGGCTGCGTGACCGAATACGCTGCGCGCGGTGACATCCCGCCCGGTGTCGACCGTGCTCAATCCGCCGGCTGGTGCGCTGCGCAACAGTTTGATCCCAAGCCAGATCAGATAGGCCGCGCCCACCCATTTGAGAACGGAAAACAACGTGGCCGAAGCCAGAACAAGCGCGCCAAGCCCCAACAAAGATGCGGTCATGGCCACAAGATCGCCCACTGCAACCCCCGTGGCCGAGGCGACGGCGACACTGCGCCCCTTGGACAGGGCATAGCTGAGCACCAGCAACACCGTCGGGCCGGGGATCAGCAGCAATGCCGTGGAAGCAGCCACAAAGGCCAGCCAGACTTCAAGTGGCATGATGCGGTTCCTTTTCCAACTCAAGTCACACGAGTTTTCAGCCATACTACGAATTGGGCTCAAGTCGACAGCACCTGAGTCAAATTTCCCGTTTCAGGACTCAAAAAAAGGCGAACACTACTGCACGCATAACCGAAGAATATGCAGACAGGGCTTTCTTCAGGATATTCCGAATGAAAAAGCTGTTGAACTTGCCACCCGGACACGCGGCCAGAACGACAAACCGTACCAGTGCTCGGAGCCACACCGGATTTCGGAGCGATCCTCAGCCATCTGTAGAAAAACCGGGCTTTTACATCACACGCCCGGCCACCGCGTCCAACTTGGCCAGAAGCGCCGGGTCGCGCTTTTCCGGTGCGGTCAGGATCGCGTATTCCAGCGCCCGGTCGCAGCCATGCGGGCAAGGTGCCCGCTCTGCGCCCAGAAGGGATGGAAGGCCCTTGACCAGTGCGCGACCTTTTTCGGCATTACCGGTCAGGGTGGCGATGATCGTGGACACGTCCACCTCGCCATGGTCCGGGTGCCAGCTGTCATAGTCGGTGACCATCGCGATCGACGCGTAACACAGCTCGGCCTCGCGGGCGAGTTTCGCTTCGGGCATGTTGGTCATGCCGATCACGTCACAGCCCCATTGCTCGCGATACATCCTGGATTCCGCAAGGCTGGAAAACTGAGGTCCCTCCATCGCCAGATAGGTGCCGCCCCGGTGGATGGTGATACCAGCGGCCTTGCCCGCCGTCTCGCATGCGTCCGACAGGCGTGGGCAGGTGGGGTGGGCGACGCTGACATGGGCAACGCAGCCCGATCCGAAAAAGCTTTTGTCCCGTGCAAAAGTGCGATCGATGAACTGATCGACAATCACGAAGTCACCCGGTGCCATATGCTCGCGGAACGATCCGCAAGCCGACACCGAGATCACGTCCGTCACACCCAACCGTTTCAGCGCGTCGATATTGGCGCGATAGGGTACATCTGTCGGCGAGTGCACATGACCGCGCCCATGACGCGGCAGAAAGGCCATTTCGATACCGTCAAGCGACCCGGTCAGGATCTGGTCTGACGGTGTTCCCCATGGGGTCTCAACCTCTACCCATTCCGGGTTTTCCAGCCCATCGATGTCATAGATGCCCGATCCGCCGATGACGGCTATCCTGGTTTGGGTCACTGTCCTGCTCCGCCTGAATACCTGATGTTGAATTTGTGCGGGTTCAGCCCGGATTTGACAAGAGGCCTATTCCCGCATCGTCAACAGGTTGCGCTGTTGCGATTGCCCGGTGAAATCGGCCCAGGCCGCGCCGAACATGCCCAGAGACCAGGTCAGATCCTGTGATTGCCCGTGCCGGTCCCGGAACACGAAGCGGAACGCATCGCCGGTCAGCATGGCGTCCAATAGCGCCTTGGCGCGTTGGCCTTCGAAAGTACAGCCAAGCCCGGTCAGGCATCCGGGGCGCCGGGTGCGCCATGTGGTTTCTTCGCCCTTTTCGATGCGAAATCCGGATGGGGTGAAGAAAGTACCCGGCTCGATCCCGAATTCAATTTTGAAACCTTCCGGTTCCGGCGTAATGAAAACGAACTGTGCCGCGAATTTTGGCCGAAGGGAAAACACCTCTGCCCGTCGGATGTAGCACCGCTGCTGTAACGCGCCGCTTTCTTCGCGCTCGTCACAGATCGAATTCCAGATGCCGAAAATTTCGTGATGCGTTACCCGCCAGTTGCCGGCCGTGTCATTGCCATCCAAATCCTGTGCTAGGACGGGAAGGGCCGGGAACAGTAAGAACAGTAAGAAGAGGATCCAACGCATGGCCTCACATGTGGTGGCTTCATAGTGGCTCCTCAAATCACCTTGCCGTGAGCGCCAGGTATGCGCTTTGCGCATGGCTGCATCCCACATAATGCAGTAGCTCAATGCCGGCGCGCCAGCTACAACAACGCCTTCGCGCGAACATATAATCCTATAGGACTGTCTGATGCCCCGAGCCTTGCTGGCAAGCTTTGCCAATCGCCTCGCCATTCCCGATCTGCGCTGGGTGCCAGATGAGGGACTGACCTTCTCACGCCTGCGGATTGAGCTGCTGTCCGGTCTGACGGTTGCCCTTGCACTGGTGCCCGAGGCGGTGGCCTTTGCCTTTGTGGCGGGCGTGCACCCGTTGGTCGGTCTCTACGCTGCGTTTTTGGTGGGTCTGATCACGGCATTGATCGGTGGGCGACCGGGCATGATCTCGGGCGCGACCGGCGCGCTTGCGGTTGTCATGGTGGCACTGGTGGCCGAACACGGGGTCGAATACCTGTTCGCGACCGTTGTTCTTATGGGAATCCTTCAGGTCATTGCCGGAGCCATGCACTGGGGGCGTTTCATTCGTCTGGTGCCGCATCCGGTCATGCTGGGCTTTGTGAACGGTCTGGCCATCGTGATCTTTCTGGCCCAGATGGGACAGTTCAAAGTGCCCGGAACCATGGAAAACACCGGTCATGGACTGAGCGGCGGCGAATGGTTGTCCGGGATGCAGCTTTACACCATGCTGGGTCTTGTCGGGCTGACCATGGCAGTGATCTGGATCATGCCGCGTATCACGCGCATCATCCCAGCGCCTCTGGCCGGTATTCTGGTGGTCGCGGCAATCGTGATCGGATTTGGCCTTGATGTGCCGCGCGTCGGCGATCTGGCATCGATCGAAGGCGGCCTGCCTGCGTTCCATGTTCCAATGGTTCCTTTGAACTGGGAAACCTTTGAGATCATTCTGCCTTACGCGGTCATTCTGGCCGCCATTGGCCTGATCGAATCCCTGCTGACCCTGAACCTTGTGGGTGAGATCACAGGCAAGCGCGGCGGGGCCTCTCAGGAATGCATCGCACAGGGCGCGTCGAATATCGTGACCGGATTTTTCGGTGGCATGGGCGGTTGCGCGATGATTGGCCAGTCTATGATCAACGTGAAATCCGGCGGGCGTACACGTATTGCCGGTATCGCGGCAGCGCTTTTCCTGCTGGTCTTCATCCTGTTCGCGTCACCCCTGATCGAGCAAATCCCGCTGGCCGCGCTGGTTGGCGTGATGTTCATGGTTGTGATCGGCACCTTTGCGTGGAACTCGTTCAAGATTCTGCGCAAAGTGCCAATGACCGATGCCTTCGTCATCGTTCTGGTCACCGTCGTAACGGTGATGGAGGACTTGGCCGTTGCCGTCGTGGTCGGCGTCATTGTCTCGGCGCTGGCCTATGCCTGGAACAATGCCAAGCGCATTCATGCGGTTACGCGTGAATCCGAGACTGAGAAAGGCGCGAAGGTCTATGAAATTCAGGGGCCGCTGTTCTTTGGATCCTCTGACGGATTTATCGAACTGTTCGACGTCCCGAACGATCCCGAAACCGTTATCATCGATTTCGCCGAAAGCCGCGTGGTGGATCAGTCCGCCCTGCAAGCCATCGAAAACATCGCCGCAAAATACGAGGCGGCAGGCAAACGGGTCATGCTGCGTCACCTGAGCCGCGACTGTCACAAACTGCTGAACAAAGCGGGACACCTCATGGTCGACAGTGATGATGATCCGGACTACGAGCTGGCGGTAGATTACTCTGTCCGCACCGGTATTCTGGGCGGGCACTGACTTCGAAAGGCGGCCAATCGGGCCACCTTTTTCAAGGGCCCAAGCGCTCCAGCTTATCGATATCTCCCGTCAGCAGAGCGCTTTCGGCTTCGGCGATCAGTTCGACTGGCCAGTCCCACCACTTCAAAGAAAGCAGCCGCTCGATTGTGTCGGCGTCAAACCGGTATCGCCGTACCTCGGCAGGATTGCCCGAGACGATCGCATAAGGCGGGATGGTTCCACGCACGACTGAACCCGCGCCGATTATCGCTCCGTCACCGATATTGGCTCCGGGCAGGATCAACGCGCCATAGCCGATCCAGACATCATTGCCGATCACGGTGTCCCGGACGTCCGGCTGGAATTCCAACATCTGTTCCGGATCGAAAACCGGAAAGGGAAAGCAGGTTATCCCATCCATCGCATGATTTGCCGAGGCTGTCACAAAGCGGACGCCGTGGGCAATTTGGCAAAACTTCCCCAAAATCAGCTTTTCGCGCGAAAACTCGAACAGATAAGGGGCCAGCCGATTGGCCCAATCCTCGGGTTCGTCAAAATCTGATGCGTAAGTGTAATCTCCCACCTGAATTCTGGGGTGGTCGATCACTCGTGACAGAAAGGCCGTTCCTTTGTGTTCCGTGCCGTCAGGCAGAGTGACAGGATATCGGCGCGCAGCGTCAGGCAGGGGCATCAGTCATCCGGTCTCGAAAGGCTGAACAACTCGGAAACGACAGAGTAATCGCGATACCCGAGCCGCGCCAAAGGTTGGAACGAGGTCACGTCGAACATGCCATCCCGAATATGATCGTCGTGCAGGTGTACACCTGTCACTTCGCCAAACACCACCCGATTGGCTTCACCGGGCAGCGTGACGATCTGCGTCAGCTTGCATTCCAACGCAGCTGGGACCCCTTCGATCCGTGCGCAGGGTATGGTTTCGCATTCTATGGGTGAAAGCCCGGCATGCGAAAACTCATCAACTTCTTTCGGCAACCCGGCCGAACTTGCATTCATCGCGTCCCGATGCGCATGGGCCACGACATTCACGCAAAACACGCCCGTAGCCGCGATATTGGCGATGCTGTCCTTGCCGACGCTCTGATCTTGTTTGGTGCCGGTCGAGGCAAACATGACCTGTGGTGGCGTATAGGCGACGCCGTTGAAAAAGGAATAGGGCGCCAGATTGTTGATCCCATCCGCGTCCCGAGTCGAAATCCAGCCAATCGGGCGTGGCGTGATGATGGCGTTGAACGGGTTGTGCGGCAATCCGTGGCCGTCTTCGGGGCGATAGAACATCTGAACTCCAAGCGTTTGCCCAAGGCGTAGCGAAGTGCTAGGGCGATTGCCAGCAAGTAAAAGAGGGCAGGGTGCAGCAATTCGGGATCAGGCCGGAAGAGCCGGACGACTGGTGGGAGGTCGAAGCCCTATATGACCTGTGTTTTGCGCCGGGTCGCGAGGCCTTGTCGTCCTACCGCTTGCGTGATGACGTGCCGCCGGTTGCGGGCTTGTCTATGGTCGCGCGCGACGGTCAGGGGATTCTGGCCGGTGCGATCCGGTTCTGGCCGGTTCATGTCGGTGATCACGATGCTCTGCTGTTGGGGCCGGTTGCCGTGCACCCCACCCACCAAGGTGAAGGCCTGGGCGGATATTTGATACATGCAGGAGTCGAGGCGGGGCGCACACGCGGTTGGCAAAGGGTCATGCTGGTGGGGGATGAGCCCTATTACAGCCGGTTCGGTTTCACACGATTGCACGCGGTCGAGATGCCTCCGCCCACCAACCCTGACCGGGTTTTGGGGCTGGAACTGGTGCCCGGCGCCTGGTCCGGGGTTCAGGGTGCGGTAACGCGTTGGGGCCGCTGACCTATTGAAACCATGCTGCGCAGCGCCGATGTTGGTAGGCAGGAGGGCGTGAATGCAGAACGTTGTTCTTGTTGAAAACGTGGATACCGAGGCCGAACTGGATCGTTTGGCGGACCACTACCGATCCGCCGGAGGGGCTGGCGTGAAACTTCTCAACAAACTTGGGGGGTCAGCCGAGTCATTGCTGGAGCAATTGCCCGAACCCGTTCGGAATGGCCTGACAGGCGCAACCGAACAGGCGTTATGGCTGGCGATGCATGCGGCCGAGGGCTCGCGGCGCGCGGTTCCTGATCAGCAGCCCTGGGTCAACACCGCGGTGACGACTGCCATGGGTGCGGCCGGGGGGCTGGGCGGCGTTTCGACAGCCCTGATGGAGCTGCCCGCGACAACCGCGATGCTGCTACGCGCCATTCAGGGGGCCGCCGCGCGCGAGGGGTTTGATCCCTCTGCCGAAAACGTAAAGTTCGATTGCGTCCGCGTTTTGTCGGCGGCAGGACCATTGTCGCATGATGATGGGGCAGACCTGGGTTTTTTCTCGGTCCGGCTGACGCTGACCGGACCGGCCATGCAACGCCTGATTGCCGCCGTTGCGCCGCGTTTTTCGATTGTACTGGGGCAAAAGCTTGCAGCCCAGTCCGTTCCTGTGCTGGGGGCATTGGCCGGGGGTGGCACGAATTATGTCTACACGCGCTATTACCAACAGATCGCGCGCGTGCATTTCGGTTTGCGCCGACTGGCAATTGACGCTGATATTCCCCATGACGATCTGGCACGGCGGCTTTCTGCCCGAATGTAGGCGATATCCTGATCGACGCGAGTGACTTGGCGTGTGATACATCATGTGGTATGGTTTCGGGCGTCGGCCTCTAGATCGGGTGGGCTTACGAGTTTGGATGGCTGACGTTTGACCGAAAGGGAGCGTCGCTCGATGAATGCAGGATTGTTGCTTCATGACCTTCCAAAAGCTGCAAGGCAGCCAGTTTTGCGGCAATCCTCGGCTTTGTGTTTCCGGATCAAGCGCGGCCGTCCCAAGATTTTGTTGGTCACGACACGCAAGTCACGGCGATGGATCATACCCAAAGGATGGCTCATCCCCGGTCTGAGCCCGCAGGAAACCGCATTGCAAGAGGCTTGGGAAGAGGCGGGCGTATCTGGACGGATCAACGGGGCGCGACTGGGGCAGTTCCTGCATCTCAAGCACCATTCGAACTGGCCCCCATCCTTGTGTCTGGTGGATGTTTTTCCAGTGCATGTAAGCGCTGTGTCGCCAGACTACCCGGAAAAGACCGAGCGTCGGCGCAAGTGGTTTTCGCCGAAAAAAGCGGCGCTAAAGGTCGATTCTGATGAGCTTGCTGAATTGTTGCGCGACTTTAAGCCGTACTCACATTAAAGTAGCATCTGATAGGCTTGATATTGTCATCTTGATCGGTATCTATTCGCCAATCGTTTTTTTGGACTGAACATGATTCAATACGCGTTGAAATGCAGCGAAGGCCACAGTTTCGACAGCTGGTTCCAATCCGCCGCAGCCTATGACAAGCTGGCCTCTGTGGGTATGGTCACCTGCGCGGTTTGCGGGTGCACGCAGGTCGAGAAAGCGGTCATGACGCCACGCGTCCGCCCGGCGCGGAATGCACGTAAGAAAAGTGAAATCCGTTCCACCCCTGAAGAAAAGATCGACGTGGCCACCCCATCGCCTGAAATCGAGAAGGTTTTGGCCGAAATGCGCCGCCACGTCGAAGAAAACTCGGATTATGTAGGGAAAGATTTCGCCAGCGAGGCGCGCAAGATTCATCTGGGCGAGGCTCCGGAGCGTGCGATTTACGGAGAAGCCAAGCTGGATGAGGCGAAATCCCTGATCGAAGATGGCGTGCCGGTGGCTCCGCTGCCGTTTGTTCCAAGCAGAAAGACCAATTGATCATGCACGTCATGATCACCGGCGCCAATCGCGGCATCGGGCAAGCCCTGGCACAGCGTTACGTCAACCGGGGGGACAAGGTCACCGGGACGGCGCGCGACGGCAGCATACAGGTGCGTCTGGATGTGTCCGATCCCGTGCAGCAATCAGCCATGGCAGAACAGTTGAAAGACCAGCCCATCGACCTGCTGGTCTGCAACGCTGGCGTGTATTTGGACAAGGGGCATTCGATCGATGGCTACCCGGCCGACATGTGGGCACACAGCTTTGCGGTAAATGTCACGGGAGTCTTTCTGACGATACAGACACTGTTGCCCAACCTACGCGCGGCGGGTGGCAAGATCGCGATCCTTTCGTCGAAAATGGCGTCGCACACGCTTGCGCCGGGTGGCAGTTATATCTACCGCGCGTCCAAGGCGGCGGCTCTGAACCTTGGGCGGAATCTGGCGATGGATCTCAAAGATGACGGGATTGCCGTCGGCATCTATCATCCGGGCTGGGTTCAGACGGATATGGGCGGTGCAGCGGCCGATATCGATGTGGATCAGGCCGTGTCCGGCCTGATTGAACGATTTGATGCCCTGTCGCTAAGCACAACGGGCTGTTTTGAAACCTATGACGGGCAACCGCACGCCTATTGAGAGGTCAATGCGGCTTTGGGGATTTCAAAGACCTCACCGGGCTCAATGTAGACCACCATCATATCGCCGCGCGTTTCATGTGAGATTTTCGAGGTCGAGTTGCTGGAGTCCGGCACGCCATCCTTGAAATAGATATTGCGCACTTGCCCGCCACCCAGGGCCACCGCGACCGTTATGTTTCCGTCATCATGGCGGCGCAGTTCGGCGTGGCAGCTTTGTACCGGATCACCGGCATTTGCCGCGCAGGGAATTGTGCCCAGCGCGTTCTTGCCGTCCGTCCCTGCGACACTCGCGACCTGGGCCAGTGCCGGCGATGACATTACTGCAAAGGCAAGGGCTAGGCGAAACATGAAGAACCTCTTGATCTGGTTGATGTCCTTAGGCTGACATCGCGCCAGTCCAATGTAAAGCGGCCCTGCGCCGCAGGGGCGACCGCTTTGCGCCCTTGCCCTTGCGGTGCCCCTCGCTTATGAGGCACGGAACTTCTAATCCAAGGCGCGGAGACTTTTGCCCCCATGCCCGTACTCGTAATGAAATTCGGCGGCACATCGGTCGCCAATCTGGACCGCATCCGCCGCGCCGCCAAACGGATCGGCGTTGAAGTCGCCAAGGGCTATGACGTGATCGTCATCGTCTCGGCCATGTCGGGCAAAACCAACGAGCTTGTGGGTTGGGTGAACGAAACGTCGCCTCTGTTCGACGCCAGGGAATACGATGCCGTCGTGTCCTCGGGCGAGAACGTGACCGCTGGCCTGATGGCCCTGACCTTGCAGGAAATGGACATCCCCGCGCGCAGCTGGCAGGGCTGGCAGGTGCCGCTGCTGACCACCAGCGCGCACAGTCAGGCGCGGATCGAGGAAATTCCGACCGAGAACCTGAACCAGAAATTCAGCGAAGGCATGCGCGTGGCCGTGGTTGCCGGGTTTCAGGGCATCAGCCCGGAAGGCCGGATCACGACATTGGGCCGGGGTGGGTCGGATACAACGGCCGTTGCCTTTGCGGCAGCCTTCGACGCCGAACGCTGCGACATCTATACGGACGTTGATGGCGTCTATACCACCGATCCGCGCATCTGCGAAAAGGCCCGCAAGCTGGACCGCATTTCGTTCGAGGAAATGCTTGAACTGGCGTCGCTTGGTGCCAAGGTGCTGCAAACACGCTCGGTCGAACTTGCGATGCGGTACAAAGTCAAGCTGCGCGTTCTGTCAAGCTTTGAAGAACAATCCGATGAGGCCGGCACGCTGGTCTGCGACGAGGAGGATATCATGGAATCCAATGTTGTGGCCGGTGTGGCCTATTCCCGCGACGAAGCCAAGATGACCGTTGTTTCCGTGGCCGACCGACCGGGCATCGCCACAACCATCTTCTCGGCGCTCAGCGAAGAGGGCGTGAATGTCGACATGATCGTCCAGAACATCTCGGACGAGGGTCGCACGGACATGACGTTCTCGTGCCCCACGGATCAGGTGGCTCGCGCCGAAAAAGCGCTGCTGGCGATCAAGGAAAAGGGCGAGCTGAACTATGCCGAACTGGTTGCAGACACCGATGTCTGCAAGGTTTCGGTTGTGGGAATCGGGATGCGCTCGCAATCGGGCGTGGCGGCCAAGATGTTCAAAGTGCTCTCGGATGAGGGGATCAACATCAAGGTCATTACAACCTCCGAGATCAAAATTTCCGTCCTTGTGGATCGGAAATACATGGAACTTGCTGTTCAGGCACTGCATGATGCCTTTGAACTGGACAAGGCGGCCTGAGCTTATCGGCCAAAGGTATCGCCTGACACACTAAATCGGTTGGGCCATGTCAGACGGCACGGAAACAGAATCCCGCAAGCTGCTGCGGCGGTTGCGCGAAGAAATGGCGAGCGAAGCCGCCGGTCAAGAACGTCTTGACCGGATCACGCACCTGATCGCTGACAGTATCAGGGCCGAGGTGTGTTCCATCTACCTGTTTCGCGATGAAGACACGCTGGAACTTTGCGCGACCGAGGGGCTGTCTCCGGAAGCGGTCCATAAAACCCGGATGCGCATGGGCGAAGGTCTTGTGGGGCGGGTTGCCAAGTTCGGCAAGGTTGTCAACACCGCCGACGCGCCGTCGGCCAAGGGCTTCCGCTACATGCCGGAAACCGGCGAGGAACGGTATTCCTCTTTCCTGGGTGTGCCGGTTCAACGCCTTGGGGAAAAGCTGGGCGTTCTGGTCGTCCAGTCCCGCGAGGCGCGCGAATTTTCCGCCGATGAGGTCTATGCGCTGGAAGTGGTCGCCATGGTGCTGGCCGAAATGGCCGAGCTTGGCGCCTTTGTCGGCGAGGGTGCGGCCCTGTCACCCCTGCACCAGCAATCGGTTCTGCTGCGCGGCGGTCCGGCACAGGAAGGATCCGCCGAAGGGCATGTCTGGCTGCACGAACCCCGCGTGGTTGTGACCAATCCAATTGCCGAAGACCCGCACCGGGAACGCGAACGTCTGGTCGAAGCGGTGGAAGAACTGCGCGTCGGTGTCGACAAGATGCTCGAAATTTCGCAGGGCGGCGACAAGGAACAGCTGAAGGTTCTGGAAGCATACCGTATGTTCGCCAATTCCAAAGGCTGGATGCGGCGGATGGAGGAAGACATAGCCCTGGGGCTCAGCGCCGAAGCCGCGGTGGAGAAGGAACAATCCCAAGCCCGAGCGCGCATGGGGCAGGTCACAGATCCTTACTTGCGTGAACGTCTTGCGGATCTGGACGATCTCAGCAATCGCCTGCTGCGCATCCTGACCGGGCAAGGCAAGACGGACAGTGCCGATCTGCCACCCGATCCGATCCTGATCGCGCGCAATATCGGCCCCGGCGACCTGCTGGAATACGGACGGGCGCTGAAGGGGATCGTGCTTGAAGAAGGTTCAGTCGGCAGCCATGCCACCATAGTTGCAAGGGCGCTGGCTATTCCTTTGGTCGTGCATGTGGGCCGGATCACCACCGAGGCCCTGAACGGAGATCACATTTTGGTCGATGGTGATCAGGGTGTTGTGCATCTGCGCCCGGAAGACAGCGTGGTCAGTGCCTTCCGCGACAAGATCGCGATGCAGGCCAAGGCGCAGGAACGTTATGCGTCGATCCGCGAAACTCCCTGCGTGACGCGGGACGGATCGCGGATAAATCTGGTGATGAATGCGGGTCTGATGGCCGACCTGCCTTCGCTTGGTACCTCGGGCGCCGAAGGCGTTGGCCTGTTCCGCACAGAACTGCAATTCCTGATCCGCAACCAGATGCCGAAACGGTCGGAACTGGTCAGCCAGTATAAGCGCGTTCTGGACGCGGCGGGGGACAAAAGGGTGGTATTCCGCACACTCGATATCGGGTCGGACAAGGTTCTACCCTATATGAAGCACGTGGCGGAACCAAACCCGGCGCTGGGCTGGCGCGCCATTCGTGTCGGTCTGGACAAGCGCGGCGTCATGCGAATGCAGTTGCAGGCCCTGCTGCGCGCCGCCAATGGCCGACCGCTGACCATCATGTTCCCCTTTGTCGCACAGGCCGAGGAATATCGCGACGCCCGCTGGGAAGTGAACAAAACCATCGAGCGGGAAAAGCGATTGGGCCATGTTCTGCCCGAAACGCTTGAAGTGGGCGCGATGCTGGAAACCCCGTCGCTGGCCTTTGCGCCGCAGAAATTCTTTGACGAGGTGGACTTCATTTCAATCGGTGGGAACGATCTCAAGCAGTTCTTCTTTGCCGCTGACCGTGAAAACGAACTGGTCCGCCGTCGTTATGACACACTGAATGTCAGCTTCCTGAGCCTGATGGAGCGCATCGTCGAACGCTGCGATATCTCGGACACCCCGCTCAGCTTCTGTGGTGAAGATGCGGGCCGCCCGGTCGAGGCGTTGTGCCTAGCGGCGATGGGGATTCGGACGCTGTCGATGCGTCCCGCCTCGATTGGCCCGGTCAAAAGCCTTCTGTTGCGGTCCAATCTGACGGAGGTTCGCAAAATCATCGCTGACGCGCGCCACCGCGGAGAACAATCGGTGCGCCCCGCGGTCATGGACTGGCTGCGCCATCAGACCTGATGCGCAAAACGGCACGGTTTCTTCAAACTGTGCTTGATTTTTCATGAGCGGCTTTCTAATAGACTTGCAATGTTAGCGATAACATATCAGGTTTTGCGGGTTTTCACGCCGTGCTAAGCTGATATCGGCAACCTCAGAAGGAGCCTGTGATGGTTTCACGCGTAATTCCGGTAGAGCCATTTGATCTGGTGCTTTTCGGTGCGACCGGCGATCTGGCGCAGCGCAAAATCCTGCCGGGCCTGTACCATCGCTTCGAGGTCGGGCAAATGCCCGACGACGCGCGGATCATCGGCACGGCACGCTCGGATATCGACAATGACGGGTTTCGCGATCAGGTTCGCAAATCGATGCAACAGTTCGCGCCCGGCTTTTCCCAAGAGACATTGGATCGGTTCCTTGCCCATGTCGAATACGTGCCCGTGGACGCTCTGGGTGAGGCCGGGTGGTCCGACCTGAAAGAGCTGATGCGCGATGACGTCGTGCGGGCCTTTTACTTGTCCGTTGGTCCAAGCCTGTTTTCGGGTATCGCGCAGCGGCTGCATGACGCCGGTCTTGCGACACCGGACAGCCGCATCGTCGTCGAAAAACCATTTGGGCACGACCTGGCCTCGGCGAAGGCGCTGAACGAGGGCTTACGTGCCTGTTTCGAAGAACATCAGATTTACCGGATCGACCATTATCTGGGCAAAGAGACCGTGCAGAACCTGATGGCGCTGCGCTTTGCAAACTCGCTGTTCGAACCGCTCTGGAATTCGACCCATATCGATCACGTGCAGATCACGGTGGCCGAGACCGTAAGCGTCGAAGGGCGCGGGGCCTATTACGATCAGTCCGGCGCGATGCGGGACATGGTCCAGAACCATCTGGTGCAGTTGCTGTGTCTGACCGCGATGGAGCCGCCGTCGAAATTCTCGCCCAACGCGGTGCGAGATGAAAAGGTCAAAGTGATCGAAGCGCTGGAGCCCGTCGCCCAATCCGACATCGCGCGCGGCCAGTACCGGGCCGAAAAGGGCGAGGGCGGTTATGTCGATCATGTCGGCAACCCCGCCAGCCGTACCGAAAGCTTCATTGCGCTCAAGGTTCATATCGGCAACTGGCGCTGGGCAGGTGTGCCGTTCTATCTGCGCACTGGCAAGCGCCTGCGGGCCCGCGAATCCGAAATTGCGGTGTTCTTTCGTGACCCACCGCATACGATTTTCCCCAATGTCGGCCCGCTGCACGGAAACGTATTGGTGATCCGGTTGCAACCTGATGAAGGCATCACCTTGCGCACCACGATAAAGGACCCGGGGCCGGGAGGCTTCCGGCTGTCGGACGTTGCGCTTGACATGAGCTTCGCCGATGCGCTTGGGGACGAAGCGCAAGCCCCCGACGCTTATGAGCGGCTGATCATGGATGTCATCCGTGGCGATCAGACATTGTTCATGCGCGGGGACGAGGCCGAGGCCGCCTGGGCCTGGGTCGATCCCATCATTCAGGGCTGGGAGCAGCGCGGAGACCGCCCATCCCGGTATGATCAGGGCAGTTCAGGCCCCGAAGAAGCATTGATGCTGATGCATCGCGATGGGCGTCGCTGGCGTCAGATCGGAGGGTAATCATGGTTCACTCAGTCATTTCCGATGTCACCAGACGGATCATCGACCGCAGCGCCGATCTGCGCGGCCCACATCTTGAACGGATGGAACAGGCCAGATCCAAAGGTCCTGCCCGTGCGCATCTGTCCTGTAGCGGTCAGGCCCACGCCTATGCGGGTGCAGGCGAAGACCAGCAATCGATGGCCACCGGCACCGCCGGCAATCTGGGCATCGTCACCGCCTATAATGACATGCTTTCGGCCCATCAGCCGTTCGAACGGTATCCCGCCCTGATCCGCGACGCGATCCGCGCCGCCGGAGGAACGGCACAGGTGGCAGGCGGTGTGCCAGCCATGTGTGACGGTGTCACCCAGGGCGAAGCAGGGATGGAGCTGTCGCTGTTCTCACGCGATGTGATCGCACTGGCGACCGGTGTGGCGCTCAGCCATAACACGTACGACGCGGCCGTGTTCCTCGGGGTTTGTGACAAGATTGTCCCCGGCCTGATCATCGGCGCGCAGGCCTTTGGCCATCTGCCAGCCGTGTTCCTGCCCGCAGGACCGATGACCAGCGGCTTGCCGAACGACGAAAAAGCCAAGGTCCGACAGAAATTCGCCGCCGGAGAGGTGGGCCGCGAAGAACTGATGGCGGCCGAAATGGCAGCCTATCACGGCCCCGGCACCTGTACCTTCTACGGCACCGCCAATACCAACCAGATGCTGATGGAGTTCATGGGCCTGCACCTGCCGGGCTCCAGCTTCGTCAATCCGAATACCCCGTTGCGCGATGCCCTGACCGAGGAAGGCGCGCGGCGTGCCCTGTCGCTCAGTGCGTTGGGCAACAGCTATACACCAGTTTATCAGGTTCTGGATGAACGCGCCTTCGTCAACGGCATCGTGGGCCTTATGGCGACCGGTGGGTCAACCAATCTTCTGATCCACCTGATCGCCATGGCGCGCGCCGGTGGCATCGTGCTGGACTGGCAGGATTTTTCCGACATATCCGCAGTCGTGCCGCTGGTCGCGCGGGTTTATCCCAATGGTCTGGCGGATGTGAACCATTACCATGCGGCCGGCGGCCTAGGGTACACGATCGGAACGCTGCTTGAAGATGGCCTGCTGCACCCTGACACGCTGACCGTCGCGGGGCAGGGGCTACACAACTATACCAAGGAACCCAAGCTGATTGATGGTGAGCTGATCTGGCAGGACGGCGCGGGTCACAGCCTGAACGAAAAGATCCTGCGCCCGGCCAAAGACCCGTTCCAACCCACAGGTGGCCTCTCGCGCCTGACAGGAAATCTGGGCACCGGGGTCATGAAAGTATCAGCCGTCGCGCCAGAACATCAGGTCGTCGAAGCCCCCGTGCGCGTGTTTCACGGTCAGGATGAGGTCAAAGCCGCATTCAAGGCCGGAGAGTTCACTGATGACGTCATCGTCGTGGTCCGCTTTCAGGGGCCAAAGGCCAATGGGATGCCCGAGCTGCATTCGCTGACACCTATCCTGTCGATTTTGCAGGGCCGTGGACAGAAAGTGGCACTGGTCACAGATGGCCGCATGTCGGGTGCATCCGGCAAAGTACCCGCCGCCATCCATGTCTGCCCCGAGGCACTGGACGGCGGGCCCATCGCCTGCCTGCAAGACGGTGACATCCTGCGTGTCGATGCGGTCAACGGCGAACTGGAAATCCTGACCAATGGGGTTTTGGACCGGTCCCCCGCCACCGCCGACCTTTCTGCCAATCAACACGGTGTCGGGCGCGATCTCTTCGCTGCGTTTCGGCAGAATGTCGGGTCCGCCGACACTGGCGCCAGCATATTCGGAGCATAAGAGATGTCGAAAACCCAACGCACCCGCGAAATCTGTGCCCTGGCGCCTATTGTTCCCGTGCTGGTCGTCGATGACGCCGCACAGGCCCGCCCTCTGGCCGAGGCGCTGGTCGCCGGCGGCTTGCCCGCGCTTGAGGTGACCTTGCGCACCCCGGCGGCGCTGGATGCAATCAAGGCCATGTCCGAAGTGCCCGGCGGCGTGGTCGGTGCAGGCACGCTGGTCACGCCCGATGATGTCCGGGCTGCCAAACAGGCCGGCGCGCTGTTCGGCGTTTCCCCCGGCGCCACGGATGCCCTGATCGCGGCGTGCGAAGCCGAAGGCCTGCCGCTGCTGCCCGGAGCCGCCACGGCAAGTGAAGCGATGGCGTTGCTGGAAAAGGGCTATGACATGCTGAAGTTCTTCCCGGCCGAAGCCTCAGGTGGTGCACCTGCGCTGAAGGCGATCGGCGCGCCGTTGCCACAGATCAGCTTCTGTCCTACGGGTGGTGTGTCCCCCTCCAACGCCCGCGATTACCTGTCATTGCCCAACGTGATCTGCGCCGGCGGCAGTTGGGTTGCGCCGAAGCAAATGGTCGAAACCGGCGATTGGGCCGGGATCGAAACACTTGCGTGCGAGGCATCGAAGCTGGCGGATTGACGCTGCGCGACCCCTCGGTAATGTGGGTGTCAATTCATACAGGTTGACCCCATGACACAGACAGTTTCCCTTTCCCAGGGGCGGGCATATTTGGCCATTCCAGGCCCTTCGGTCATGCCGGACGCGGTTTTGCAAGCCATGCACCGCCCGTCGCCCAACATCTATGATGGCGAACTCATTGATATGATGCCCGGCCTGACGCGCGATCTGTGCCGGGTTGCCGGCACAAAGCACAACGTCGCCATCTATATCGCCAATGGCCACGGCACGTGGGAGGCGGCGCTGTCCAACGTGATCGCCCCCGGCGAAACCGTTCTGGCCCCGGCCTCGGGCAGGTTCACCCATGGCTGGGCCGAAATGGCCGAAGGGATCGGGGCAAAGGTACAGTTGATCGATTTCGGCACCTCTTCAGCCTGGGATTTCGACCGGATCGCAGATGCGTTGCGTGCGGATCAAAGTCACCAGATCAAGGCGGTTCTGGCGGTGCACGTGGATACATCCAGTTCGATCCGGAACGACATCCCGGCGCTGCGCAGGCTTCTGGACGACTTGCAGCACCCGGCGCTGTTGATGGCAGACTGCATTGCTTCGCTGGGCTGTGACAGGTTCGAGATGGATGGCTGGGGCGTGGATGTCACAGTTGCCGCTTGCCAAAAAGGCCTGATGACCCCGGCGGGCATCGGCTTTGTTTTCTTCAACCAGAAAGCACAAGCCAAACGGGCCACCATGCCGCGCGTTTCGCAGTATTGGGACTGGCAGCCGCGCGCTAACCCGGACCTGTTCTATCAGTATTTCAACGGCACCGCACCCACACACCACCTCTATGGCCTGCGCGCCGCGCTTGATCTGATCCAAGCAGAGGGGATCGAACAGGTCTGGGCCCGCCATGAGCGCCTGGCCAATGCCATCTGGGCGGCCTGTGAGACCTGGGCCGAAGGCGGCATGTTGCACCTGAACGTCGCTGATCGCACCTTTCGCAGCCACGCCGTCACTGCTTTGCGGTTGACGGAAGGTCGCGGCACGGCCCTGCGTGGGTTCACCGAAACCCGGTTGGGTCTGACACTGGGCATCGGCCTTGGGATGGAGGACTATGACAGCTGTTTCCGTCTCGGCCACATGGGGCATATCAACGGGCAGATGGTCATGGCCATTCTGGGCGGTGTGGAAACGGGCATGGCTTCACTTGACATATCGCGTGGCAAGGGGGCCCTCGAAGCCGCCGCCGCCGTGCTGGCCGCCTGACATTCTACGGGCGTCTCCGCCCGATCCGTCTCTTCATCTGGCCAACAATATCCTCGGGGGGGAATCGCGCCGTGGCGCGATGGGGGGCAGACAGCCCCCCTTTGCTGTCCGGCCGGGCGGATAGGGATCAATCAGCCCAACCGCGCAACCGCAAGCGCCTTGGGCAAAGCGGCGGCGAACGCGTCCAGATCAGACGCCGGGCCACAACTTACCCGAATGCACCTGTTCTGCGGTGCCGCGAACGGCATTCGGGCAAAAATCCCCTGCGCCATCAGGGCGTCCAGCACGGCCTTGGCAAAAACCCCGTCGCGCCCGCAGTCAATCGCTACGAAATTGGTGGCCGAAGACAGGACCGCCAATCCGTTTTCCCGGGCAATCGCGCCGATCCGCTCACGCGCCTCTGCGATCTGTGCTTGGATATGCTCCAGCCACGCGCCATCCTGCAAAGCCGCCAAAGCCCCGGCCTGCGCAGCGCGGTTCATGCCGAAATGGTTGCGCACCTTGTTGAAGGCCGCGATCAGATCCGGCGTGCCCATGGCATAGCCAACCCGCGCACCCGCCATGCCATAGACCTTCGAAAAGGTTCGCATCCGGATCACGCGCGGATCACCAGCACTCACAGGTGCAGCCGTCCCCTCGGGTGCACATTCCACATAGGCCTCATCCAGAACCAGCAGGCACCCATCAGGCAAGGCATCCATGGCGGCCACGATGTCCGCGCCGGTATGCCAGCTGCCCATCGGATTGTCCGGATTGGCCAGATAGACCAGCTTGGCACCAACCTCAGCAGCCTTGGCAAACAGGGCCGAAGGATCCTCGTGGTCACCTGAATACGGCACCTTGTGAATCACCCCGCCGAACCCGGCCACATGATAGTTGAAGGTCGGATACGCCCCATCCGAAGTGACAACGGCATCCCCGGGCCCGACGATCAGCCGCACCAGATAGCCCAAAAGCCCATCAATCCCTTCGCCCACGACGATATTTTCCGACGATATGCCATGATGGTCGGCCAAGGCATGACGCAGGTCATGGTTTTCGGGGTCGCCGTACATCCAGATATCTGACGCGGCTTGCGCCATGGCCTCGATCGCGCGGGGCGAGGGTCCGAAAATGCTCTCGTTGGCTCCCAATCGCGCAACAAATGGCGTGCCACGTTGACGCTCTTGCGTTTCGGGGCCCACAAAGGGCACGGTGGCGGGCAGGGTTTGGGCAAGCGGGGTGTATCGAGGTCCGGTCATGTCCGCAGATAACCCCAAGCCCGATCAATGAGCAAGCACGCACCATGTTTGGGCGCGCCGGAAAAGAGATTTGAAAAAGGAGCGCAGATGCGCGTTTTCGTTGCCGTTATTCTCCTGGGCCTCGCCTATCTTCTATTCTGGCCCGTCCCGGTTGAACCTGTTGCCGTCGAGTTGCCGGAAGATGCCGGATTCACTGGGGATTTCGTTGAAAATACAGCACTGGACGCAGCGCAGCTGATCCGCCTGCCGGGGGAAGAGATCGGCCCTGAAGACATCGCCGTCATGCCCGATGGAACGGTCTACACGACCAGTCTGTCAGGTACCCTTTACCGCATCGACGGGGCGGATCCGGTTACAGTTGACCAGCTTGGCGGGCGTCCGCTGGGCCTCAAGGCCGGACCGGATGGCGCGCTTTACATCGCCGACAGCTATCGGGGCGTGATGCGCTGGACCGGTCCGGGCACGTTGGACAGGGTGGTGAGTGACATCAACGGCGCGCCGGTGATCTACGCCAACCAGTTGGACGTGGCGCAGGATGGCACGATTTACTTCTCGAATTCATCTGATCGCTTTGACCCGGAAACCATGGGCGGGACCAAACCGACCTCTGTCCTCAGCATCTGGGAACAGTCCGATACAGGTTACGTCGCGCGCCGCACTCCCGATGGCAGCACCCAGAAGATCGCCGAGGGGTTTGTCTATACCAACGGTGTCGCGCTTTCTCCTGACGAGGATTTTCTGCTGATCGCGGAAACAGGTCGCGCGCGCGTGCACAAGCTGTGGCTGACCGGACCAAAAGCAGGGCAACAAGAGATCCTGCTGGAAAACCTGCCCGGCTATCCCGACAACCTCGAGGCTCAGGGCGACGGCACCTATTGGATGGCCTTCGCCAGCCCGCGTGTCCCGTCCGAGGCACTGATGCCGTACCCGTTCCTGCGTAAGGTGATCTGGCGGTTGGGTCCGGCAGTACGCCCCGCGCCAATCCATCGCGGCATGATGGTGCAGTTCAACGGCGATGGTGCGATTCTGCGCACGCTACAGGACCCGCAAGGCCGCTTGGGCATCACGACCGGGGGCAAGATCGTGGGTGATCAGTTCTATGTCATGACCCTCGATTCCCCGTGGTTCGGACGAATGCCTGTCGGCGAAATGCCCTGACGTCGCAGTGGTATTCCGCATTCTGTCCGGGCATGTTTGCAGCAATAGAAATACCGGAGGTCCCCCATGTCACGCGTATCCGTTGCCTATCAAGACCACGTTGCCCATGTCACTCTGACCCGAGGCGACAAGATGAATGCGCTGGATGATGCGATGATCAAGGCGCTTCTGTCCGCCGGGCAAGAGGTCGCCGCGTCGGATGCCCGTGCCGTGGTCTTGTCTGGTGAAGGCAAAAGCTTTTGCGCCGGGCTCGACATGGCAAGCTTTGCCAAGATGGCCCATATGGACCCAACGGAATGGCTGATGACCCGCAGTCATGAAGACGCCAACGAGATGCAGGAGCTGGCGTTGATCTGGCGTCGCGTACCGGTTCCGGTGATCTGCGCAATTCAGGGCGTGGCCTATGGCGGTGGCCTGCAAATCGCGCTGGGCGCGGATATCCGTATCGCGCATCCCGAGGCGAAACTGGCCGTGATGGAGATGAAATGGGGCATCATCCCCGACATGGGTGGCATGGTTCTGTTGCCTCGTCTGGTCCGGTCGGACGTATTGCGTCTGCTGACCTATACGGCCCGCCCGATCGGTGCGCCGCAGGCGGCCGATTGGGGCCTTGTCACGCAGCTGTCCGATGACCCGTTGACCGAGGCGCTTGCCATCGCCGAAAATATCGCCGGTCAAAGCCCTTCGGCCATCCGTGCCGCCAAGCGATTGATCGAAGTCGCCGAAACTCAGTCACGCGCTGACGTTCTGATGGCGGAATCGGCCGAGCAGGTGGAATTGATCGGCAAGCCCGACCAGATGGAAGTTGTCATGGCGCAGATGCAGGGCCGCAAGCCCGTGTTCAAATGATCACCGCATGAAAGACCGCCGCGCGTCGCGGGCCATGTTGTAGCGCATCTCCAGATCGGCGATACGAGCCATGGCGGCCTTACGCTCGGCGGGGTCCGTCAGGGTCGCATAGTTCTGTCGCTCTGTGTCGAGCTGCTTTTTGATGGCGAATTCTTCCGGCAACACGCCTGCCTGCGCCATGATCCGATGGCCGGCGGCGGTGGCCGGATCGCTCAATGCCTCGGATGACCGGTCAGGCAGCGGTTGGCCTTCGCCCTCGAGGCCCTGCAACTGACCCTCGGCCTGGGCTTTCTTGATCTGGCGTTCGACCAGTTTTCCCAGTGCACCAAACATGCCACCATCATACGTGACCCGCAGGGAGGTTGAAACCGGCTATCTGACGCGTTGCGCAACCAGATAGGCGGTGCCACCCGCCAACAGACCCCAGACAGCCGCGCCGAGTCCAAACGCGGTAATGCCGGATGCGGTGATGGCAAAGGTCAGGATGGCCGCTTCGCGTTCGGCCGGAACTTCCAGCGCGGCGGATGTGGCATTGGCCATCACCCCGATCAGCGCAACACCGGTCAGCGTGCCCATCAACAGTGGATCGGCATGAATTGCGAACCCGGTGATTGCCACGGCGAACACCCCGAACAGGCAATAGAATACCCCACCCATCACCGCGGACCAGTAGCGTTGTTCGGGGTCTGGATGGCTGTCTTCGTTGGAACACATCGCAGCGGTGATCGCCGCAAGGCAGGTGGCTGGGGCACCGAACGGAGAAGACAAGATGCTGGAAATGCCTACGGCCGAGAACAGCTTGCCTGTCTGCGGCGCGTAGCCAAAGCTGCGGATCACCGCGATTCCGGGGATGTTCTGGGTCGCCATCGTGACGATGAACAGCGGCACGGCAATCCCGATGACCGAAGCCACAGAGAAGCCGGGCGTGGTCCAGACCGGAGCCGCGATCCATTTCGTCGGTGTCAGGGACGCGTCCCCGGCGTTCAGAACCACGACGACGGCTGCAGCAACAACCGCAGCCGGAACGGCAAACAGGCGGTTGATCCGGCCGGCGATGAACCATGTCAGGATCACAGGCAAGGCTTGCCATGGCATCTCGACCGCCGCCTGAAAGGGCAGGATACAGAGCGGCAGCAACACGCCCCCCAACATGGCCTGCGCCAGAGTCGTCGGTATCGCCGCAGCCAACCGCCCCAAAGGTCGCCAGAGCCCGGCCAACACAGTCAAAGCCCCTGCGCAAAGGAACGCGCCGGTCGCTTCGGCAAACCCCAATGCGGGTGTGGCGGAAACCGCCAGCAGGGCCGCACCCGGCGTGGACCAGGCCACGCTGATCGGCTGTCGGTACCACAGGCTCAGCACGATGGCGGTCAGGCCCATGGCGATCGCCGCCATCATCAATCCGGACGCCGCCTGCGCCGGGGATGCCCCCATCGCCGCCAATCCCTGCAATACAATCGGGAAAGAGCTGAAGAAGCCGACGATTGCCACAACCAGCCCGGTCGAGACTGTCTGGAGCGGTGGGGCTTTGTGCGTCATGACGGCCTCGGAATTATGTGTTCGCTGATTGCTAACAAGCGGGGGCAGGGTCGGGCAAGGTCCCATCGCGCACAAGAAAACCCCGCCGTTGTGGTCGCGA
Organism: Ruegeria sp. YS9; assembly: GCF_024628725.1. Lineage (NCBI taxonomy): Bacteria > Pseudomonadati > Pseudomonadota > Alphaproteobacteria > Rhodobacterales > Roseobacteraceae > Ruegeria > Ruegeria sp. YS9. The sequence goes on from NZ_CP102409.1 coordinate 719,808, forward strand.
CGGGGTTCTGGATTTGAGTATTTGGAAAAAGATGAAGATCAGGCGATTTCGGTCAGTCGAGCAAGCGCCTCGTTCAGTTTCGCTTCTTCCTCTTCGCGGGCGGCGAGGTTGGCTTTGGCCTCTTCCACGACCTCTGCGGGCGCCGAGGCCACGAATTTCGGGTTGTTCAGACGGCCGCGCAGGCCGCCCAGTTCCTTGGCCAGCTTGGCCCTGGCCTTTTCCAGCCGTTCCTTTTCCGCGCCGATGTCGATGATATCCGCCAGCGGCAGGCCAAAGGAGGCTCCGGGGGCGGCAATCGAGATCGTGCCCTTGGGCAGTTCATCCGCTTTGGTCAGGCTGTCGATCCGCGCCAACCGCTTTATCAGCGCCTCGTTTCGGTCCCAGGCGGCCTGGCCGTGGGCGTCGATCTCGGTCACCAGCATCGGCACATAAAGACCAGCCGGAACGCGCATCTGGGCGCGGGCCGAGCGGGTGTTCTCGATCACCGAGATAACCCAGTTCATCTCGCGATCCGCGTCGGCATCGACCAGATCGGCGGCGGCATAGGTTGGCCAGTCGGCATGCACCAGCATTTTGGCGCGGCTGCCCGTCAGGCCCCACAGTTCCTCGGTGATGAAGGGCATGATCGGGTGCAGCAGGACCATGCACTGGTCCAGAACCCAGCGCATTGTGGCGCGGGTCTCGGCCTGGGCCTCGGCGTCGTCGCCTTGCAGCAGTGGCTTGGACAGTTCCACGTACCAGTCACAGACCTTGCCCCAGACGAAAGCATAGAGCCCGTTGGCGGCATCGTTGAAGCGATAGCTGTCCAGCGCCGCGTCGACCTCTTCGCGCACGCGGGCGGTTTCACCGATGATCCAGCGGTTGACGGCGGCCTTGGGCTTCAGGTCAGCCACGTCCAGTTGCGGCACTGCGTCGGTGAAGACCTCGTTCATTTCGGCAAAGCGGACGGCGTTCCACAGCTTGGTGCCGAAGTTGCGATAGCCGGTGATACGTTCGCGCGACAGTTTCAGCACGCCGCCGATGGCCGCCATCGAGGCGTTGGTAAAGCGCAGCGCGTCGGCGCCGAACTCGTCCACGATTTCCAGCGGGTCGATGACGTTGCCGGTGGTCTTGGACATCTTCTTGCCCTTCTCGTCGCGGACGAGCTGGTGCAGATAGACGGTGTGGAACGGGACCTGATCGACCACGGCCAATTGCATCATCATCATCCGGGCGACCCAGAAGAACAGGATGTCAAAACCGGTGATCAGGACATCGGTGGGGAAGTAGCGCTGCAACTCCTCGGTCTGTTCGGGCCAGCCCAGCGTGCCGATGGGCCAGAGGCCGGAGGAGAACCAGGTATCCAGCACATCCGGGTCGCGCCAAACCGGATAGACCAGCTTGGTCGGATCCTGATCAACGGCGTACTGCGCCAGGCTTTCGGCGAACCGATGGATCGCCTCCTGCTTGTCGGCGACTTCGATCACGGTCGCGTGGCTCAGAGGGCTGGGAATGTCCGCATTGTCGTCAAGGAACTTTTCGGTAACGGCCTCAAAGCTCGCGGCACATTCCATGACATTGCCACGGTGCAGCATGCCGCCTTCGTTCAGCAACCGGCCCAATTCAACCAGATCAAGGTCGCCATCATTCTCATCGTCAATGAAGTCTTCCGCGGACAGGTCGAGACCATACCAAACCGGAATCTGATGTCCCCACCACAGCTGGCGGCTGATGCACCAGGGCTCGATATTTTCCAGCCAGTGGTAATAGGTCTTCTCGCCCGACTCGGGGATGATCTTGACCGTGCCGTCCTTGACCGCGTCCAGCGCGGGGCCGACGACCTTTTCGGCATCCACGAACCACTGATCGGTGAACATCGGCTCGATCACCACCTTCGACCGGTCGCCGAAGGGCTGCATGATCGGTTTGCTCTCGACCAGCGGCACCAATTTGTCGGCCCCTTCCTGATCCGGCTTCAAAGCGGTCGAGCCCAGACGCGGATCATCCGCGCGGGTCATCACGGCCAGACCATCAGCCGTGATCTCTTCCACCACCTTGGCCCGCGCTTCGAACCGGTCGAGGCCGCGAAGATGATCCGGCACCAGATTGATCGCGTCGATTTCGTTCTCGGTGAAGGCGCGGCCGCGCGCGTATTCCTGTGCCTTGCCTGCCTCGTCTGCGTAAGGGGCTCCATCGGCCCGCATCGCGCCCTTGGTGTCCATCAGGCGATACATCGGAATACCGCCGCGTTTGGCGACCATGTTGTCGTTGAAGTCATGCGCGCCGGTGATCTTCACCGCGCCCGAGCCGAAATTCGGATCGGGGTAGTCATCGGTGATGATCGGGATCTGGCGGCGATGCTCTTTCGGACCAACCGGGATTTCGCACAGCTTGCCGACGATCGGCGCATAGCGTTCGTCCGTGGGGTGCACCGCAACCGCGCCGTCGCCCAGCATGGTTTCGGGGCGGGTCGTGGCGATCGAAATATAATCACGCTCCTCGCGGAAGATCACATTCCCATCTTCATCTTTTTCCAAATACTCATATGTCTCACCGCCTGCCAAAGGGTATTTGAAGTGCCACATATGGCCGGCGACTTCGATATTCTCGACCTCGAGGTCCGATATCGCGGTTTCGAAATGCGGATCCCAGTTGACCAGCCGCTTGCCGCGGTAGATCAGGCCTTTGTCGTACATGTCGACAAAAACCTTGATCACCGCGTCGTGGAAGTTGGGGCTGTTTTCGTGGCCCGTGCGCGGATCGCCCGCCGCACCGGCCATGGTAAATGCGTTGCGCGACCAGTCACAGGAAGAGCCGAGGCGCTTCAGCTGCTCGATGATGGTGCCGCCGTATTCACCCTTCCATTCCCAGACTTTCTCCAGAAACTTTTCGCGACCCAATTCGTTGCGGCTGGGTTGTTGGGTGGCGGCCAGCATCTTCTCGACCTGCATCTGGGTTGCGATGCCGGCGTGGTCCTGCCCGGGCTGCCACAACGTGTCAAAGCCACGCATCCGGTGCCAGCGTATCAGGATGTCCTGTAGAGTGTTGTTGAACGCATGGCCCACATGCAGCGCACCGGTCACGTTCGGCGGCGGGATCATGATGCAAAAGCTCTCGTCGCGCGATTTGTTCGCGCCTGCCTTGAAGGCTCCGGCCTGTTCCCAGGCCTCATAAATGCGGGCCTCGGCCTCGGCCGCGTTGAATGTCTTTTCCATCGCCATTGGATGCGTCCTGCGTCAACAAATTCGGGTCAGCGCCTGCAATAGCGAATGCGCGCGGCAAGGGGAAGGCCTAGTGCGCCTAAGCCATACCAAAGCGCGCCTTGAAATAGGCGTCAACGCGTTGATAGGCGGGTTCGTGGAAATCCAGCGTCAACAGCGAATGATCCTTGCCGGGATATTCGACCGTTTCCAGTAGATCGCCGAACGCCTGTTCAAGCGCCCGCATCAGTTTCTTGGGGGCAAGCCTGTCTTCTGAATACCGCATCGCCAGGCCGGGGCCTTTCGCGGCCATACCCGCAGAGGCCGCGCCGATGTCTTCAGCGCTCATGTGCAGATGGCGGCCCCCGAGGATCGGCAGCGCAGTTTGGCTGGCTACCCCGCCCAGAACGGCGTCTTCGGCCATGAGGGTAAGGGCGAAACTGCCGGTCAGGCACATGCCGATGACGCCTACACCGGCGCTGTTTTCGCACTGCTTGATTTCACGGGTCAGGGCGCGCATCCATCCTGCAACGGGGCTCTGCCTGCCACGGGCGAAAATGCTGAACTCGCGCCGCACGCAGAACAACCGGGCCATGTTCTTTGCCATTTCAACCTTGCCATAGGTTCCAAACAAATGAGGCAGGTAGACGCGAAAGCCGGATGCGTTGAGCTTTGCGGACAACGCCAGCGTTTCTGGCCCGATCCCTGGCAGTTCCTGAAGGATCAGGATCGGTGGGCCTTCACCGCCGACATAAACGTCATGTGTGGTCGTCTGCCCGCTGGTCATCGGGGCAGAGAAGGGAAAAACGGTATCATGCGCCCAGCTCATGGCCCAAGGCTATCCGAACACCCTTTGCGCGCAAACGAATTTCGGTGAACCCCGCTGGACATCGCCGGGTCGCGGGCTAGGCTCGCCCCTGATATCGCGCAGGAGGGCCACCCATGGAAAAGTTCGGCAGAAGCCAGCCGGTGAAACGGACCGAGGATCAACGGTTCCTGACCGGGCAGGGGCGTTACATGGATGATGCGGTACCCGGGAACGCTTTGTTTGCCGCATTCTTCCGCAGCCCGGTGGCGCATGGTGACATCACCTCTCTGGATGTCGATGCCGCGCGGGCTGCCGACGGTGTTCGGCTGGTCATGACGCTGGACGATCTGGCCGCATCAGGCATCGACACGGTGCTGAATGCGGCTGTCTTGCAGAACCGGGATGGGTCCAAGGCCGCTGCGCCGGATCGGCACATGCTGGCCAGGGATCGCGTGCGTTTCGTGGGCGAGCCGGTGGCAGTTGTCATTGCGGATACGCTGACGCAGGCGCAAGACGCGGTCGAGTTGATCTGGATGGATACAGAAGAACGCCCGGCCAAACTGGACGTCGATGCAGGGGGAGAGACCCTGCACGCGGAAGCGCCCGAGAACCGTGCTTTTGATTGGGGATTGGGCGACGAAACCGCGACCGAGGCTGCCTTTCAGGCCGCCGCGCATACCGTGTCGCTGAACGTCGTCGACAACAGGGTCATCATCAGTTCGCTTGAACCGCGTGGCTGCCAGGCCGATTGGTCCGAGGGGCGTCTGCATTTCTCTTACGGAGGTCAGGGCGTCTGGGCGATGAAGGCCCAACTGGCACAAAAGCTGAAACTGGATGCGGAAGACATACGCGTCACGACCCCGGATGTCGGTGGCGGGTTCGGTATGAAAGTGATGCCATACCCTGAATATTTCTGCGTCTCCGTGGCGGCGATGAAGCTGGGTCGGCCGGTGCACTGGATGTCCGACCGGTCCGAGGCGATGCTGTCTGATCATCATGGCCGGGATCTGACCTCGCTGGCCGAGCTGGCCTTTGACGCCGATCACAAGATCATTGCCTACCGGGTCCACAGCAAGGTGAATCTTGGCGCCTATAACAGCCACTTCGGTCAGGCGATCCAGACCAGCCTGTTCAGCAAGGTGTTGATGGGTGTCTATGACGTCCAGACCACTTATCTGCGGGTCGAAGGCTTCTATACGAACACGA